>JBFHWK010000221.1:0-5713 GCA_041589075.1 Rhodothermales bacterium
GGTCGACAAGTCGGCGGCCTCGAACGACAGGATCTCGTCTGCAACGGCTTCGCGGACTGCGGACCGCGTCTTGAGCCACCGCTCCTCGCGCTCGATGGCGCCCGCCGTCGTCACAATGGCCATCTGATCACCCGTCTTGAGGAGATCGGCAAGCTCGGCGGCCATACCGGCCGCCTGCTCGTAGCGCACGCCGCCATCGTCGCGTGCCTGCATCGACGCCGAGTTGTCGAGCACGACAACCGTGGCCGTCCTGGCTTCACCTCCGAGAGCACCCGCCCACGGGCCCTCCAGTGTCGGACGCGCGAAAGCAAGAACGAGCGTGGCTATGGCAAGTGTTCGAAGAATCAGGAGTAGCCATTGCTTGATACGAACACGCTGCATCGTTGTCTTTTGCAGCTCACGCAAAAAGACGAGCGAGCTGAAATCGATTCTTCGAGGTCGGCGAAAGTTGAAGAGATGAATGATCAGCGGAATTGCTGCTGCGACGAGACCGAACAGTACAAGTGGGTTGAGAAACGTCATTGCGACAGGGAAAACGGGGCGTGGCAGCGGAAAAGACGTGCCCGGATAGCTACTGTGGCTCGCGACGAGCGGTTCCACCGGTCACAAAGTCACTTCTCCAAGAGCTGCCAACTGCACCGTTGAGCAATGAAGGCATAAAAAAGGGGGCCGCCCTTTCGGACGACCCCTTTTTACTTTTGGGGCGAATTTACTTTTGGGGCGAAATCGCGGCAGTTGCCGAGATCTACTTGACGAGCGTCACACTCGACGTCGCCTGCCCGGATTCACCGATTGCGCGAATCACGTACAATCCCGTCTCGAAGTCGGTCGCATCCAGGCGGAAGACGTGCGTCTGCCCTCCGTCGAGCGTGCCGCGGTGCAACTCCTTCACGCGTCGTCCAAGAAGATCGAAAACGCTGATCTCCACCATCTGTGAACGGTCTAGGGCAAGCGTGAAGGAGGTACTCGGATTGAAGGGGTTCGGGTAGGCCGCACCGAGCACGAACGAACCCGGCGCCTCCACCGACACCTCGATAGTCTCCGAATAATCGACGCGTCCGTCCACATCCACGACGCGGAGGCGGAAGGCGTGCAGGCCCGCATTGAGCGCATCGACGCCAAACGCATAGTTACGTGTTTGCGAGCTGTTGCCGGTGGCATCGATGAAACCAACTTCGGTCCATTCGCTGGCAGTGGCCGTAAGCGCGCGGTGCTCCACCGCAAATCCGATGGTGTTCGTCTCGGACGCCGTTGTCCAAGCGAGTGAAACGGTACCGCCGCGCACGGTCGCATCGAAGGAAGACATCTCGACGGGCAGCGGTGGGCAGGCCGGCTCGTTCGTGGTCGTCGTTATCGCACCGATGTCCCAGTCCTGAGCGGATGCCGGACCGGTGCCGAACAGGATTACGATCGCGCCTACGTTAGCGAAATCTGCCGGACCCGTCGTTCCGCCAAGCTGCGTGAAGCAACCGTACGGAACCGTGTTGGTACCCAGCGACCCGATCCAGTCGATCGTCGACGCATTCGTTGCGTCGGTGTACACTTGAATCTCTGCGGTGAAGGCTCCGACGAGGCGCGTTATGTCAAACTGGAACGACTTCTGTACACCGGTGGCTGTTAGATCCTCTCCTGCCAACCCGGTCTCGTTCAAGATGGGCGGTGCGGTTAGCCCGTCCCAGTCGAGCGTAACAACTGAATTATCCAGAGCCGGCCGCTTGAAGGTGAACTTCCCGGCGCCTCCGGCACCCGATGAACCACCTGTTGAAGGCAGCAGATTCCCATCTCTCCAATCGCCGATAATCCCCATGGCCGCGGAAACGCTGCCGCTCGGCTGGCTACTGTCTGTAGTAAGGACCGCGTTGAAGTCATCTATTGTAATTTGAGCAACGGTTACGTTCGTTAATGCGAGCATTGTTGCCGTCGCGACAAACAAGCCGATAGTGGTCCGACGTCTCGTACTGCTGTCGTGGCCATTCGTCATGGTACTTTACCGGTCTGGTGGGAAGCGGACCGCCTACGCACACGGCGCACGAAACCGCCGCTGCAATACCGACAGCACGCACCGGGCTGCGGGAGGAACGCTCTTGGTGGGACGGAGACGAGGTTTTTGTCTCCGGGGAATATGAGATCTAAGGTATCGACCACGCCCGATTTTTTCAAATCGAGCGACCGTCAACCCATGGTCGATCGGTCTATCGCCGACGGGCACGACCGCAGACCGGTCTGCAGCCATACTGCCCGATTCGGCACTTCCAGGTAGAGTATCTCACCTGTGAGCAGGCGGAGGAATAGCCCACTTTCGGCCCGAAAGCGCACTTCTTCCACTCGCTCAAAGGGAAGATAGAACCGAAAGGTGCTGGCTTCGTCGGCCAGCAAAATGCCGCCGTCGTCCGCAACCGCGTACGGCCTGCGCAGGGCCGGTGAGCCCAGCTGATAGGGATTCACGATGGCTGCGGCGTGGTCGACAGACAACAGGACCCCCGGGTGATTTCGTACCGCCAATTCGTCCCTCCTCCATTACGGACAACTTGAGATCGCATGGACGAATATGCGTGCACAATGTTACACAAGTGTTACGAATAGCGCTCTGCCCGACACAAATTTTAGGCTGACCAGACTATATTCCGGCGTTTCTGCATCCATCGGCCAGCACAGCAGCGACATGCCAACAAGAGTCGGGATTATAGGCGCCGGCGGGATGGCCCGGTACCACATCGAAGGGTTCATGAAGGCGGGAGCCGAGGTCGAGGCGGTCGCGGACGTCGCGGTCGAGGCCGCGCAACGAGTCGCCGACGCGTGGGACGTGCCGGACGTGTTCGATGACGTCGGAGATATGCTGGCCCTCGAGCCGCTTGACGCCGTGTCGATCATCGTGCCGAACAAGTTCCATGCGCCGCTCGCCATACAGGCGCTGGAGGCGGGCAAGCACGTGTTTTGCGAGAAGCCGCCCGCACTGAACGCCGGCGAGGTCCATAAGATGATCGTCGCCGCCGAAAAAGCGGACCGGAAGCTGATGTTCAACTTCAACAACCGGGCGCGTCCTGAATCCTACGCGATAATGAAGTATGTCGAAGACGGTACCATCGGCCGAATCAACTCGGCCCAGGCCAAGTGGATCAGGCGTACGGGCATACCCGGTTTCGGAGGATGGTTTACCACAAAAGCGCTTGCGGGCGGCGGACCCCTGATCGACCTCTTGCATATGGCCGACCTTGCGCTCTACTTCATGGGGTATCCGGAGCCGGCACACGTCCTCGGTCGGACCTTCGACGACTTCATTACCGACAAGAGCTTCAAAGGACCATGGGGAATTCCGGACGTTGAGGAGGGAGTAACGGACGTGGAGGCGGCCGCGCACGGGCTCGTGACGTTCACGAGCGGACAGGTGCTCCACATACAGGTCTCATGGGCGGAGATGGTCAAGCGCGAAGAGGTTTCGGTAGTCTTCCAGGGCACCGGGGCGGGCGGCAAAGTAGAGCGCCTGTTCGACCGGGACGGCGTGGACGAAGCCGCGATCGACACGTGCGAGCTGTACGTCCAGGAAGGTGGAAATTCGGTCAATAGGACCATCGTCGTCGAGGCGTGCGAGGACATGGGCCGCAGCCGCTCCGCCTCGAATTTTATCTGGGCCATCGAGGGAAAAGAAAAGCCTCTCAACACACCGGATCAGGCACTATCGCTCATGAAGATTATCGACGCCCTGTATGAGTCCGCCAGCACCGGCCGGCCGGTGGGCTGCTGACGCCACGCGTCGCATCTCTACTTTCGATTTCTCAACACGCATCTTTGTTTTTCGCGACATGAACAGAAAACTTCGCATGGGGATGGTGGGCGGCGGTCGCGGCGCCTTCATCGGTCAGGTTCATCGCATGGCCGCGAACCTCGACGGTAAGATTGAACTCGTCGCCGGTTGCTTTTCGGCCGACGCGGAGAAGTCACGTCTCTCGGGCGAGGATTTCTTTCTGAAGCCGTCACGTGTTTATCCCAGCTATCAGGAGATGGCCACGAAGGAGGCCGCGCTGACTGCCGACGAGCGCATCGACTTCGTGAGCATCGTCGTTCGAAACAACATGCACTACGAAGTTTCGAAGACGTTTCTGGAGGCGGGATTTCACGTCGTGTGCGATAAGCCGATGACGTTCGATCTCGATCAGGCGTACAAGCTGCGCGATCTCGTCAAGAGCACCGGGTTGGTCTTTGCATTGACGCACAACTACACGGGCTATCCGATGGTGAAGGAGGCCCGCCGGATGGTGCGCGATGGAGAGCTCGGGCGACTGCTGAAGATCGTCGCCGAGTATCCGCAGGGTTATGCCGTCGGCGACGTCAAGGGGACCGGTCGTGAACAAATCTCCAACTGGCGAGCCGATCCTGCCGTTGCCGGCGCATCGAACTGTATCGGCGACATCGGGACGCACGCGCACAACCTTGTGCGGTATGTTTGCGGCGTCGAGGTCGATGAGCTTTGCGCCGAACTCACGGCGTTCATACCGGGGCGCGAACTCGACGACGATGGCAACATGCTCGTTCGCTTTACAGGCGGAGCGAAGGGAATCATCTACGCGTCACAGATATCAAACGGCGACGAGAACGCGTTGAGTATTCGAGCCTACGGAACCAAGGCGTCGATCGAATGGCACCAGGAGTATCCGAACGATCTCATCGTCAAGTACGCCGACAAGCCGCGGCAGGTATACCGCCGTGGCAACGACTATGTAGGCGACGCCGCGAAGGCCAACACGCGCACACCGTTTGCACATCCGGAAGGATTTATCGAGGCGTTCGCGAACATTTACCTCGCTGCAGCCGCAGCTATCGCGGATCACGTCGACGGCAAGCAGCCGCCGGATGACGGTTACGACTTCCCGACTGTCGACGACGGTGTTGCCGGCATGGCCTTCATCGAAACCGCCGTAAAGAGTTCAGACTCATCCGCAAAATGGGTCAAGTTTCCGGAGGTCTGACATCCCGAACCCGGGAACAGCCTCTTAACGAAATCAGATAGTACGATGTCACGACCAGTCACATTATTTACCGGCCAGTGGGCCGACCTACCGCTTGATACGATGCTGCAGAAGGCAAAGCAGTTCGGATACGACGGTGTGGAGCTTGCCTGCTGGGGCGATCACTTTGAGGTGTCGCGCGCGATCGACGAGGATTCGTATTGCGATGACAAGCGTGAGATGCTGGAGAGCCACGGCCTGCAGTGCTTCGCCATCTCAAATCACCTCGCAGGCCAGGCCGTCTGCGACAACATCGACGAACGGCACCAGTCGATTCTGCCGCCGCATGTGTGGGGCGACGGAGACCCGGAGGGTGTACGCGAGCGAGCCGCACAGGAAATGATCGACACGGCGCGGGCAGCGAAGAAGTTCGGCGTATCCGTTGTGAACGGGTTCACCGGGAGTTCGATCTGGCAATACCTCTACAGCTTCCCTCCCGTCCCGCCGGACATGATCGAGGCGGGGTTTCAGGACTTCGCGAACCGGTGGACACCGATACTTGATGAGTTCGAGAGTCTGGGCGTCAAATTCGCGCTCGAGGTGCATCCGACAGAGATCGCCTTCGACATCGCGTCGACGGCGCGGGCGATTGAGGCGGTGGGCGGTCATCCCGCGTTTGGCTTCAACTACGACCCGAGTCACCTCGGTTACCAGGGTGTCGATTACGTCGACTTCATCCGCCAATTCGGGGATCGGATCTTCCACGTTCA
>JBFHWK010000222.1:0-5699 GCA_041589075.1 Rhodothermales bacterium
AGCCTCAAAAGAATCCGCCCCCCACGAGCGGGCACAATCAGCCGCAGTGTCGAGCCCTTACTCATGATGCGCTCGCCATCATTCAGCCGGTCCACAAACTCGCCCGTGACACCTTCAACCGTCACGGCCTGAGGATCTTCAGACGAGCAAACGGCCACAACGACCTCCTCACCTTCGTAACGTCGCGCAAAAACAAACACGCCGACCTCGTCGTCAGTGTGCAGGCACGTGATGCCGCCGTGGCGCAGTGGCGCAAGCTCGTTACGCAAACGGATGAGCCGCCGGTAATAGGCGTGGAGTTCGATATCGAAGCGAACGTCGAGCGGCATGGGCCTTTGATCTCCCGTCGGCAAAACGCTTTCCTGCTCAAACTGCAACTCCGGCCAGACCATCGGCTTCCGGCAACACGGATCGTTGGCGCCCCACATCCCTGCCTCGTCGCCGTAGTAGACCATCGGCGCACCCAGATACGTCATCTGAAATAGCACCGCGGCCTTCTGCATTGCCCTCTCGTCGTTGTCGGGCTTTCGCGTCGCGTACTCTGGATTGCTCGCCTTCGACAGCTTGTGATACGCCATCCACTCGCGGTAGCCTCCGAGATTCCTGTTGACGATGTGTGACGCAAAGCGGTCGGAGTCGTGGCTGTCCAACAGGTTTTGCTGCGCAAACGCCACCTCCAGCGGGAACGCGTCCCGAAGTTCGCGAAGCCTCGTCTCAAACTCCGATGCTGTGATACGCGTGCGATCCTCGACAAAGAACTCTGCACAGGCAAACGCGAAGTTGTAGTTCATCACGGCGTCGAACTCGTCCCCACGAAGAAAAGGTTCGTTCTCTTCGATCTTGTCGACGACTTCCGCCACGATATACGCATCCCTGTTGATCGACTTGACGTGCACACGCCAGTCCTTCCAGAATGCATGACGAATACAGAACGCCACGTCGAGTCGCCAGCCGTCCACACCCCGGGACACGTCGCCGTTGGCGGCGGGATCCATCCAGCGGCGAGTGATATCGAAGATGTACTTCCGCGGCCCCTCGACAATACCGTTCTTGTCCTGCCGCCATTCGGGCAATTCCATGAAGTTCCACCAGCATTTGTACTGCAGCGGGCGGGTTCCGTCCGGATCTCCCCAATCCTTGATGGTAAACCAGTCTGCAAAACGCGAGTCGCGCCGATGCTTTACCACATCCTGAAATGCCCAGTGGCGAAGGCCGACGTGGTTGAAAACGCCGTCGATAATAATGCGGATTTTCCTCTCGTGCGCACGCTCTATCAATTCGAGAAACAATTCATCCGAGCTGGTCCACACCCACGACTCGGGCTCATCGGGAGTTTCGAGTGCTATCCGCCCAATGTCACCGTCGGGATCAGGGCCGAGGTAGGGATCCACGTGGTGGTAGGTCGCGGCGTCGTATCGGTGAAGCGACGGCGACCAGAATATCGGATTGAGATAGATCCCGCCTACTCCGAGGTCTTCCAGGTAGCCGAGTTTTTGAATAATGCCCTGGAGGTCTCCGCCGAAGCGACGGCGTTCAAGGTTGAACCAGAGGTCCTTCCCGCTCACGCGCTCGTAGGGCTGAAGCCGATACCAGTCGGAGGTCCATGGGTGCACCTGCCAAGGCGAGTCGAGGTCGTGCGGATGAGCGCCGAGCAAGCTGTCGAGTGTCGGGTCGTTCGTCGGATCGCCGTTGCAAAACCGGTCGGGAAAAATCTGGTACCAGACAACGTCCCGTGCCCAATCCGGCGTTCCGATGCGCTGGATCGTAAGATCTTCGGCTCTTGGTTTTGCAGCATTCGCAGGGGACCTGTGCTCGTCGTTCATCGCTCAAACGTCCGCTGCCGGTCAGCCCTCTATCTCGGTGACGAGCTGGATCTCTCGAAGCACACCCTGTACGCGAAAGCAATCCTCGAAAGAGCCCTCGTACGCCCTTGCCTTACCTTCCGTATGAACGGTCCAGGCGATCTTCTCCGCTTCCCCACTCGAGCAGCCTGTCGCCTTGATCAGTTGAGCGATGACTTCGTCGAACGTGTGGATCTCATCGTTAAAGAGAATGACACGCCACGGGTGGTCGATGTCTTCGTCTTCCGCCACGTCGACATCGACGTCGACCTCCGTCTCCGTTGCCGGTCCGGCAGTCGCCCACGGGTCGTGGCGGGTCGAGGCCGTTATGTAATCGGCGAACGCCAATGCTACTTCTGGTCCACAACCGCCGCTTCGAGTTCGACACGGTAGTCTTCCATCACGGGGTTGGCAAGCAGTTTCTCACAGGCGGCGGTTGCCACTTTCAGAGCGGCCTCTTCGTCCGTCGCTTCTATCCACAACTCGACGTGCTTGCCGATCCGCACTCGGTCGATATTGGTAAAGCCCAGGTTCTGCAGAGCGTGCAGCGCAGCCTTACCCTGTGGATCCAGGATCGAGGGTCGCAGTGTAACTTCAACATTCGCCTTAAACATGGGTGTGTTTTGCGTCATCGGGTGAAAGTGAACAGGGCGTGCTAGCGTGATTCGGTCACGGGCCGATCGTCGAGATCCAGAGCTTCGTCCGTTTCGGACATGATCGCTTTGTAGAAGTTCAACAACGCCCTGCCGATACCGTGTGCGAGATAAGCAGCCAGCGATATCAGCAGGCCGATCTGGTGCAGAAAGACTATAAGTACAATGGCGACCAGATAGAGCACGGACTTCACCGGGTTGGCCCGAATAAACTGCGGCGTCGGTTTCGGAAGCGCGTCAAACTTTATGTTCGATATCATGAGGCCGGACAGCAGCACGATGATCGGCATCAGTACTGT
Organism: Rhodothermales bacterium; assembly: GCA_041589075.1. Lineage (GTDB taxonomy): Bacteria > Bacteroidota > Rhodothermia > Rhodothermales > JABDKH01 > JBFHWK01. The sequence goes on from JBFHWK010000222.1 coordinate 2,794, forward strand.
CTGGTTGCTCGGGCTAAACTGATCGAAGTATTCAACCTGATTGAAGTTGAGCACGATGGCGACGATTACGACTGCCTGGGCAGGGATTGGAAGTCCGAGGAAATAGTCCTTCTTGATCCCCTCGAACTGGAGATTGAACCGTGCGAGGCGGACGGCCCCGCAGATTGCCGGAAGTGACGACACGATCAGACCCAGGAGACCGAATTGCTTCAGTCCGAACACGTAGATGAGAAAGGCCGGGGCAACGCCGAATGAGACGATATCACTGAGCGAGTCGAGTTCGACGCCGAACAAACTTTGCGAGTTTGTGAGTCGCGCCATCATGCCGTCGAGAATGTCGAAGAAGCCGGCGAGCACAATCAGCCAGCATGCTTGCTCGAGTCGGCCTTCGAGAATCTGAGTCAGTGCCATGAACCCGCAGAACAGATTCATGAGAGTGAAGAACGAGGGAACGGCCGCTCTGGGAATCTGTCGTCGGGGGCGTCCGGCGCGCGCTTCGCGAAACGCGGCGAGGCGCCGTCGGAGGACGCGCTGCTTTCCGCCAGCCCGCCGGCGGCGACGCAATCCATTTCGACGCTCGTTACTCATTCAGAAATGCCCAGCTCGTTCATAGCATTCGCCGTCTCCGATTGAGGAACAGAAACAGGTGGGATCTTGCCTATAACAGTCTCTCCGGCTTGCACACGGTCGCCCTGCTTTACCAGGATTTCAAACGAAGTCGGTACGAGGACATCCATACGCGACCCGAACTTGACGATTCCGAACCGCTCTCCGGCCGAAACCGTGTCCCCGACCCGAATGTGGTAGACGATGCGGCGGGCCACCTTTCCCGCAATCTGTTTGAAGAGAATGCGGAATCCGTTGGGATGGCGGATGCCGATTTGCGACCGTTCGTTCTTCTCACTCGCTTTGGGATGCCAGGCGACCAGGTAGTCTCCCTCAACGTATTGATCGTATTCAACCACGCCGTTTGTGGGCACGCGATTCACGTGTACATCCAGCGGTGACAGGAAGATCGAGACTTGATGAGCCGGACTTTGCAAATACAGCGGTTCACGATCGACGACCTTCACGAGAACGACTTTGCCGTCGGCCGGAGCGACCAGGAGTTCGCCTGCGAGCGCACCATCTGGGACAGTCCGCGCGGGGTCCCGAAAAAAGAACAACGTGAATGCCAGGAGAAGAACTGCAAGCGCCACGACAAGCCAACGCCACGGCTCGGGCAGCAGCATTGATGTGATGGCGAGGACCACGGAGACAACGGCTGTAACGGCAATTATCCCGTATCCCTCGGGTGCGATCATGGGCGATTGTAGATTGAAAAACGGAAACTCAAAGATACGTACACTGTAGCAGAGCCGCAGACCATCCGCCGGAACCGCCGTTCAATTTCCAGTGCATTCGAAGCGACCCGCTACACATTCCAGGCCCACGGTTGCCTTTTATACCCTCGGCTGCAAGCTAAACTTCGCCGAGACCGGCACCATCGCGCGTGAGTTCAGGTCACGTGATTTCGACGTCGTCGCGTTGGACGAGGGTGCCGACGTCGCCGTCATCAACACATGTTCGGTAACCGACGAAGCCGACAAGAAATGTCGGAAGGTCATACGCCGTGCGATCCGTGCCAATCCGAGTACGTTCGTGATCGTCACGGGTTGCTACGCGCAGTTGAAGCCGAAGGAAATCGCCGGCATTTCGGGCGTCGATGTCGTTCTGGGGTCTTCCGAGAAGTTTCAGATATTTGACGTCGTTCGTTCGTTCAAGCGCCGCGACCAAACGCAGGTCAGCGTTTCATGTATAGACGACGTCGTGGCGTTCGGGCCTGCCTATTCTGCGGGTGAGCGAACGCGAGCGTTTCTAAAGGTTCAGGACGGTTGTGATTACTCGTGCTCGTTCTGCACCATTCCCCTTGCCCGCGGTCAAAGCCGCTCACAGTCGATTGAAGACACAGTACGCCAGGCCGAGCACATTGCATCTTCCGGGTTTCGTGAGATCGTTCTCAGCGGCGTCAACATTGGCCTATTTGGGAACGACACGGGCGAGGAGCTTTTGGAACTACTGCAACGCCTCGACAATGTGGAGGCCATCGATCGTTATCGAATTTCGTCCATCGAGCCGAACTTGCTCACCGACGAAATCATTGAGTTCGTGGCAGGGTCGAAACGGTTCATGCCGCATTTCCACATTCCTCTTCAGAGCGGAGACGACGCCGTCCTCGCCAGGATGCGCAGACGATATCGTCGCACGGTGTACGAGGACCGTGTCGCCCTCATCAGGAAACACATCCCGGATGCCGCGATTGGTGCCGACGTGATTGTGGGCTTCCCTGCCGAGACGCTCCAGCGATTTGAGAACACCGTTCAATTCATTCGATCGCTGCCCGTCACATACCTTCACGTCTTTACGTATTCGGAGCGCGCAAATACGGCGGCCGTCAACCACTCGGGAGATATGGGCGGGCCGACCGTTCCGATGCGTGAACGCAGACGACGCAACCGGGTGCTGCGTACGCTGTCTGAGGAGAAGAAGGTGTCGTTTGTCCGTTCCCACCTCGGAACGCGACGGCGCGTGTTGTGGGAAGGCAAGGTTGAGGATGGCCTGGCCGGCGGATTCACCGACAACTACATCCGGGTAGTGGCCGCAGCAGAAGCGGTAGTTGAAGGTGCAATTGCAGAAGTCGAACTATCGGGGATCGACGCGCGCGGGAGGGTCAATGCGGCACCACCAGTGTTTCTCAGTATCCTGTAGTCTGGTCTAAGCGACGCTACCGTTGCGGTTCGACCTCGTCAGCGTCCGCCAGACAATGGCACCGTCGACGCCGAACAGCGCCTCCACCCGCCCGTACAAACCCTTCCCACGCCGTCATCGCAGGCCTCGGCTTGCCGTCGGGACGCTGGCGGCGCCGG
>JBFHWK010000223.1:0-5679 GCA_041589075.1 Rhodothermales bacterium
GTCATCAGTTGATTGGAGACGTTGAGAACACCGTAAAAGAGCGTCGCAAACTGCTCCGTTTTCGTATCGCGGCAGAGCGCGTGATTTACGCGGCGAATAATTTCGGCAATGCCATACTCGTGCTCCGCGTGTGCACGCAGTGCCGTGCGCACCGTGAACATCAGAAGCGCAGCGGGAACGCTCTTGCCCGACACATCACCCAGCGCTATTCCAAGATTATCTTCCGGAAGCTCTATGAAGTCGAAGAAGTCGCCTCCGATATCTTCCCAGGAATCGCTTCTTCCCGCGATGTCATAGCCGGGAACCACGGGCATCCGTTCCGGGAGAACCGTCCGCTGAATCTCCGCCGCGAGCTCGAGTTCACGTTCCAACCACTCCTTCTCCATGCGAGATTCATGGAGATTGGCAAGCTCGAGCGCTACGGACCCATAGTTGGCGATCACACGCAGGGCCTGCACCTCCGAAATCGTAAACACATGCGGTGCATCCGTATAGACGGAAAGGGCGCCCACCGTCTTTCCGTCCCGATAGAGGCCGACGGCGAGCAGTGAACAGATTCCCTCGGTCTCCGCCGCCTTTGAGAGTGAAAAGTCAGGATCCGAGCGCACATCGCCGATCATGATTATCCCATCGTTCTCGATCATGCGATGAAACCGGCGGCGCGTGTCCACTATGGACTGCTCGCCCAGGAACTCAGGGCTGAGTCCGTAGACGGCTTTGATGACGAGTTCACCGATCTCCTCGTCGATCAGGCGCAGTGCACTTGCCTTCATTCCCATCTCCCGCGCGGTCGTGCGGACGATCTCGTCAAGGAGCGCGTACGGGTCGAGCTCGGAAGCCGTGAGCAGTTTGCTGACTTCGTCAATCGCGACAAGCTCGTCCCGTATCCGATGGAACTCGCCCGTCACGGCGACTTCTGTCGGATTTTGCGCCATGATCCAGGTGGTGTGGGAGAGAAATATAACGAACCGAGCCGAGGCGCGCGTGTTCGCCGAAACGCAGCACATCGGTACTACTTCTCGGGCACTTCGAAAAGCATCTGGCCTGAATAGGCCTCACCCGTCTTGATGATGGGAGCCAGTGCCGCCGCCAGGTTCGTGCGAAGCCTGCCGCGCGCTGATCCAAGCGCCATAAGGGCGTGTTCGTGCGCCGCTTCGTAAAAACCCAAGTCGGCAAGCAACTGCGCCTCCAGACTGCTGAAGCGATAGGCATCGGGACTATGTTGGTGTGCCCAGTGCGCCCACTCGGACGCGGCCACCGGATCCTCTTTGGACCAGGATCGGATCCACAGCTCCAGATTCATACTGTTCGTCGCTCCCGGCAGGACCCGAACAACGCGTGCCCGCGCGCTATCTTTGTCCGGCACACCGCGCGCAAGCATGTTGGCAAGGCCCAACGAATAGACTCCGATCAGACCCACGCACAGCATGGCAACGGTGTTCGCCAGTCCGGTGCGCACTGAAAAGACTGTTCGTCCTGCGGTGACGGCAGACGACTCATAAGCGTCCGGCTGCAGTCCGACCGCCACACATACGGCGATCAGCATAAGCGGCACCGCATGATAGAAGGTTCCATCGAGAAGCGCGTGGGCCGAGAACGCAAAGATCATCGCGAGGGCGACCACACGCTCGCCACGCAGGTCGTCGGCGCGGTCGCGCGTGTGCCCAAAGGCCACCGCGACGCACAGGAGAAACAGTATGCCGAAAAGAACGGTGCCGACGACACCATAATCGGTCAGGAACTGGAGGATCACATTGTGAGGGTGCGACCCGAATATTTTGGGTTGGAGAAATCGATAGGCATCCGGTCCGAGCCCGAGTATGGGGCTCTCCTGAAAGTTCTCGAACGCAAGCTCCCAGAAGCGCGTGCGATTGGACGTGAACTGGACGTATTCGGTCGGGTCAAGCCGTCTGAGAATTGCTCTCCACCCGAGTTCGGGGCGGCCAGCCGTCGTGAGTGCCGCAATTACGGATCCGATTGGCAGTGCAAGTGCAGTCGTACCCGCCACAGCCCACCGTCGTGTGGGCGACAGCACAGCGATTGCTGCCACGCCCAGCAGCGCGGAGACCAACGCTGCGCGACCGCCTGTCCAGATGAGCGCCCCCCACAACACACTCGCGATTACGACCGACCAGAGTACGCGCACTCTTCCCGCGCCCGGATCTGCAACCCATAGATGCGACAGTATGAGACCACCCAGCGCGTAGTAGCCGAAGTGACGCACATGGCTGAAAAGCGGAAGATATCGGCGCCATGTCACGAGCTCAGGATTCGGTTCGTCCAGCCACGCCTTGAATACGATCAGTGCTGCCACGACAGCGCCCAGCATTGCCAAAGTCAACACCCGTCGTGTCATGCCGCGGTTGTGCTTTAAGAAGTGCCACAGGCACGTGGCGAACAGGATGTGGGTCGTCCATTCGGTCTGGCGCGCCAGTGCAGCCTGCCAGTACGGCGAGACGACGATCGAGGCAGCGGCTGACAGCATCCACGCGCCGAAAACCAAGCCGGCAAGAGGTGGCACCGTTACGAAAGTCGATCGCCGCGCCACGGTCGCAAGGTAGGGCAGCACGAACAGCAGCTCGAGGACGCACATCAGTGCGCGGCGCGCCTCCGGACCCGGTACAGGGACCGCCAGACGCAGCGGAACCGCGAGGACCAGAACAACGACGAGCAGCATCAGCATCGCGGCCGGCTGTCCGTCTCGGGCAGTAGCGGTTTCTTGCATGGGTGATCGGAAGCCAGGTGGATAACAGTATGTATCGGTTATTCACGGCAATTTGTTAGTCCGCGTGGGCTGTCACGAGGGCCTCCGCGGAAAGGAGAAAACGGCCTATTTGGGACCGGGCGGGACGATTGACGCCTCCCGCCGATTCCAGCACAGTACGCGCCGCGTCAGCGATTCCCCTACAGCCTCCTCTAAGCAATCCCTCTGATATCGATGGCTGTGCCGGCCGTACCTATCACCCGAGAAGCAAGGTCCAGACCACCACCATTCCTGCCATGGGAAGCGCGACGGTAACGATTGACGGTAACGAAGCGGCTGCCCTTGTCGCGCACAAGACAAACGAGGTTGTCGCGATCTATCCGATTACACCGGCCTCTCCCATGGGTGAGTTTGCCGACCTCTGGAGCACGCGGGGCAAAAAGAACATCTGGGGCAGCGTGCCGCGTGTGGTGGAGATGCAGGCCGAGGGCGGCGCGGCCGGGGCTGTGCATGGCGCCCTCCAGGCCGGCTCGTTGACGACGACGTTTACGGCCAGCCAGGGACTTCTCCTGATGATCCCCAACATGTACAAGATCGCAGGAGAACTCACGCCGACCGTGTTCCACATTGCGGCACGATCGGTCGCCGCTCAGGCACTCTCGATCTTTGGCGACCACTCCGACGTCATGGCGGCACGCGGTACGGGGTGGGCGATGCTTTTCGCGAACTCGGTGCAGGAGGTGATGGATTTCGCGCTCATCTCGCAGGCCGCCACCCTCAAGTCGCGCGTTCCATTCCTGCACGTCATGGACGGCTTCCGAACCTCGCATGAGATCCAGAAGATCGAGCCGCTCTCGGACGACGATATTCGAGCGATGATCGACGCCGAAACGATCCGCGAACACCGAAGCCGAGCCTTATCCCCGGACAGGCCTTTCATACGCGGTACGGCTCAAAACCCGGACGTGTTTTTTCAGGCTCGCGAAACCGTAAACCCATTCTATGTTGCGACGCCCGGCATCGTGCAGGAGATCATGGATGCGTTTGGGCGACGTGTCGGGCGTCGCTACCGTTTGTTCGAATATGTCGGACACCCCGAAGCCGAGTCGATCATTGTCATGATGGGCTCGGGCTGTGAGACGGCGCACGAAACAGTCGAACGCCTTGTTGAGGAAGAAAGGAAGGTCGGTCTGGTGAAGGTGCGACTGTTTCGTCCGTTCTCGACAGAACACTTGCTGGAAGCTATTCCTCCGACGGCGCAGGCCATCACCGTCATGGACAGGACCAAAGAGCCGGGATCTGCAGGAGAGCCCCTCTACCAAGACGTGGTCACGGCCGTGTCCGAGTCCATGAATGAGGAGAAGAAACGCTTCACGGCAGTGCCCCGGATCATCGGCGGCCGCTACGGCCTCTCATCGAAGGAGTTCACTCCTGCCATGGTCCGGGGGGTGTTCGACAGTTTGACGTCTGCATCACCGAAGAATCACTTCACCGTCGGCATCAACGACGATGTCACGAACACGAGTATCGCGTATGACGAATCGGTGGAGGCGGAAGCGGACGACGTTACGCGTGCGGTCTTCTGGGGGCTGGGGTCCGACGGGACCGTAGGCGCCAACAAAAACTCAATCAAGATCATCGGACAGGAGACCGGGCTTCACGCACAAGGCTATTTCGTTTACGACTCGAGAAAGGCAGGAGCTCGAACCATCTCGCATTTGCGATTTGGACCGCGTCCGATTCGCAGCACGTATCTCATACAGAGCGCCCAGTTTGTCGCCGTCCACCAATTCGGTTTTCTGGAGAAGTACGACACACTGGCGATGGCGGAAGAGGGCGCCATCTTCCTGCTCAATAGTCCATACGACGCAACCGAAACCTGGCGCCGTATTCCCCGGAACGTGCAGCAGCAGATCATTCAGAAGCGATTGCGCTTCTATGTGATCGACGCCTACCGCGTCGCAGAGGAGCAGCAGCTTGGTGCACGCATCAATACGGTGATGCAAACATGCTTCTTCGCCCTGAGCGGAATCCTGCCGAAAGAGGAAGCAATCGAGAAGATCAAGAAGGCGATTCGAGACACTTACGGCAAGCGCGGAGAATCGGTCGTGCGCATGAACTTCGCGGCCGTAGACGCCTCACTCGCACACCTTCAACAGGTCGACGTGCCCTCTGACGTGAACGGGCCGGAGCCTACACCGATCGTACCGGAAGAGGCCCCTGATTTTGTACGGGAAGTGACGGCATCCATACTCGCCGGCTACGGAGACAGCCTTCCCGTCAGCAAGCTGCCGGCCGATGGCACCTATCCTTCTGGAACGACCAGATGGGAGAAGCGCAATCTTGCGATTGACGTACCCGTCTGGGAGCCGGACCTCTGCATCCAGTGTGGAAAGTGTGTCATGGTGTGCCCCCATGCGGTCATCCGAGCTAAGGTGGTGGACGAGGATGATCTCGTGGGGGCACCGGCCGGTTTCAAGACGATGGACGCAAGCTGGCGCGAGCTTCCGGGGAAGAAGTACACGCTGCAAGTGGCCGTCGAGGACTGCACCGGCTGTAAGTTGTGTGTTGAGGTGTGCCCGGCCAAGGACAAGAGCCAGGTCAACCGGAAGGCCATCAACATGGCCCCGCAGCTTCCGATTCGGGAGGCCGAGCGCACGAACTGGACGTTTTTCGAGGCGCTACCGGACATCACCCGCAACGGTCAGAGCGACGGCCTAAAGTTTACCAAGGTCAAGGACGTACAGCTGCTGGAGCCGCTGTTTGAGTTTTCCGGTGCGTGCGCCGGTTGCGGCGAGACTCCGTATCTCTCGCTGCTGACGCGGCTCTTCGGTGACCGCGCCGTCATAGCCAACGCTACCGGCTGCTCCAGCATCTACGGCGGCAACCTGCCGACAACGCCGTGGACCGTCAACAAGGAGGGTCGTGGACCAGCATGGAGCAACTCGCTGTTCGAGGACAATGCCGAGTTCGGA
>JBFHWK010000224.1:0-5663 GCA_041589075.1 Rhodothermales bacterium
CCGCCCGCACTTATCGGCGAACGATCGCGCGCGTGATAAGCGACTGCGCCCCGTAGGTCAGGCGAAACACGTACAGTCCGGACGCAAGTGCTCCTCCAGCCGCGTCCGCGCCTCGCAACCGGACGACGTGTCGACCCGCCGGCCGGAATCCGTCAAGGGGTCGGGCGACGCGCTTCCCGAGCACGTCGTACACCTCCAGCATGACGTGCCCGCCGGACGGTAATTCGTATGCCAACGAAGTGAAGTCGCTGAAGGGATTCGGATACGGATGGTGCAAACGAAACGCAGCCGGCAATGCCTCGTCCGTGCCGACGGGTTTGCTTCCCGACGATGCCGTAACGGTGAAGGTAGCAGCGTCTGAGAATGCAGATGCGTGGAGACTGTTGTCGACCGCTTGTATGCTCCAGTAATACGTGCCGTTGGCCAGTCCGGACAAACGCCAGGAGGCGCTGTGACCGACATTGCCGGGAGCGGAACGAACCGGCAAACCCCCGGGCCCAACGGGCAACGAAATCACGTCGCCCGTTCCGGGTGCTGTCCCGACCCGGAGATTGTAGGTTAGCGAAGGACTCGCGGTGGATGGATCGGTGGCCGGGTTCCAGGATAGCAGAGCATCCCCACCGTTGACCTCGGAACGAAGTCCATCCGGCACCGTCGGTGCGTCGTTTACCTCCAGCTCGCCGTTCATGTACAATGAGGTCACAATGGTGCCATCCGCACCCGAACCGATTACTGCGAGGTCCGGATCGCCGTCGCCATCAAAATCTCCGAATGAGGCATTGCCGGGCTGTGATCCCCTGATGTTCGACACGAACCGAAAGTCTCCGCCTGTCCCCGCATAAATCCGCCCGAGTACACGGCGAAACGCGACGTCCCTGCCACCCACAACGAGGATGTCCAGGCGGCCGTCCAGATCTATATCGATCCATCGCGCGGTACCGGCTGCAGTGCCCACAATGTCGATGTTTGCATCGACGAATTGCGAACCGCCATCATTACGATACACCCGCGTGTGACCCTGGAGCTCACCAGGAGCGAGTCGGCTGCCGGAAACGAGAAGATCGTCAAATCCGTCCTCATCATAGTCACTCCAGTCAACCGTGCAGTAAAGAAAACCACCGCCCGGAATTGTCAATGGAGAGAACACCGTGGCCCCATCGTTTCTGTATACCGCGACGAACGAATCGCCCGTCTCACCGATTCCACACAAAGCCACATCGAGGTCGCGGTCGTTGTCCAGATCCGTCCACGCAGCCGAGCCAAGTCCCACGTCGGGCAGTCCGACGTCAACGGGTGAGAACGAGCCGGCATCGTTCTGATAAAGAAGTGTTCGCGGCGCGCCGGCCACATCTACGCCTGTGACCAGGAGATCGGAGTCACCATCGTTGTCATAATCTCCCCAGTCGACATCCCCCACGAGCGGCTGCAGTCCCGGATCTAATGCTGTGATGGTACCATCGCCGTCGTTACGCAAAAAACGGAGTGTCGGTGCATATGGTAACCCTCCGTCCGGCGTGCCGATGACAGCTGCGTCAAGGTCGCCGTCCAGGTCATAGTCCGCCCAGTCGATCTGTCCAAGCCACAGTGGTGGGGCACCCGCAAGGGAACCAGACGCCACATAAACCGCCGATGGTCGCCGGTTCCCGTCGTCGTTCAATGTGACCTCGGTCTCGACCTGCGACCAGAGTGAAATTTCCGGAAGACCGGCACCCTGACCCTGCCGTCCGAGCAGCAAGAGATCCTGATCACCGTCCAGATCGAAGTCGATCCACGAGGCCGCACCGAAACCGGCGGGTGCTACGGGCGCGTCCACCCACAGGTATGTGAACGGCTCTTGCGCGTAAGTCGCCGGTGCGACGCAGATCGACATGGCAATAACCTGCAGTCCCGCAACTGCCGCGACCGTTGAGATGCTCGTAGGCGAGGGTCGACTTTGCATGTCAGCCTCCCACCGTAAACGATGCTTCGGGTGCAAAAGGTGAACCCGCATACGTATTGTCGACAGCTTGTACGCTCCAGTAGTACGTACCCGGTGCTAGTCCTTCCAGCCGGTACATTCGCGACTGGCCCGCGTTGCCGGCCTCGACAACACGTCGCAATCCCGTAACGGGATCCGCTCGCGGCGACACGACGTCGACGCCTCCAGGTGTCGTGCCGACACGAACCTCGTACGTTAATCCTGCCGAGGGCGTGTTGGGGTCGATGGCCGCATCCCACGTGAGTGTAACGGACGTACCGCTCTGTGAACTCGAAACGCCCATCGGTGCAAGTGGCGGCGTATTACGTGCGACGGCGAGGCTTCGGTAAAACGTCGTTACGGTCTCGCCGGACGTCAGACTTCCCGTCACAAACAAGTCGAGGTCGTTGTCTTTGTCATAATCCGCTAAACTCACTGAGGAATAACCGAGGCCCGGCACCGGCTGACCGCCAAGTCCCGCAACCTGAATCTGGGTGCATGTGAAAGTGACGCCGGAATCCTTCACGCACGCACGCATCGTATTTGAGCCGAAGGCCTCGCGTCGGCCCGCGAGTATCACGTCCAGCTCACCGTCACCATCGTAATCCACCCACAGGCCCTCTCCGTAGTAGACGCCCGGCAGGCCGGTCGGCACAAGAGAGAAGACACCTCCATCGTTTCTATAGACGGACGTGATACCGGTCCCAAATGCCGGTGTGAGACGCTGTCCGGTCAACAAGAGGTCGAGGTCACCGTCACTGTCGAAGTCGCCCCAGTCCTGCGTGGAGAAAGCGAGCCCTTCGAAAGGCGCTGCGAAATCCGAGAACGAGCCGCCATCGTTACGATACAGAATTGACTGAAGCCGTCCCCCGGACACCTGGCCGGTCAGCATCAAGTCCAGATCCGCGTCGTTGTCTACGTCTACCCAAGCTGCTGAGCCGTACGCGAGATGAACGAGCCCGAGGTCGACCTCCTCAAGGCCTCCGGTCCCGTTGTTTCTAAGGACGAGTGTTCGCGGCGCACCATCAGCGTCGACACCGGTTGCCACAAGATCGAGGTCGCCGTCGTTGTCGAAGTCGCCCCAGTCCACGTCTCCGCTGTGCAGACCCGGCAATATGGCACCGCTCGGCGCGACGAAGTTCCCGCTCGCACGGTAGAGAACGGTAACGGGCGTGAGGGGGTCGATCGTTGTCGAGCCTATCGTGACCAGATCAAGGTCGCCATCGCGATCCACATCGCCCCAGTCTGCTGCCGCAAGCCACAGTGGTTGAATAGTGCGCAGGATGAAGTACGCGTAGACGAGCGTTGGCGGCGGCGGCTCGAATCGGGTCACCGGTGAGCTCCTGAAGACGTCGCCGAAGAGCGGCACCGTATTGATGCCGGTCGGCGGGACACGCCCAAGCAGCAGGAAGTCGAGGTTACCGTCGCCGTTATAATCCGCCCACTTGTTCGCGCCAAACCTCACGGTGATCGCCGGACTCAACCCCTCGACATCACCCGGAACATTCGGCGACGGTATTTCAAAGGGCTGTGCGTTCGCGGACCAGACAAGAACAAGCACGAACGGAAGCAGGCGGATCATCGAGCGGGCCGTCGCACGGAGATGACGTTAGAATGAAAGCGCGTGCAAATAAAAGCCACGCGACGTTGATTTGAAAGGCACGGACCTGTACGGTGGCCGCCGTGAGGCCTATTCGGCATGGGCCGCCTGAAGCACGAGCTCTTCCGCGACCGCTTCACCCAGGTACAGGTCCATGACCCAGTGAGCCGCGTAAATGATCGGCGTGATCACAACTGCGATGATGAACTTGTACGCGTAATTGAAGATGGTGATTGCGATGATCGCCTCGAACGTCAACTGTCCGTAGAAGGCGATCATAAGTACGATAAACGTGTCGAGGAATTGCGATCCGAAGGTTGATCCGGTCGCGCGAAGCCAGAGATGGCGTCCTTCCGTCAGCCGTCTAAGCCAGTGGAAGAGCGAGATGTCAGCAAGCTGGCCGACGATGTAAGCCACCAGCGATCCGATGATTACGCGACCGGTCGCTCCAAAGACCGTGTTGAAGGCCGCTTCCGGTACCGGCGATATCTCTGATGTGGGCGCGGCAATCGCCACCTGCAATATGACGAACTCGAACATGATCATCACCATGCCGACAACGGTGACGAATCGGATGCCGCGCACGCCGTAGTACTCGTTCAGCAGATCCGTGATAATAAACGTGATGGGGAAAGCAATTACGCCCGCAGTCATTATCACTCGATCGAACTCCGTGCCAAGTATGGTGATGGACACGGGGAGTTCAAACAGCGTGAAGAGCTTTCCCGCGGTGGCCTCGGCGATGACGAGAGCGGTGATGAAAATCGCCGCACAAACGACGTACAGTTTCTGAGGCCGTGAGAGCGAGTACGGTTCTTTACGCATTAAACGAACGCGCGGAGGTGATGGCGGAAAGCAAGGGCCGACCGATGTTACGCGATCATCCTTAGTTGGCGTTTCGGAGCCGATCGAGCATGTCGCTCAACGTCTGGTGCTCATCTTGTGTCAATCCTTCGGCCAGCCGATTCGACGTCTGCTCGACGGCTGGGTCCATCCGTTCCAACAGGTCCAGGCCTTTCTTGGTTATCGTCACTTCAACGACGCGCCGGTCGTGCTCGGCCCGGGCACGATGAACGAGATGCTGCCGTTGCAGTCTGTTCAGCAGCCGGGTCACGTCCGGCGTCCGGTCGATGAGCCTCTCGCGTACGTCGCTGCAGGTAAGCGTTTTCGGATGCGAACCCCTCAGAATCCGCAATACATTGTATTGAGCCGGGGTGATGCCGTACTCAGCCATCACAGCACCCAGCTCTGTCAGAAACCAGGAACTGGTCACCATCACATTCAGCATCGATTCCTGTGATGGAGACGTGAAACTGCGCTGTTTGAGCCTTTCCGAGAGCTTCAATCCCGCCATTCTACGCCTCGTGCGCTTAAATCGTTGTTACGACAATGGTTACAGTCCTGAGACCGCCTCGTTCCGCAGCCAGTGAGATCCGTCCTCACGAAGATATCTTCGTGCCGTCGTCTGCGTCGACGGATGCCGTGTCGAGCGAAAAACCGAACGTCGACCCCCTACCTTCCAGACTACTTATCTGAAGTTTCTTGCCATGTGCGCCGAGAATATGCTTCACGATCGAAAGGCCAAGTCCCGTGCCGCCTTGGGAACGTGAACGGCTTTTGTCGACACGGTAAAACCGCTCGGTGAGGCGCGGCACATGATCCGCCATCACGCCAATGCCATTGTCGACCACAGAGACCTTTATCGTGCGCTCATCGACGGCGCGAACCACAACCTCCACAGCCCCATCGCTATTGCTGTACTTGATAGCGTTGTCAACCAGATTAGCGAGCACCTGACGAATTCGCTCGCCGTCACCGAGAGCCCTCGGCAGATCAGCCGGCATGATGGACTTTAGCGCGATGCCTTTGGCCGCCGCGCGCGGCTCGAGCGACTCGATCACTTCGTCCACGGTCTGAGTCAGAGAGAACGGTACAATCTCCATCTTGAGTTCGCCCGTCTCGATTCGGGAGATCTCGGACAGGTCGCGCCCGAGATTGTCGAGGCGCTCCGCGTTGCGAAGGATTTTCTCAACGAAGGCCCTGTTCACGGAGGCGTCGGCCAGTGCCCCGTCGAGCAACGTCTCCGAAAATCCTTTTATCGCAAAA
>JBFHWK010000225.1:0-5614 GCA_041589075.1 Rhodothermales bacterium
AACGGACGAGTCATTCAATCACATTGGACCGTTTGGCAACGAGATCAAGACCGAAGACCGGCCGATGGTACAGCGTTGGATCATCGATCAGTGCAAGCACTTCGTCCGCGAGTTCGGAATCGACGGGTTCCGCATCGATCTGGCAGGACAGGTCGATGAACAAACACTTCTTCGGCTGAAGGCCGAGCTCCCCGAGGATCTGATCATCTACGGAGAACCGTGGATCGCGATCAGCGACCCCGAGGCTGCCGCGAACCCTGACTGGTCATGGTACAAGGCGGACGCTCCGATCACGTACTTCCAAGACGATACGCGAAACGCTTTCCAGGGGCCACCTGATAACCCTCAGGACAAGCGTACGGACCGTGGCTATGCCGGTGGCAACGCGGATCTGCGCAGTCAGGTCATGCAAGCCCTCACCAACTCGTTTGAAGAAGAAGGCGACCCGAATCGCGGCATCAACTACCTCGATATTCACGACAACTGGACGATGGCGGATCGTTTCGCCACACGCGATTGGGACGGCCGACTCGGCGTCGATGAGACCCGCTTCAAGATCGCTGCTACCTTGCTGCTCACGTCGCTGGGGCCGGTTGTCATCCACGGCGGTACCGAGATGATGCGCAGTAAAGGTCTGGCACCGCTGGAAGAACTCGTAAAGAGGACGCGAAGCGGGCCACTATATTTTCACGGCAAGAGAGATACGTACAATCTCCGCAATGCGAACCACTTTGTCTGGGAGAATGTCGGCGTGAATGCGGACGCCCCCGGCGTAAGCAACAACTATCAGGCGATGATCGACTTCTGGAAAGGTCTTATCTCGCTGCGACGCAGCTCGCTGGGCAAGGTGTTCCGCGTAGGGACGAGACCTCCGGCCGACTACTACCGGTGGATCTTGCCCGCGGACCCGGCGCAGATCGGCTACCTGGTCGATGGGCGCGTGTTGGTCTTGATCAACGTAGGCGACAGCGCAGCAACGTTAACGGTACCGCAACTCCCGGCGGGTACATGGCTTCAGATTGGGGACGCATTCGCCGTTGACCACGTCAACGGCGTCGCCGGATCGGAGCCCCAGGAAAGTACCGGAGGGGAAAGGGCATTCACGGTCGATGGTCCGGGGGTCGAAATCTGGGCACTCCAGTAACTTGCCGATAGACGGGCACACGGAACGCACCGTCTCGCATGTTTGATAACCCGAAAGGCGTGGCAGCGGCATACGTCCCTCGCTAAACAGAACGTCACACTGTCACAACAAATCGGGGTTAAACCGGAACCTCTCAGCCATAATTGGTTGACTGTCCGTGGCGTTCGAAATAACCTGATCCGAAAGACTTCGGACCATTATGGGCAAACGATTCAGCAGCCTCTTGATCGTCGCCAGCGGCGCGCTGACAGTGCTTTCGGCCTGCGACTCGAACGGGTCCAACCCGGATAACGGCGATAATCCGCCGGTACCCATGACCAAGATTGATTACTCGGTTGTCGGTACGTATCGCACGTGCCAAATCACATATGCGGATGAGGGCGGGAGCGATGTGGCCCTGGGCGAGGTGGCCATAGACTGGGCGGACTCCGTCAAGGTCCCGCAATCGCAGCAGTTCCGCGCTCGCCTGAGCGCAACTTGTGCAGATGTGGAGCGCGAAGGTAAAGCGACACTCGCGATCGCGGTTGACGGAGAAGAGCGGGTTTCGGACACGGTGATTGGATTCGGAGCCAGCAATACGGTCGAGTTTCTCGTCATGCCCAGATGATCGGCATACGGTCGTTTTTTTCTGAAGTCGGGCATGTCACCGCCAGCGGCATAGTCACGGCCACTCACGATAGTGTATATTGCGGCGGCTTGACGGATTCTTGGTCGGATAGAACATGTCATACAGCTTCTACAATCTGCTGCACGTCTTTGGGATTGCGCTACTGATTGTTTCGATCGGCGGCATTTGCGTGCATGCCGCGAGCGGTGGTGACAAGCAATCCAACACGGTTCACCGCCTGACTCTTGCG
Organism: Rhodothermales bacterium; assembly: GCA_041589075.1. Lineage (GTDB taxonomy): Bacteria > Bacteroidota > Rhodothermia > Rhodothermales > JABDKH01 > JBFHWK01. The sequence continues at coordinate 2,002 of JBFHWK010000225.1, forward strand.
ATGCACGGCCTGGGAGCACTGCTGATCCTAGTTGCCGGGTTCGGACTCCTTGCCAAGATCGGCGATCAGCAGAGCGGCTTTCCGCTGTGGGTCTGGCCCAAGCTGCTAATCTGGATTGTACTGGCGGGTATCATTGCCATTCCGTACCGTAAGCCGGCAGCGGCGAAGACCGTGTTCGTTCTCGTGCCGCTGCTCGTGCTACTGTCCGCGTATTTTGCGCTTTTTAAACCGTTTTAGGATCCTTGGCCGGACGCCGGCCCTGCGATCCGCTTCCGCCGATCGCCGTGGAATTTCCTCCGCCCTTCTATCGCTGGAGACCTCATCCGTGGCACGGACTTACCATTGGTGACAGGGCTCCGCATGTCGTCCACGCCTTTATTGAGATAACCCCGTTTGACCTTGTCAAATACGAAGTGGACAAGACGACGGGATACCTTGTGGTAGACAGGCCGAACCGCACTTCGTCACAACCGCCGACGCTCTACGGTTTTATTCCGCGCACGTATTGCGCGCGGCGTGTTTGCGACCTGTCCCCGAACGCTGAGCGCGGCGACCACGACCCTCTCGACATCTGTATCGTCAGTGAGCGCCCTGTCGATCGGGCTGAGGTCATCGTGAACGCCAGGGTCGTAGGCGGCATTCAGATGGTCGATCAGGGAGAGGCGGATGACAAGATCGTCGCCGTGTTGGAGAACGACATGGTGTGGAGTGAGTCCGCCGACATCGGGGACCTTCCTCCGATCCTCGTCGAGCGCTTAACCCACTACTTCGAGACGTACAAGAAGGTGCCGACGTCAAATGCACGCGTTTCGATCGACAGCGTTTATGGAGTAGAGCACGCGGTTAAGGTCGTGCAGGCGGCAATCCTGGATTACGAAGATGGGTTCGGCAGCTAGTTGCCCGCGGGGCGGCGCGGCGCAGCGTCTACCGAAACAGCGATTCCGAGGTCGGCAGGAGCGCTTGCTGCCGGCCGGACGACACCGAAAGGACCACGCCGTCGTCCGGTCGTGTGATTAGCAGCCTCTGGCTTTCACGACGTACGTCCAAAGAGAGACTTGCCCCCGTGTCCAGTTCGAAAGTGAGCGCGCCGACGGCTTCGGCCGCCGCGTGATCCTCACGCTCAACAAACGACTCGCCGCGCAATGGGCTGAACCTCGCAATCCATCGCTCGACAGCCGCTGAATCAGCCACCGCTCCATCGACTCCCGACTCGATCTGCCATCCTGATGGCCCACGTGTGGCCGTGAAGTCGTCCTCCGTTCCCGTCACCGTCACGCTCGATACGCGCGCGACCGGCAACGATACGATCGTTCGATCACGCCATCGATCCGGATCGAGCGGTATCGTCACCATCGGACTGGCCACAAACACGCGAGGATCGTCGCCAAGCCGAACAAAGGAGCCGGACCCTTGTGTCGCGGCACTGCCGACCAAAACGAGCTTTTCCTGGTCGTCTTCCGTCATGACGATCCGAGTTGCGCTCGTATCGACACCGTATCTAGCGTATCGCTCGGGGTTTGACGTTGCCAGCGACGAGAACGTAATCGCGGACAGATCCCGCAGTTTCCGGACGACGGCCGCTGAGTCAGCTTTGCCGGAGATGGGCGACAGCATTCGCCAGAGACCCGACTCGTCCCGCTTGAACACCAGCGTGTCATCCGATGCGTAGACACTGAATGCGGACACGTTCTCGGGCTCAACCTGCCACTGCGGCGGGTCCAGTGTCGAGAATTCGGATTCGAACGCACCGGCCAGCCACGCCACTCCGGCGAGCACGACCAGAACTCCACCGAGCCAGATCACCCTGTTGCTTTTCATATACGCGAACGTTCTACCGCTGTGCCCCCTACCCCGACGTGTCCGTAGCGCTCCGTCCCAGCACGAACTGCTTCGGTCTTCTGCCACGCCAACGCATCAGGCCGAAAAGAACTACGGCGATCGCGGGACCAAACATGTTTGCATACTTGATCCATGGTCTGGATCCCTCTTCCACATCCTCAAGCGCGCGCGGCTCAACCTTCTTGGCGCGGATCTCCATCAGTTCCTCGTCCTGCACAAGCCAGTCGACCATGTTCAAGCCGAACTCAATATTGCTCGGTATTCTCCCGAGCAAGGACTCGTTAAGAAAATCTCCATCTCCGACAGCAACCACCCGTGTCGGAATGCTTTCCGCAGAAGAATCGAACGCGCTAGGAAACGTGCCGGTGTACGCAGCGGCCAGTGTGAAAGGACCGTCGTTATAGTCCGGACGTTGATCCATCATGGGCTGAATAAAGAAGAATCCTTGCTGCGTAGCGCTTCGGGGCGAGGAGTACACGAGAGGTTCAAGACGAACGCCCGGTGCGACGATCGACGTATCAATAGAGCTGACGAAATAGAACAGCACCTCGCGCAACCGATTCACCATCATGTTTTCGGTGCTGAATCGGGACGCAATTGGCAAAAAGGGATACTCGATCTGGCGCGCGATGTTGAAAAAGCCGGACTGCTGCTGGACCGTCACTACTGAGCTCTGCAGATCGGTCACCAGGTCCGTCCGCAACCCAACTCCCCACGCATCAAGAAGGGGCTCGAGTCCGACTTCCAGGGCAGTCGCCTGACCCTGTTGGATATTTGCCGCAACCTGATTCAAGAGGAGTGCGAGTCGACCGCCTTCCTGGAGATAACGATCGATGGCGCGCAGGTGCTCATCGGGAATGGTGTCAGTCGGCGCTGCTACAATGAGTGCGTCCGGCGTCGGATCAAGACCCAACTCGGATAGGGATACGACACGCACATCATAGTTGCGAGCGAGTGCCTGCCGAAGCGAGCCCATGTCCTGGAATACGCTTGGCTCACCGTGCCCGGACAGGAATCCGACGACGGGCAGCTCTTCACGCGTGAGCCGGCGGATCGCGCTGGTGATGTCGTACTCGAGTGTGGACAGATCCTGCACGACGGGAATCGTCTCTCGCTCGCCACCGAACTCAATGGACACACCCATGTATGCGCTCTTGAGCTGGACGTTGTCCCGTTCGATCACCTGTATCTGAACGGGCGGAATACCCAGTCGACGGACCTCCTCCTCGGTACGTGGCTCAGATGACGGATCCACGAATTGGTATTGAACCTTGCGCCCGCCGTAGGCACGGTAGTCGTCCAGCTTGTCCTTCAGGAACCGCCGGTTTGTGTTGTACGGAGCGGGCAGGTCGGATGTAAAGAACGCCCGCACGGTGACGGGGTCCTCCAGGTTACGCACAAGTTCAATCGACGCCGGCGACAGCGAATAGACGCCGTCGTCGGTCAAGTCCACCCGAAAGAAGAGCGACACTGCGATGATGTTCACCACCACCAGTATCAAACCGATTATTAGCAGGCTCGATCTTGTTGTCCAGTCACGCTTCATGGCTTAGCACCATTTCGAATCGACAGTAGCCGACACTCCGCTTCACTACTCAGGCCGTCGCGCGAGGTTATATGCAGTCAGCAGGCTCACAAACGCCGTCATCGATATGTAGTAAATGACGTCTCGACTGTCGATCACACCCCGAAGCAAGTTGCGGTAGTGGAAGTCGATACCAAGGTATTGAAGCACGCCGGCCACCGACGACGGGAAGAATATGGTGAGTTTGTC
>JBFHWK010000226.1:0-5578 GCA_041589075.1 Rhodothermales bacterium
AAGAAGGTGTCGTTTGTCCGTTCCCACCTCGGAACGCGACGGCGCGTGTTGTGGGAAGGCAAGGTTGAGGATGGCCTGGCCGGCGGATTCACCGACAACTACATCCGGGTAGTGGCCGCGGCAGAAGCGGTAGTTGAAGGTGCAATTGCAGAAGTCGAACTATCGGGGATCGACGCGCGCGGGAGGGTCAATGCGGCACCACCGGAGTTTCTCAGTATCCTGTAGTCTGGTCTAAGCGACGCTACCGTTGCGGTTCGACCTCGTCAGCGTCCGCTAGACAATGGCACCGTCGACGCCGAACAGCGCCTCCACCCGCCCGTACAAACCCTTCCCACGCCGTCATCGCAGGCCTCGGCTTGCCGTCGGGACGCTGGCGGCGCCGGTCAGCGATCCGTCCCGACCATTAGGCGTTTTCCACAAAGATTCCGCGTAACCCGTCGATATACTAGCCTGTACAAGACATGAACCACCGAAATCGTGCGTAGGCGGCAGAACGATATCAGGGCCGGATACACGATCAGAGCCCAGGGATGTCTGATCGCTACGCTGCTGTTGGCGATTGGCACGGTTCAGTTGTGGCCGCTTCCGAACCCGGTCTCGGAATCGCCGCGCGTGTATCGGACAAGCGGACAGGAGACCATCGCCATCGAGGAGATCCTTCAGACGCGACAACAGAACAGGAAGCCGCCACCACCTCCCCCTCTGGTCCCGGTCGTCGTCTCGGATGATGAGATCATCGACGACGCTACGCTCGAGCTTCCGATCGACTTCCTGGCCTTCAGTCAGGACGACAGTGCCGGTGACGCACAGCCGGAGGGCGACACGCGTTCCGCCCCGCCGGAGCTGCTGGAGCCGCGGCCAGTACGCATTGTCGAGCCCGAGTATACGAGGGACGCGCGCAGAAGGAAGATCAGGGCCGAGGTCGTAGTTGAAGTCATGGTGGACGAACGGGGCAGGGTTAGTGAAGCACGGGTCGTCGACAGATATCTACTGGGGAAAGACGAGGAGCGTGAACAGGTAGGACAACTCGGGTTCGGTCTGGAAGAGTCGGCGATCGACGCAGCGCAGCGGTGGGTATTCCGCCCAGCTCGTTTTGGTGGCGAGAACGTCAGGGCCACGACCAAGGTGGTGTTCAGCTTCGGAGTTTAGCCGGCGTATCCGTTAGGTCTGCAGTCGCGACGTACCACATCGCGGCCGCCGTGGGATCATCCCATTGCATCAATTGATGTCTTCCCAGACGGCGTCGGTTACATCCCGATCATCTTTGCCACTCGGTCCCTGCCGGCGGTCCACGCTTCGATCGTCCTGCCTTCGCATACTCGGTCTGTCTTCCGGCACATTGCGCGGCGCCGCGATCGCCAGCACCAGGTTACGTACGGTGCGCAGAACAAACCACGCGATAAGAACGATGAGGATTACCTTTAGCATCGGACTGCGCTAGAAGAGTGTCGCCGTTGGCACCGGGTTGAAGTACGTCGTCCCGGGGTGACGCAGTGTTCGGATCTGTTCCACGAGCTGCTCCAGGTCCTGGCTCTGGTTAACAAAGTCAATTCGCTCGGCGTTGACGATCAGCAATGGACTCTGGTTGTACCGAAAGAAGTAGTAGTTGTATGCCTCGTTGAGCGCGGTGATATATTCCTGTTCCATCGGTTTCTCGAAAGACCTCGCGCGCAGACGGATGTTCTTCATAAGGCGCTCGGGAGTCGACTGCAGATAGACGACCAGATCGGGCGTCGGTGTCGACGGCTGCATGAGTTTGAAGAGCGTTTCGTAAAGCTGAATCTCGTCGCCGTCGAGGTTGAGGTGTGCGAAGATTCGGTCCTTGTCGAAACTGTAGTCGGCGACCACCAGCGAATGGAAGAGGTCCGGTTTCATGAGCGTCTGCTGCTGTCGAAACCGGCTTGCGAGGAAACTAAGCTGGGTCTGAAACGCCCAGCGCTTGCGGTCCTCGTAGAATCGAGAGAGGAACGGGTTCTGTTCGAACTCCTCGAGCACGAGCATCCCCCGGAACCGCTGGGCGAGGATACGGGCCAGCGACGTCTTCCCCACCCCGATCACACCCTCGATGACGATATACCGGATGTCCTCGAAAAGAGGTTTTGTCGGTTCGTCGCGTCTGGTGGTGCGGTCGTCGGACATGGTTTATCGTACGGTTCGGACGCTGAAAGATACGGCTCCGCTACGCGTAATTACGGAGGGAGAGTATCGTTTTGACGGGGAACGCACGGTCGGGGCAGTCGCGGATCAGCACATCGACCGAATCAGACATGCCTGGGAGTACAGCGGTGGGTCCAATCAGATCTCTGAGTGGCAGCAAAACGAAAAGCCGCTCGGAGAGCCTGGGGTGTGGAATGCTGAGTCCCGTGGCGGACACTCTCTCATCTCCGTAGAATACGATGTCGATGTCGATGGTCCGTCGCTGCCACTTTTTGCCGGCGGTACGCTCACGTCCCAGGGCACGCTCCACGTCCAGGCAGCGATCCATGACCGCCCGCGGCGTCAACGTAGTGACGATTTTGGCGACCGCGTTGAGATAATCCGGTTCCTCCCGGTCGCCCACGGTGTGCGCCGGTGATGCATACACGGCTGACGTTTCGAGTACGCGGATTCCCTCTGAGACGTGCAGCTCGTGAAGCGCACGAATCATGTACCGGACCCGCGGGGCGATGTTGGAGCCCAGCGCAACGAAAGCGACCTTCTCGGCAGCGTCCTTTCTGTCTCTCATTGACCGAAGTTAGGAAAGCCTGCGGTGTAACTCGACGGTCGGTGGGTGACCCTGGGTGCGGCGTGCGAATCGGGATCGGGCCGGCTCCGGTTCGACGCCGTGTTCGGTCGTGCGCATCGACAAGTGAGTGAGCTGGCTCCGGACGATTGAAAATTTCGACCGGCTTCGTAATTTGCGTCAGCCAAATACCTGTTCCGGCCGGGATGTTTGGGCGCCCCAGAACAATCGCTCAACCATAAACTACCGGAGGCGGGACAATGCAGAGGTCCAAAGTAATCCCGAACGTTCCCGCGGGTGCAATTATTTCCGCGGGCTTTTTCTTACTGGTCGGCTGTACGGCAGCGACGGCTCCGCCGCCGTCAACACCAAGAGTCGTGGCAACCACCGACGTCGAGGCCGGCCGCTACATCGCAATTATCGGTGGCTGTAACGACTGCCACACAGCCAACTATCTCGAGTCCGAGGGAAGGATACCTGAAGACGACTGGTTCACAGGCGACGTGGTCGGCTGGCGAGGGCCGTGGGGCACGACGTACCCCTCAAACCTGAGACTGCTGGTGCAGGAAAAGACGGAGGACGATTTTGTCGCAATGGTGCGAACGCGGACGGCTATGCCGCCGATGCCCTGGATGAACGTAAACAAGATGCATCCGGACGACGTGCGGGCACTGTATCGCTATCTCCGCAGCCTTGGCCCGAAGGGTTCCAAGGTACCGGCAGCGGTTCCCCCGGACCGCGAGCCTGAGACCCCGTACCTTATGCTCGAGCCGCAACATCTCGATCGCCTCGAGTCGTTCCTCGCGAAGCGGACGGCGGGCGGCTAGAACCAGGGGCGTTTGAAATCAAGCAGCCCCGGGACTCAGTGCCCGGGGCTGATTGCTCTAAACTCTCGACCTACGGTTTGCGGTCTATGAGGCAGCCGCGGGCGGATAGTTGGCATCGGCCTTGACCTGCTTGATCTGGTCGAGGTGGCGGTTTGCATGAGCCACTTCGAACAGGAGCAGCTTGTACGCGTCCGCCACACCGATGGCCGGGTGCGGAGCGAAGTAGGCGCGCAGGTCTTTGTCGGTCTTCAAGACCTCCACGGTTTTGGCTCGGGCTTCGGCAAACGCTGCCTTGGCTTCCGCAGGAGTCTTGTACACGCCCGTCGGCTGGGCCTGCGGCGGTGCGTCGAAAGTCTGCGTGCGGTCACCCAGCATCCCGACAACCTGCTCGTCGGTAACCTTGACCGAGTCCGCCATTGCAGCATTAGGCTCACCGGCCAGCGTACCCTCGGTCATGCCGGTGAACAGTCCCTCGGCGATGATGATGTGCTCGGCAACCTCGGCGATGGACCAGCGGTCGGGCGACTCCCGGAATGTCCATTGCGCCTCCGACAGCCCGGAGATCGCGTCGTTAAAGGCCTTGGTGTTGTCCGTAAACATGCCGACGAGCTCCGCCCGCTCCGTGACGGCCGGCACGGCGTCGGCAACTTCCTTGTAACTCTCCTGTGGGTTGCAGCCGGCAGCGACAAGCGCCGGCAGTACCAGAAGAGAGAGTATCCTTTTCATGGGTTCGTCCCTGGTGGTGAAGGTTCGATACTACAAGCGGCCAATATAGGCCCCGCCGGACGGCAGCACGGCGGCACCGAAAAATTCACAGAACATGGATGCAAACAATTCCGCCGATCCTCCGTAGCAGGCCGCCGCACGCGCGAAAACGGTCGCTATGCGCTGCAGGGGCTCCAGTGCGACCGACCTAAACCTGTACCTGAGGTACAACACAATGCGTAACTGTTCTTTTGTGGCAGTTGCAGTGCTTGCCGGATCCCTAGCCGTTGTCCAGGGCGTCTCGGCACAGGGCCTGTTCGTGACGAACGGGTTCTCCGTTAATGGCGGTTACTTCTCTTACGAGGACGTCGATAGCTACGGCGGTTCACTCGGTTATGTCTACCGTGGTGTGGCCGAAGCGGGCATCGACCTGTCTCGAACGAGCGAAGACGGCATCGATCTGAATTCGTTCGCCTTTGCACCGTTCGGTGCCGTGTATCCCGTACGTCAGAGCAACCGTTTCCCGCTGTCCGTCCGCCTGGGTGGCCAGTATGCCTTCTACTCGTTCTCGGGTGACTTTCTTGAGGGCGAAGATGTCGACGGTGACGGCTTCGTCGGTGGCGCAACGCTCTTTCGTGAGTTCATAGCCTCGCGAAAGGTGTCCTTCGTGCCGGCGGCAGGCGCCGAATACATCTGGGTATCCCTCAAGTCGGGTGGAGTCGAGATCTCTGAAGATGGATATCAGTTCCGCTTCGGGCTCTCGGGTGTCTACCGGCCCGCGTTGTCGGGCAGGATACACGTCACGCCAACGCTGCTCGTCTCCGATGCCGGGGACAGTGCGATCGGTGTAGCGGTGGGATTCGTGCGATCGATATAAACAGACTTGCGGAAACAGAAAAAGCCCGGGGGCTTCCCTCGGGCTTTTTTTTTGCGCCGTCTTGCCGACGGACTCGCGCTCCGAATATCTTCCGTAGTTACAAGAAGAGCCGGAATCCGATACCGCCACCGATGTCACCGTCCGTAGCGGGCGTCAGGGCCAGTCGCGGTGTGACCTGTCCGTACACCTCGAAGCGGTCAAACAGGTACCCCACGCCGATGCGGCCGCTCACTCCGGCCACGACGTCGTCATCGGCTCCACGCGGACGATCCTCGATTCCTATGAACGCACCGGGGCCGTAGAAGAAGTGTGCCCTCTCCGAGCGGCCGAAGTGCTGTTCGAAAAGGCCGTGCGCGTTGAGAAAGAAGAAGTCGTTCATGTCCCATGCGGCGAGGAAGTCGTACGACATGCCACGCGGGCTGTAAACCATGAGCGTCACGCCGCTGG
>JBFHWK010000227.1:0-5551 GCA_041589075.1 Rhodothermales bacterium
ACGCGGGACACGAGCCACGTAGTGGCGACTGATAAGCGGAGCGAATTTATGCAACGGTGCGACTGCCTCAAGGGTCGTGAGAAGCTCATCCCCCTAACCCCTCCTGAGGGGGAACGCAAGCCCTAACCGACTGCAGGGCGAGTAGATTCTCCTCCCCCTGTCCTCCTCCTTCGGGAGAAGGGGAAATCGAACGAGAAGGGGAACTTGAACGAAAACGCGTATACTACCATGATGCTCACGGGTGCTGTCGCATGACCGGTCAGACCATATCTCATTTCAGGGTTCTCGAGAAGCTGGGCGGCGGGGGGATGGGTGTCGTATACGCCGCCGAGGACACACGGCTCAAGCGATCTGTGGCGCTCAAGTTTCTTCCACCTCACCTGAGTGCTGACGACGATGCCAAGCGCCGCTTCGAGCATGAGGCGGAGGCGGCATCGGCCCTCAATCACCCGAACATCTGCACGATTTACGACATCGGCGAGACGGACGACGGTCAGATGTTCATCGCGATGGCGCACTACGAGGGTGAGACACTGAAGAAGCGGCTGCAAGGCGGGGCGCTGCCGGTCGAGGAGGCGGTGACGATTGCGCGCCAGATCGCCGAGGGCCTGGCCGTCGCGCATGAGAAAGGGATCGTCCATCGCGATATCAAGCCGGCCAACGTTTTGATTACGGACCGGGGTCGGGCGGTAATTCTCGATTTCGGCCTCGCCAAACTTGCCGGAGCGCTCGATCTGACCAAGAGCGGCAGCACGCTGGGCACCGCGCATTACATGTCGCCGGAGCAGGGGCGCGCGGAGGAGGTCGACGGGCGCACCGACCTGTGGTCGCTCGGCGTGATTCTCTTTGAGATGCTCACGGGACAGCTACCTTTTCAAGGCGGCTACGAGCAGGCGGTCGTGTATGCGATTTTGAACGAGGACCCCGATTCGTTACGTGAGCTGTGTCCGGAGGCGCCGGAGGAAGTTGCCGAGTTGGTTTCGAGACTGCTCGAGAAAAATCCGCAGGATCGTGTCGCGAACGCCACGGAAGTTGTTGCCGTGCTCGGTGGCGTCCCCGTGCCGTCGCGAGTGCCGGGTGCGGCCATCGGCGCAATACCAGAATCGGAGCGGCTGGTGCCACCCTGGCTGGCAGGGGCTGCGGCCGTCGTTCTGCTGGCCGCGGTCGTTGCGTTTCTCTGGGCGAAGCTTCGCCCAAGCGAGACCGAGGCCGGTCCTACGACCGCCCTGGATGCTATCGTCGTGCTTCCCTTCGACGTGCAGGCGGGTGCCGATCTCCAGTACCTGAGTCGCGGGATGGTCACCATGATCAGTCCAATGATCGATGGTCTCGGCACGCTGCGTGCCGTGGATCAGCGCGCGGTCCTCGGCTGGGTGGATCAGCGGGGCGACACGTACATCGACCCGGCGGATGGCAGTGAGATTGCCCGTCACTTCGGCGCCGGGCGCTATGTACTCGGCTCGATATTGCAGGCAGGTCCGCAGGTCCAGCTTTCGGCATCGCTTTATGGCAGCGACGGCGTTATCGAGAGTGAGGCGACCGCGTCGTATCGCGACGAGGACGAGCTGCTGACGGCAGTTGATGCGCTGCTGCAGGGACTCTTCGCAGACGCCTTGAAAGGTGCAGACTTTGCGCTTTCGGGACTCGTCGGCAGTACGACGAGTTCGTTTGCTGCGATGAAAGCGTATGTGCAGGCCGAGCAGGCCTTGCGGCGTTCGGACGGCCCGCGTGCGCGCGAGTTAGCGGCGGAAGCCGTGGCGCACGATTCGCTCTTCGCTCTCGGCTGGTACATGCGCGGAAGGGCGCATGCCTTTAATGGCGACGTGGTGTCCGCCGCCGGATTCTACAGAACGGCGAAACGACATGCTCAAAACGCGTCGGCGCGTGTTCGGGCAATGATTGAAGCGCGGCTCGCTACAACAGAAGGCAGAGACGATGAAGCGATCGCGGCTATGGAGCGGCTCGTCGAACTCTACCCGGACGACCTCGAGACGACGGGACTTCTGGGCGACACCTACTATCACTCGAACCCGATTCGCGGCCTGTCCGCGTCAGCGGCCATTCCATACTTCGAACAAGTGCTGCAGTACGACCCGGACAACGCAGAGTACCTCGGCCACCTGTCTGCGCTCTACGCGAAGGAGCGGCGATGGAGATCGCTCGACTCTCTCTACCGTGCATTGCACGGACGAGTGAGTAACCGGCAGGTTCTCACACTCGAAGGCATACACGCGTTTCACTTCGGAGACACTGCGACGCGCGACAGTGTAATAGCGGCCCGCATCCGAAGTGGCACCAACCGTGCTGCGTGGTTGGCATTTCATCTCGAAATGGGAGAGATGATGGCCGAGTTTGTGGAGTACGTCGGTAAAGTCGGAATCGACGCCAACAGCGTCATAAGCCGGATAGACCTTGGCGATGCACCGGGAGCGTTTCTACTGGCCGAAGCTCTCCGTGTGCGGGGACAACCGAATCGCGCTGCGGAGGTGATGGCGGAAACGAGCGACAGGGAAATGGCCGAGCTATACTCAGTAATGGGCTGTTGCCATCCCTACCTGTCACTGCCTCCGGATGCACTTGCGCGATATCGTTCGCGCGTGGAGCAGTGGGACACGCTGGCGACGCCTTTCCCCGCCGAAGTTCGCGGTGTATCCGATTACCCCGGTTTTCAGCGCGATGCGCAAGTTCAAATCATTGGGATGATCCTGGAAAGGCAGGGAGACGCTCGAGCGTTACACGAACTCGCCGCCGAACTGGAAGAGCGGTCTTCGGCGGCGCAACTGACGCGCGCAATTAATGGAGAGCTCCGAGCGCGCGCGCTGCTGCTCGAAGCGAAACCGGCCGAGGCGCTCGCAGCGATCGACAGCGCAACGGTGAAGGCGACCTGGATCGCAGAGGCCGGCTCGAAGCACGCCAATGGATATCGACGCCGATTTCTCAAGGCACGCAGCCTCTTCGACCTCGGGCGGTTCGAGGAGGCCGCCCGCTGGGCCGGCTCGGTGCACGACGGATTCCAGGCGTGGATGTTCGAGTTGTTGCCGTCGACGCTCCTGCTGCAGGCCGAATCATACGCCAAACTTGGCGACCATCATCGGGCTGTCGAACGATATGATCGATTCCTCGAGCTCTGGAAGGACGCCGAGCCGGAGCTTCAGCCGGTCGTAGACGAGGCGCGGGCGAGCCGTAACCGGCTGCTCGACGATGCAGCGAGGGAACCGAGCTAGCAACGTTGTGCTTTGCGACGGTGCACCGTCCTTCCGCCTACGTGTCGCGTCGCACTTCCCGATTCACCGAACGACCCGTGTACAGGTTTGTGCAACTTTGGACGTCTTCTCGTATCTGGTGCTCAGATCTTGCGGGTTAAATTTTCTCCACGTTGCAACGATTCAAGAAGATATTCGTCTGTTCAATTCATGTTCGGCTTCCACCACGTCAACAGGTCAGGGATGCATCGCTGTTTCGTTACCGTTCTCTCGATTCTTACAATTTCGATGTTCGCGTCTGACGCGGGCGCACAGTCACCGTCGTCCGGCACCGTTGAGGGTCGTGTCACCGACGCCGCCGGAGCATCCCTGAGTTCAGCTACAGTCGTGCTGTACAGCGCCGCCGACAGTTCGGTCGCACAAGGTGCCGTCACGGAGGAAGATGGCGCGTTTGCATTCCGCAATGTCGCCGCTGCCGAATACTGGCTCCGGGTGTCGTTCATCGGATTCGTCACCTACGACTCAAACCCGTTCGCTCTTGGCGCGGGTGAGCGTTATGCGGTGCCGCCGATTGCCCTGGCCTCCGACGCACTCGCACTGGGCCAGGTCGAAGTAGAGGGTGAGCGCGAGCTTATCGAAGTGCTTCCCGACAAGACGGTGTTGAACGTACAGGGCAGCATCAATTCGACCGGAAGCACCGCGCTCGAGCTGCTGCGAAAAGCTCCCGGTGTTGTCGTCGACAACAACGACAACATCATCCTGAGTGGCAAGAACGGCGTGCGAGTTTACATCGACGGAAAGCCGTCGCCTCTCAGTACCGAGGACCTCGCCATCCAACTCCGAACCATGCAGGCATCCGAAATCGATGCCATCGAAATCGTGACGAACCCGGGAGCGAAGTATGAGGCCGAAGGCAACGCCGGCATCATCAACATTCGGTTGCGGCGCGACAAGAGTCTCGGCTTAAACAGTACCATCGATCTGTCTTACGGATACGGCAAGCGCTCGAAGTATGGCGCTAACGCCACGTTCAACTATCGGAACCGGCAGTACAATGTCTTCGGATCCTACGCGTACCGCGGCGGTGAGGACGAGAGTTACATCAACCTGTACCGTATCCAGAACGACTTCTCGTTCGATGAGCGGGCCGTGATCGAGAGCACCGGCCCGTCAAACCGCCTGCGTGTCGGCAGCGACATCTATCTCGGCACCAAGACGATTCTCGGATTCCTCGCAACGGGCTACGTCAACGATCGCAATTGGACCAACCAGAGTCAGACGCCGATCACGAACCTGATCACCAATAACACCGAGTCACTCCTGGACGCCCGTTCGGTCAACGACGGTGTGCGGCGAAGCGGTCTCTTTAACGTAAATCTGCGCGTCGACGACCGTAACGGAACGACAACTAACCTCGACCTGGACCTCGGCCTGTATCACAACGGCAACTCCTCTTTTCAGCCGAATTTCTATCGAGAACCAGGAAACGATACCGCGATCGAGGAAAACATTTTCTCGAGCTCGGCGCCTACAGACATTTCGATATACGCGGGCAAGTTCGATCATGAGAGGCCCTTGGCAGGAGGGAAGCTTGGGGCCGGAACGAAATTGTCGCAGGTCACGACCGACAACGTGTACCGTTTCTTCGACATAGAAGGCACCGAAGCGACACTCGACGTCGACCGGAGCAACGACTTTCGCTTCACGGAGACCATAGCCGCCGGCTACGCTACGTACTCGGGAAGCAGCGGTAACGTTGAGTACAGCCTCGGCCTCCGCGGTGAGTACACGAAATCGAAAGGTGAGCTGACGGCCTTCAAACCGTCGAATAACAACACCGTCACACGCTCATACTTCGACCTCTTTCCGTCGGGCGGCGTAACGGTGAAGCCGAATCGAAAACATCAGCTTCGACTGAACTATAGCCGCCGAATTGACAGGCCCAATTACCAGTCGCTGAATCCGTTCGAGTTCAAGCTGAGCGAACTCAGTTTCCGGAGGGGCAATCCCTTCCTACAGCCGCAGTACACGCACAACGTCTCGCTGACGCATACATACAATTACGTACTCAACACATCCATCTCGTATAGTTACACCGACGACTTCTTCGCCAACCTTTCCGACTCGACGGATGTCTCACGGACGTTTCTGGAGACCGTAAACATGGACTATCAGCGGGTGATCGCCGGGTCGATCAGCTATCCGGTGAGTCCCTTCCCGTGGTGGAGCACCTATTCGAGTGCGAACGGTTTCAACACACGGAACAGGGCGGATCTGGGTGAGGGCCGACTCATCGACGTGCAGGCGACGGTGTTGAGTCTCTATCATCAGTCCACGTTCAAGCTGCC
>JBFHWK010000228.1:0-5548 GCA_041589075.1 Rhodothermales bacterium
AGTGGGCGATGATCGAGCCGCGCTCGAGAAGGCTCTTCACGATGCACACGGGTGCGACATCGTGATTCTATCCGGAGGTGTGTCTGTCGGCAAATATGACCTCGTGCAAGAGGTGCTGGTGAGTCTGGGTGTCACCGTGAAGTTCTGGAAGGTGCGACAGCGACCCGGGAAGCCGTTACTATTCGGGCTGCGTGACAAAACACTGTTCTTCGGCGTGCCGGGCAATCCCGTCTCATCCTACATCTGTTTCGATCAGTACGTTCGGCCGGCGATTCATGCGATGATGGGCCGGCAAGACGGTGATCGGATCTTCGTGAGAGCGATGTTGACCGAGCCTCTTCCAAAGGTCGCGGGCCTGACGTTTTTTGCGCGGGGCGTGCATGCGTTCGACGAAAACGGCCAGTCCCGCGTCCGGCTAACCGGCCCCCAGGGCTCGGGGGTGTTTACGTCGCTCGTTAAGGCGAACTGCATTGTCCACCTTCCCGAAGATCTCGACAAAGCGGACGCCGGAGATATGGTGCGTGTCGAGCTCCTCGACTGGGCACCGGCTATCTCTTGAACGTCACCGTCTTCTGTTGGTGGACAATCACGCGATCCTCCAGGTGCCACTTGACGGCACGTGCCAGGACGGTTCTTTCGATGTCGCGGCCAAGCTCCTTGAGTTCTTCGACATCGTGGCGGTGATCGACGGCAATCACGTCCTGTTCGATGATCGGGCCCATGTCCAGTTCTTCGGTGACATAATGGGCGGTTGCTCCGATTCTTTTCACCCCTCGTTCGTAGGCGCGGCCGTAGGGATCGGCGCCGACGAAGGCGGGCAGGAATGAGTGATGAATGTTGATGATCCTGTCCGGAAACCGGGCAACGAAATCTCCTGAGAGGATCTGCATATAGCGGGCAAGTGCAATCAGATCAATCTCGTCGCCGAGCAGCTCGAGTATCTCTCTTTCCGCTTTCGCCTTGGTATCCTTGGTGACTGGCACATGATGGTAGTCGACCCCGAAGGCTGCAACCGATTGACGTAAGTCGTCATGGTTGCTGATTACGATCTTGACATCGGCTGCGAGCTCGCCGCGTGACCATCTCCAAAGGAGTTCCATCAAAGCATGTTCGTGTCTGGAGACGAAGATGGCCATGCGTTTGCGCTCGGCGGCGTAAGAGATGCGCCAGTCCATGTCGTAGCGGCGGGCAACCGCCTCATCGAATGAGCGCTCGAGGACGTTCCGGGATAGATCGAGGTGCGGAGTCTGGAATTCCAGCCGCATAAAGAACGTCCCGCCTTCGGGATCGGTCGAGTGCTGATCGAGCTGCGTGATGTTGGCGCCGTGGTTGAAGAGAAAGCTCGACACCGACGCGACAATGCCCGGGCGGTCAGGGCACCTGATTAAGAGCCGGGCGGTTGTATCGGGGTTCACTACTGGCTGCGAATAGATCCATGGTCACGAGACGCGACGGTAAGGTACGTCGGCGGATCTCGCATGATCGCGAACACAGTGGACGATGCGTCAGGCCACCAGCATGCGGCGTGAACGTGCCGGTCGCACGTCCATGAAGAGCGGCGTCTTAAATGCTGCCCCGGCCAAGAGACATCGGCCCGGCTCGATCGCGGGCACCGCCGTCCAAAGGTTTTCGTCGACGGATCCGGTGGTCTCTTTGACCGGCTGCAGGTTCGTCATCGATTTTATCTGATGAATGAACCGCGTGTTGGCGAGCTCGAACATTTCGTCGGGCACGTGATTCGGCTGCTGTGACACAAGGGCCAGAGCCATCCAGCGCTTCCGCCCTCGGCGAGAAATAACCTGCAGGTTATCCAGAAGCGCCTTCATCTTTGAGGCGGCAGCCCGCGAAACGAACGTGTGGACTTCTTCGATCACGACCAGCACGGGTGGCCGCGGAATACCATTCTCCATAAGATCGCCGCGTGCATAATCTATAACGCGGTTGAAGAGCGACTGCAGCACGTAGGCGATGGCCAGGTTACGACTTCTGTCGTCAGTCTCAGAGACGTCAAGCACCGTTAGACGGCCGGCCTGGAGAAGTTCGATTATTGGAAGCTCCGGTACGTTCTTCGTCTTGTTCCAGTCAAGGATGTTCGAATTGCCGAGGTGCTGAAGCTTCGAACGCACGACACCCGCCGTAAGTACGTCTTCCTGGTTTGACAGCGGCAGAAGGCGAATGATATTGCCCCCCCCGCCCCGCGTCTCCATGAGGCCGTCGATCAGATTCTGAAGGTTGTACGGCCGTACCGACGGGTCCTCGCGTGCCTCTGCAGGTGCGTATAGCGCGGCCTGACGTGCCGCCATTCCGTAAACACGCATCTCCGCCTCCGAAAACTCAAGGATGTCTACAACGATCTCTGGGTCGAGCGCAGAGATCGGCACCTTGAAAGGTCGCGGATGCGCCCCATTGGACGTACCCGACGTCGGGTGGTATACGCGAAAGTCAGGTACGCCTTCCGGCCCGAGTCTGTACTGATCCTCGAGTATCTCAATCATCCGCGGATCCGTCGATGGCTCGTTCATGCGAACGTATTCACCTTCGACGTCCACAACCACGACCGCCCAGCCGGCTTTGATGGCTTCCTCCATCAGCACTTGGGCCGTGTTTGACTTTCCTGAGCCCACGGTGCCGAAGACACCGACGTTTCTGGGCAGGAAATTCTTGCTGTCACTGTGCGCCGAAACGTGTAGCCGCTTGTTGCCCACGAGATGCCCGAGAAGGAAGTCGCCACCAGTACCCAGGAAATGCCGAAGTCTGTCGTCAGGAAAAATGTAGACAGACGATGATGGCCGGGGACGGGTCGGCGTCGTGTGCAGACGGTCGCCCTCGCCCATCTGGCCGAGTATTTCAACCGTACCGTGGACATCAAACTCGGAGCCGCCATGAACGCCAGTGGCGTCACCCTCCATTGACGAGGGATGATGTGGGCCGGCTACAATGCGGCCGAGAAATTCGACGCCCTGCTCGGCATCATGAATGCCGACGTATGTATCGCGGAGGAATCGGCTGCGGCCCTCTTTCGAGACGACCACCGTGGCGATTGCATTCGGACGCTCCACTGGATCCGTGCTGACGGTGCCAAGCTCAAAACCGTTCGCTGCACTGTCGGCCGGTGTCAGCATGCTCTCCGTCCGATACGACTCTCGGCCGGACGCCCCGTTGCCCGTGTGTGCGGGATGTGTGGTCTCTTCTCTCGAATCGGGATCCCGACTGAATCGATCCGGTGTTTGCTCACTCATGGGTTTCTTGGCTGAAATCTGTATTCGGCTTGAGCCGGCGATAACGGCACCATCATTCTAAATAACTGAAAAAACTGCGGAAATCGGTACGCGAAGGGCCAGGGTTGCTAAAGTCGCTCGGAATCCGCAGACTGCCGTCAGAAGGCCTGTTTTGGCGGATATGAATGTGGGTTCAGGGTACCGTGGAGGCTGCGCGCAGTTTGGCGTTGAACGGGCAGAGCCCGAGCCCCCTCGACCGGGCCGGCGCAGTCACTCACGTAGCTCCAGCGTAGCAAGTGGCCGCAAAAACTTCGTCCCATGGCGGCAAATGCAAGTGCCGATGTTAGTTACAATCGCTGTCGTCACGACGAACTCAGTACCAGTCGTGGGGTGGTCCCCACACTAGCTCCTAACACGTAACTGACGCAGGAATCGACGATGACAAAAGTTATTCGGTGTCGCGACCTCGGATTCGAGTGTGATGGTGTGCTCAAAGCAGATTCTGAGGAAGAAGTACTCGCCATGGCGGCAGAGCACGCAAAAGATGCTCACGACATCAGCGAAATGTCGGACGAGATGTTTCACAAGGTGAAATCGATTATTCGCGAGGAGCCTTCGTGAAGCCCGTCGAAGCACCGGCGGATCTTAAGAAGCTGCTGTGCGCGTAGCGACGAGGTCGAGCGCTAGCTGCTGGATCAATGGCGGACGAAGGGCTTCAAGGAAGAGAGGAAGCTTTCGTATGAATTTTGATCGGCATGTCGTACGAATGCGACGCAGTGCGGCGGCTATCGAATCGCTCTCACGTGAAGTGACGGATGACCAGGCGCGCTGGAAACCAGCGCCGAATTCTTGGTCGATCTTGGAGGTCGTAAATCATTTGTGCGATGAGGAGCGCGAGGACTTCCGTCTTCGGCTCGACATTATGCTTCACCGGCCCGAAGCGTCCATGCCCAGGATCGATCCGGTCGGCTGGGTGACGGAGCGACGTTACAACGAGCGTGACCTTGACGCGTCGGTAGATGCGTTTCTCACCGAACGGAAAAACTCTCTTCGGTGGCTGACTACGCTGGCGTCTCCGAACTGGGCTGTGGTCTATCACATGCCGTGGGGCCCGATGACGGCGGGCGACATGTTCGCTTCATGGGTTTTCCACGACTTGCTGCATGTACGGCAACTGGTGCGACTTCACCTTGGGTACACAAAGATTGACCTGAATCCGTTCGACGTCACCTACGCCGGTGCCCTGTAACTGCTTGCCGCATTTCCACGCTACGTGTCCTGCAACGGCCAGTCGCTCGATGTCGACCGTGTAGTCGACCGCGCTCTGGACCGCCCAGTACGGACATGCCTGACAGGGTGTGACCGCGTTTTCCCGTCCTAATGTAATGCGGTCGTTCGCTAATCACCCTCCGTGCGACTCGACAAAACACCCTGGGCGACACCATGAAACCGAACCATCACCTTCTTCTCGTCTTGTCTGCTGTCGGCATCGTTGGAGCCGGCATGGTGGTCATGCCCGACTTGCCCACCGATACTTCCAACCTGTTTGCGGGATCGGGCCGTTGCGTCGGATGCCACGAGGCAACCGCTAACAGTCCGGCACTCAAATCACCCGAAGGCGCCGACATCTCACCACCCACGCTCTGGCGCTCGACCATGATGGCCAATGCCGCCAAGGATCCGCTCTGGCTCGCCAAGGTCACCGCCGAAATCGCCGACAACCCAGCTCTTAAGGAGACGATCGAGGATAAATGCACGGCGTGTCACATGCCGATGGGTCACACGGAGGCGATTTTCAATGGAGCCACAACCTACACACTTCAGGAGGGACTCAATGACCCACTCGCTCTAGACGGTGTGAGCTGCACACTCTGCCACCAGATCGAATCGGATGGGCTCGGCACGGCGGGGAGTTTCTCCGGGAACTATGTCATCAAGGACAACGAACTGTTGTACGGGCCGTACGACGATGAGACGTACTCGAGCCTAATGCTGTCGGCCTCAGGTTACGGCTTTGAATATGGCAGCCAGATGGAGCAGTCGGAGTTGTGCGCCACGTGTCATACGCTGTTCACGCCGACGGTCGACAAGACCGGCAACCTCACCGGCGGCAGCATCGCGGAGCAGACTCCGTATCTCGAGTGGAAGAATAGCGACTACCCGGCACAGGACATTCAGTGTCAGACGTGTCATGTTCCCCAGATACTGGATCCGGTTGCGATATCGACAGTGCCGGGCGGGCTTGACGGAAAGAGTCCCTTTGGACTGCATCACTTTGTCGGAGGAAACACGTTCATTCTGGAGATGCTGAAGGCCAACGGAGACGTCAT
>JBFHWK010000229.1:0-5498 GCA_041589075.1 Rhodothermales bacterium
ACCGACTATCAACCCGACGCGGTCGTTCCAATTCCCCTGCACCGAGTGCGCTTCCTCGAGCGCGGTTACAACCAGGCGTTGGAGATCGCCCGCCCGGTCGCGGCGGCCTACAACGTCGGTTGTTTGCCGGACACACTCATGAGACGTCGTCCTACGCACACGCAAACCACGCTCTCACGCGACCAACGGCTGGCGAACGTAAAAGACGCCTTCGTCGTATCGGGCACTGGCATTCCGAATAGGATCCTGTTGATCGACGACGTGGCAACTACCGGCGCCACGCTGGAAGCAGCAGCGGCGGCATTGAAGAGCGCCGGCGTCGCCACCGTCACAGCCGCCACTGTCGGCATCTCGAAATCATGACAGTACAAACTCGGTCATGCTGATCTCACGATCACACATCGCCGCTTCGTGCTCCGAGTTGGTCGCAAGAATGACAACCCGCCCGGACGCTTTTTGCTGCATGACAACCGACGCAACCAGGTCCCGCCCGGCCGCGTCCAGATTCGTCCCCGGTTCATCGAACATCAGAATCGCCGGATCATGCAGAAGTGCAAGACCGATCCGCAGCCGCTGCTTCATACCACTCGAATACGTTCCCACGGTCTGGTCCGCGAACTTCGCCAAACCAACACGGCTCAAGACGTCGTCCACGTTCTGAACGGAATCGATTCGACGCACACGCCGGACAAACTCGAGATTCTCTCTGGCTGTAAACGAGTCGTAACTGTTGACGTAGGGGGCAACGTAACCAACGGCGTGCGCTATATATTCCGAGGAGAGCTTGCGACCCTCCGAAAGACCATACACCTCTCCCTCGGTCGGTGTCAGCAGTCCCGATAGGATCCTGAGCAGTGTCGACTTTCCCGAGCCGTTGTGTCCCGTGATTGCGATCACCTCACCCGGCTCGGCACGCACGTCGACGCCACGAAAGACGTACCTGCGGCCAAACCGCTTCCCCACCGAGCGTGCAACGATGCTGTCCACTCCACAAATGCCTACTGTTTCAGATGAGATTGAAGTTACGTCGGTCCAGACTACGACTGCCATTTGTCGTGCAAGCTCGTCCATGAACCGCACGCCAAGAATGTGACAATGCTCCGATATTCTTACCTTTTGTCGACCTCACCCATCCGATTGTTGACCGATGACTAGAAGTTTCGCTTACGCCATTGTGATTCTTAGCGGGCTCGTGGTCGGCGCATGCGCCGGCGGAGAGCGCTCTCCGGACGCGAGCACCCAAACAGACGTTCAAACGATGCCCTCGGTCGTCGCAGAGCTGAGTCCGACTCAGGGTAACACCGTCGCAGGAACCGTGACGTTCACGGATATCGGCGATGGCGACGTGTCGGTCGTCGGGCACGTCACGGGCCTTCCTCCGGGATCCCATGGTTTTCACGTGCATGAGAAGGGAGACTGTAGCGCGCCAGACGGGACGTCAGCCGGCGGTCATTTCAATCCGGATGGATCTCCGCACGGCGCTCCCGGAAATACACCGCTGATGCGGCATGCCGGAGACCTCGGCAACATTGAAGCCGGCGCGGACAGCTTGGCACACTTCGAAAAGATCGACGTGGTAATCGCACTCGAGGGCACACGGTCGATCAGTGGACTGGCCGTAATTGTCCATGCCGGACCCGACGACTTCACGACGCAGCCGACCGGGGCTGCGGGGGCACGACTCGCCTGTGGTGTGATCGGCTGACCGTCTTATCCCGCTGCCGGGCTTTCGGCCCACGTGCCCTCAGCTAACTGAGACCGGAGGACGTACCAACGACTGCTCAAGCAACGGAGCGGACGGGCATCCGCGGCCGATGGAATATCTCTGCGAGCCACTCTGCCCGTCGTGCGACGAGAGCGCCCGTCATGTCCGCGTCGAGTGGCTTGGCAAACAGGTATCCCTGACCGAATGTGCAGCCCATCGATCGAAGATGATCTAGCTGCCGCTGCGTCTCGACGCCTTCAGCCACTGCACGCATGTTGAGCGACTTAGCCAGGTCGAGGACGGTATGGACCATCTTCACACCGTCGTCCTGCCGGTCCATTCGCTTGATGAACGAGCGATCGATCTTCAGGATGTCAATGGGAAGTGCGTGCAGAACACTAAGCGATGCGTAACCCGTACCGAAGTCGTCGATGCTGATCGTGACCCCGAGCTTCTTTATTCGCTCCAGATCCATCGCCGATTTCTCGCTGTCCTCGATTAACACCCGCTCGGTGATTTCCATCGCCAGGCGGCCGGACCCAAGTCCAGTCAGATCGAGCACGGACGCGATATAGTCGACCAGCTCCGGATCGTGGAAGCTGCGGTTCGAGAAGTTTACGCTGATGCTGAGGTCGAGATCGGCCCCGAAGCGCAGATCCCATGCCGCCAGTTGATCGGCCGCCTCACGCAACATCCACCGGTCAAGATCGACAATGAGTCCGGTCTCCTCGGCAACACCGACGAACTGTGCCGGCGTTATCAATCCTCGATGCGGATGATACCAACGCACCAGGGCTTCAAAGCCGTAGAGCGTACCCTGTCGAAGATCGATAATCGGCTGATAGAAGATGCGCAGTTCGTCGCGCTCAATGGCACGCCGAAGATCGGATTCCAACTGCAGCAGCGCCGACGCCTGCATCTGCTGGTTTGCATCGAAGATCGCATAGCATGCACGACCGGCGCGCTTCGCCTGATACATCGCGGCGTCCGCATCCCGAAGCAGATCCTCCGCGAGATCGTAATGCTCATCACCCATCACAATGCCGACACTCGCGGACGAGAAGACTTCCATTCCCTCAATGATAAACGGCGGCTTCACCGTTTCCAGGATCCGGTCGGCGACATATTCTGCTCCTTTGTCACCACCCACACCGTTGAGCAACACGGCAAACTCGTCACCGCCAAGCCGAGCGATCACATCGCCGTCGCGCACGCACTGCTTCAAGCGAAACGCAAACATCTTCAGCAATGCGTCACCGGCGTGATGGCCCAGGCTGTCGTTCACCATCTTGAACCGGTCCAGATCTAGAAAGAGCACCGCGTAGTCCGGCACGCCATCGTCAGCCGACGCTGTTGCGCTGTCGAGAGAGCGAAGGAACATCATCCGGTTGGGCAGGCCCGTGAGCGTATCGTGGTACGCGTGATGAATCAGACGATCCTGCATCTCCCGACGCTCCGTGTCGTCACGCATCACAGCCAGCAGACCGTTGAACTCACCACTTGGCCCGTACAGAACACTACCGGAGGCAAGTATATGACGATCGCCGGAGGTATGGGGCGTTGAGATGATCAGCTCGCCGCTCCACGTGCCCTTCTCGGCGAGAATACCCCAGGCGGCTTGCTCGTCTTCAGGCTTCTCAAAACGGAACTGCAACAGCTCCTCCGGTCCGCGGCCTATCGCCTCCTCGGCGCCGTAGCCGGTCAGAAGCTCGGCACCCTTGTTCCAATAGCGAACGGCCATGTCCGGCCCGACCGTAACCACGGCATCACTTACCTGCGCCAGCACTTCTGCCTGGAACTGAAGTCGTTCCAGGGCCTCAGTTCGGTCCGTGATGTCTCTGATCATCCAGACGTGTCCGACGACAATACCATCCCTCTTTCGTGGGATGTAGGTAAACTCGTACGATCGTTGTGCCGCACTGGCGACCTCGGTCGTCAGTGGCGCGGATTGGGGAGGAGTCCGTCCCAGAGTCTCAGCACGAAACCGGCCGAACTCGTCGATTTGAGTGCCGGCCTGCTGGAGAACGTTGGTGATATACTGCTGCGCGTACGTTCCCGGGGGCTCGGTTAGGCCAAATTGCTTGCAGAACGTCAAATTCGTGTGTGTGACTCGACCGGCCGAGTCCTCCTCGACAAATCCCGCCTGTATCTCGCGGATGTCGAGGGAGTTATTCTGCGCGTCCTGCTTTTCGAGCGGTAAAGCGGGCTTCGAGAGAGGTGACTGCTGTGAGCTCATGCGCGAAAATGGTACCAAATGGGCCGCTTTCTCCTTCGCGGGTATCGGCACGCATCGCGCGGACCTTTAGGTGAATTGCGACACCGGCGACACCTTCGCAGGCAGCAGGGTCCGATTGCCAGGCGCGATCTAGTGACTCCATTCCGGGCGAAATCGGGCAGCCCGAACCATGTCGCTGTAGGACCCTGCCACGAGGTGCTCCGGCCGAACGCCCAAAAGCTCCATAACTCGCTCGCACTGTTGCAGTAGCGCGGCCCTTTCGGCCCCCCCCTCCTTGTCGATCGCCTCCACCTCTACGAACTCCCCTAGACCGTGCACTCGATCCACATGCACCTTGACATTATCGATGAAGTAGATGTGGCGTGACTTCTGAACGACGACGTCTACCTTGAGGGCGGCCGTCAGAACTTCACGCAGTTCGGCCGTCGTACTCAGTCTGAACAGAAGCACATCCGATTCTTTCGGTGCCGCACCATCGGCTCGACGATAGAATATGAGCGCGTTCTCGATCCTGCCTTCACGCAGCTTTAGCCGTCCTTGCTGTACGCGGAAGTACGTATCGCGTTGCTCGTCGAGTCCGACGTACCGCGCACCGGACCGGAGCAGCCGGTGACGAGCGTCCTCAGGGTCGGGACAACGCGCCTTGATCTCGACGTTGAGTCTCGCAGCCATGGTCGGGTCCCTTGCTCAATCCGCCAACTCTCGCACCATGACTTCGGCAGTCGATGGACACAGATAGCTGAACTCAGCGGAGGCACGAACCGGCCCCGCCACCTCGTCGCGTGCCACCGACCGAAACTGGTACCGCTCAAAGTAATCGGCCGCGTCCTCGGTCAGGAGGTACAACTCTCGGACACCGGACTTTCGAGCGACGCCGATCGCTTCCTCGACAAGGCGCTCGCCGATGCCGAGGCCACGCCAGTCTACGTGTACGACCACGGACCGCAGGAGCCCCTGACTGCCGTACAACTCTATACCCGCCGCACCAACGACGCCATCGTCGTCGACGGCGACCAGCAGCGTATCCACAATGCCTCCCAGTCCCTCTGTTGGAAGTTGCGCTTCCTCAAGCAGGATATGGGCTCGCGGCAGATCCTCGGCCGCTGCCTTCCGATACTTTATGTTTCTCACGTCACGCACTTTTAACGGTGGGATCGATAACCGTTTCGATGAGCTGGTTGTACAGCGGCATGCACGTCTCGAGCAGGCTCTCCAGTTCCGGAGGAATCGGGGTCGACTTCTCTCGATACGGAGCAAACCCCGTGCTCATGTGCACGTCGTGGTACCATATCTCTGCCCAGACACCGTCATCGGGTTTTGGTCCTGTCGGCCAGTGCAGCATGTCGGGATGGAACCGGATACCGATCACGCGACACAGCTCGGACAGAACTGCCACAGGGTCCGTAAGGAGGATACGTGCATCGACTACCGGCGGCTCCTGCGCTATAGATCGCAGGTACTCCAGCAAACGGACCTGTACGTCATAACCGGTATCTTCGAGCCGAGGATTGGACAGCTTTCTTGCAAGTGACGGCAATACCAGACGAGGATGCCGCG
>JBFHWK010000230.1:0-5492 GCA_041589075.1 Rhodothermales bacterium
GCAGGGCCGGACGCAACAGCCGGCCCGAGCATATTCGGAAGGCCGTCGAAGGTATGCTTCGACGGCTGCAAACCGACCGTATCGACCTCCTCTACCAGCACCGTGCTGACCCCGAGGTACCCGTCGAGGACGTCGCGGGCACGGTACGCGAACTGATTGAGGAGGGGAAGGCGCTACATTTCGGGCTTTCCGAGATGTCGCCGGAGACCATCCGTCGAGCGCACGCCGTCCAACCGGTCACCGCGCTCCAAAGCGAGTACTCAATCATTCAGCGTGTGCTCGAGAACGAGGTGCTGGACAACGTGCGAAGAACTCGGAATCGGGTTCGTACCGTGGGGTCCCGTGTGTCGTGGTTTTCTCGCCGATCGGTACAACGAGTACAGCCGGTTTGCCGATGAATCGCGGCACGCTTCCGTTTCTTATTTCACGCCGGACGCGCTGCGGACGAACATGAAGCTACTCGATCTGGTGAGGGAATGGGCAAGGCGAAAAGGCGTCACACCCGCGCAGCTCTCGCTTGCTTGGCTGCTTGCGCAGAAGCCATGGATCGTACCCATCCCGGGCACGACCAAGCTCCATCACGTGCAGGAGAATGTCGGCGCGCTCAACGTCAGCTTCTCCCCCGACGAGCTGCGAGACTTTCGGAGAGCCTTCTCGAGAATCGAATTGCAGGGTGTTCGGCCACCCGAATCGGCCCTGAAGAACCTCTAAGGTAGGCGTTGCCGAAGTCGACTCCGGCGCACCTACCCGGGACCGACAGTCCCGAGAGGGCGAACCACGATGGTACATGAAGAATCACGATCAATGGACGCCGTCTTTGTACGAAGTCGATGCTCGCGGCCGATTGGCTGTCCATATCGGCGGTGAAAACGGAGTCTACCCAGGATCCATTCTGGTGAGCCGGCTGACGGCTGAAGCAGTCGCGACGGCTATCAAGGTGCACGCGAGGGGACGCATCCTCGACCTTGGATGCGGAAGATGTCCGTTCTTCGGACTCTATCGTCCACTGACGGACGACGTTGTTTGCGTCGACTGGGAGAAATCGCAGCATCCCGTTGAGCATGCCGATCTTTATTGCGATCTCTCACAGAGACTTCCACTGGAAGATGCATCGTTCGACACGGTGTTGCATACGCAGGTCCTGGAACATATTCCCACACCGGAATCACTGGTGCAGGAAATCTCGCGTGTTCTGAAGCCGGACGGAAAGTTAATCCTTAGCGTTCCGTTCATGTATTGGATTCATGAGGCGCCGTACGATTACTACCGCTACACCGAATATGCTTTACAGCGATTTTGCGCTATCGCTGATTTCGAGCTCTTGGAACTGACGGCGCTCGGCGGGCCCCTGGATGTGCTGTGCGATGTCGCAGGAAAGTCAGCGGCGAGATTGCCGTTGATCGGCCGATGGATTTCTCGATCAATACAAGCCCCTGCATGGTGGATTCATCGTGTTAGAAAGAACAAGGACACAAAACGGAGCGCGATGCCTCTTGTCTATTTGTTGACGGCGAAAAAACGACGGCGTGCGAATGGCGAACGAAGAAGCGCGTGAGTTGATGCGAAAGGCATGGGCGGTCCGCCGAGCCTCGCTCAACGCCGACCCGGCCGAGATGAAGGTGGGCCTGGCGCGAGCGAGAAGATACCTGACAACCGCAGTTTCGATGTGGCGTGACCAAAGTCCATTGACCGACTACGCGCAGGCCATTCATTTGCTCGCCCACGTTGAGCTGGACTTGGGGGACGAGGATCGCGCTCTAACGCTGTGGAAGGAAGCGGTCAGTGTCCTGCGCGGCACTGACGAGTTTCTCCAACTCGCCCACAAGGTGCGGCACCTCGGAGATCTGCACCGCCACTGTCGTCGTCTCGAAGACGCCGAGTCATGTTATGCCGAAGCCCTTGCCATTTATCGTGAGCATGACGCCCCCGGAAGTCTCGATTTCGCGAACGCAGCAAGCCGCATGGCCGACCTGAAGGAACAACGCGGCGAACGGATCGAAGCACTCGATCTATGGCGTGAGACGAGGGACCTGTATTCTGCCGTCGAACTGTCGCAAGGGGTCGAAGAAGCCGATCGGCATATTAAGCGGTTGACATCCTGAAGTCCGAACAACTCGCATACTGACCGAAAGACTGCAAACGGCAAACATGACGATCAACATTGACCAGCGATTTCTGCGAATCGAACGGCGATTTGATGTTCCTCCAGAGACCGTCTTCGACACGCTCACCGACCCGGACCTGATGCGGATCTGGTGGGGCGACGATACTGAGTTCGACATCGACCTCAGGGTCGGCGGGCAATGGACAATCATTCGACGCGAGGGTGGCGAGGAGTACCTCGCGACGGGGAACTACCTCAAGGTCGAAAGGCCGTCGCAGCTCCAGTACACGTTCGCGATGCCGCAGTTCTCACCTAACAGCGACACCATCACGATTCGGATTGCCGAAGACAACGGCGGATGCTTCGTCACGTTCGAGCATTCCGGCGACGACATCGCCGCGGAATTACGAGAACTCTCGCCAGGTGAAACATCGGCCACCGAAGCAGGATGGCAGCAAGGGTTTGACCTTATGGCCGCGGCATGGTCGAAGTCCGCCTAGCTGGTGTTGCACCTGTCACCCTCCTTCGTAGCGGCCGTGTATGCCTACCGATCTACCGCACGTCGCCCTTGCGCCCGTCACGGTGCCTCGTGATCTTCCGATGCTTCGGGACTGGCTTCGTCGCCCACACGTTACGCCTTGGTGGGGCGACCCAGACGACGTCCTGGATTTCGTCAGCCGTCATGACACAGACGCACATGCGTTCATCACCGTCGACGACAAGCCTGTCGGATACGTCTGCTGGCAGCGGCCGGCGCCCGATGAACTGACTGCAGTGGGACTCGACAGCCTGCCCGCAGATCTGATCGACCTGGATATTGTCATCGGAGAGACCGGCTACCTCGGGCGCGGGGTCGGACCTCGGGCACTTGGGTTGGTTCTCGAACGACTCTCGGCCGAGGGTGTAGCGTTCGCCGGCATCGCGTGTGCCGCCGCCAATCTCCGTGCACGCAAGGCTTATGAGAAGGCGGGGTTTCGCGCCTTCGGAACGTTCCGTGAGGCCGGCAATGACATGTGGTATCTGCTGAGGGATCTGCGGACGCCTACCTGACGTCACGAAGCCAGTCCGGAGCCGACATGGAAGCGGACGCGAGAGCTCCTCGAGGAACGCGGCGCATCCTCTACTCGCTCCGCCGTATCATGAAGTCTAATGACAGGGCTACCCGTAACGTAACGCTAGACCACCAATGACGTGGGAGATTCGCCGCGCAGCACCCGGGGCCGCAAGCGAACTAAGTGCGATCGCGTTGGCAGCAAAGCGCCATTGGGTTTATCCAGAAACATGGATTGAGGAATGGCGCGACGATCTCACCGTGTCGCCCACCTTCATCGAGAATGAATCTGTGTTCGTGGCCGTTGGCTCCCACGGTAAGATCGTCGGATTCTACGCGCTGTGTCACGTAAACACGGACGCTGAGATGGAGCATTTCTGGGTCCGCCCGAAGGTCATGGGTCGGGGCGTCGGGCGCGCTCTATTTGAGCATGCCGTTGCCCAGTTGCGTGCGGTGGGCTGCCGGTCGCTTCAAATCGATGCCGATTCCCATGCCGCCGGTTTCTACGAGCGAATGGGTGCGGAGTTGGTCGGAACGGTGTCCGCATCGATGGATGGCCGACCACGCGTGCGACCGCAATACAAACTCGACGTGCGCTGCCTGACGCACCTATCGAGTTGGCTATGAGGTCATTCGGCGGTTGAAGTGAGGCCCAATAATCCCCGCGTTGCTTCTATTATCCGACTGGTCCGCCAACAATCACTTGACAAGCCGACCGGTTTGTGCCGACCATGAGTGGCGCCCGAAGTCACCCTTCTTTCAAGAATCGTCCGATGATGTGATCCGATGGCAATGTCCCGTGCTCAGAATGGAATCACGAAGGCTGCAGATCTCACGTGGCTCGATCTTCCGCCGGGTATGGGCGGCGGCTATCCGATCGCTGAGTGGCTGGTTTCCGAGAGTCATGGTTGGGAACTGATCGATGTGAGTGACGAGCAACCCTGGGCCTCCCTCCGCTAATACGTTTTGACTGTAGCAGAGGAATCCAGTCGCAAGCCCTTCTTTTCGTCGGCCCGGGAGCGTCGTCTCTGGATCTGGACGCTTGTTGTGGTGGTGACGATCTTCTCCACCCTCGGTCTGGCATCGACAATGGTCGGCAGACTGGTAGAGAGAGGTCTGTTCGACGGTACGTTCATCCTCGCCTTTTTTCTTATCTGGGTGGCCATCGTGACGCACGGGCTGAGAGTACGGCCCGGCGGCATTGAGATTGCCGTCGCGATCGGCGTTGCTGCCGTATACCTGATGGTGATCGCCCGTCTGGGGATCCCGGAGCGCAGCCACCTCTTCGAGTACGGCGTAGTCGCTATTCTCATCTACGAATCGCTCACGGAGCGGGCGAGCCGTGGCCGCCGCGTACCGGCACCGGCTCTACTTGCAATCGTGGCTACATCGTCGATCGGCGCAGTCGACGAATGCATTCAGGCAATCATGCCCAGCAGGGTGTTTGCGTGGCTCGATATGCTCTTCAACGTCATCGCGGCGGTGATGGCCGTTGTTGCCAGTGCGGCCCTGAGCTGGGCGCGGCGGGCGGCGAGCCGGTTCGGGCACGGGTCGCCACTGATCGCGTTGCTGGCGCTGACTCTTTGCGCATCTACGTACGCAGCCGCACAACCCGATGCCGCGAGCCCCGCGCATCCGCTTAAGGAACTTGCCTTCCTGGAGGGATCGTGGAGCGGTACCATTGATGGAACGCTCGGCCCGGCCACGGGTCAGCGGGATTACCGCTTTGTCCTCGGCGACCGGTTTTTGCTCATGCAGCACGATCGAAATCCGGACGATTCCGTCGCGGTGGCTGACAGGTATGACGAGTGGGTCATCTTCAGCTTCGACGAGGAACGCGAGGTGATCGCGCTCCGAGAGTTCCTGATCGAAGGAATCGTCAATACATACACCTGCGAACTCGGCAGCGAACCGACGCGCCTCACGTGTGAAAGCGAGTTTACGGAGGGCGATGCTAGACTCCGCTTACGACTGAAGTTGACATTTGCCGATCGCGACAGCTTCACAGAGATCTTCGAGATCTACAGGCCCGATGGAGCATTAGGGGTTCAAATGGAAGGTCAGTGGCGTCGGTCGGGCAACGCAAATTGATTTGACGTGGGTGGAGGAGAGCTCCGCAGGGTGCTTCGAATCGAACCAATCGATAAGTCGGAGATTAGCGTTGCTACATCCGAGCGCTATGAAGATCTATGGAGACCGAACCTGCCAGGGTACCGCTCGGTCACGGTGCATCGTGATTCGGAACCGGTTCGTTTCGAAATCGTTCGCGCGCCGCTAAAGCGGCGAAGGAATAAAACGGAACCAAAATCGCGACTAACGCCGCGCCCTCTCCCATGA
>JBFHWK010000231.1:0-5463 GCA_041589075.1 Rhodothermales bacterium
ATGAGCGTCCACAACATCCTGGACTGGTGGAGGAAGACGTGGAACCGCTACCAGGAACGGCTCGCCACGGTCCCGCCACGGGCGAAGAAGACCGGGCTGTACATCCGCATGACGCTCAACGAGCGGATCCAGCACGCGCTTCTTGCAGGCAGCTTCATCCTCCTCGTGATCACCGGCTTCATGCTCAAGTTTCCGGACGCGTGGTGGGTTCGCGGCTTGAGGAGTGTAATGGGAGCGGGACTGTTTGACCTTCGTGGACTCGTCCACCGGATCGCGGCCGTTGTAATGGTCGGTGATGCGCTCTATCACATCTATTATGTAGCGTTCACGACGCGCGGCCGTCAATTTATCCGTGACATTCTGTTCCGCGTCCAGGATGCAAGGGATTTCCTTCAGATGGTCAAATACAATCTTGGGATATCCGACCAACGCCCCAGGTTCGACCGCTTCGGATACGTCGAGAAGGCGGAATACTGGGCGCTCATCTGGGGCACGATCGTCATGACGATCACAGGCATTGTGCTCTGGTTCGAGAATAGGTTCATGGGCGCGTTCTCGAAGCTATTCGTCGACGTCAACGAGGTCATCCATTACTACGAAGCCTGGCTTGCCTTCCTGGCTATCGTCGTGTGGCACATCTACTACGTTGTATTCAACCCGGATGTCTACCCGATGAACTTCACGTGGCTGACGGGCAAGATCACCGAAGAAGAGATGGAGCACGAACATCCCCTGGAGCTGGAGCGACTGAAGCCGGCAGAGCGCGAGCCGCACGATGGCCAGGACGCAGGTGCATCGGGGTCTCGAAGAGTATCTCGCGAATAAGGTCTCATGAGAAGCTGAGTCACGAGTCTTTTTTTGATAGTGGCGGTTACGTGTTTCGGGTGCGCGGGATTTGGGTCCGCTTCCGTGATGCCGATTATATTCTTGCGGCTCTGCCGGTAGGCGGGCCACGTTCTAAACCTCGGTCGATGGCATATGGGCAGACTGGTTGACTGGTTCAGGTCGCGCGGCAAGGGGCTCAGGGTAACGCTTCAGGTATCCGGTGGCGTTCTCTTGTTTCTGCTGCTGGTCGGGGTTTCGGCTGAGTACACGTCGCGGCCGTCGTTCTGCACGACGTGCCACTACATGAAGCCCTACTACGATAGCTGGATTGCCGCGCCTGCCCACTCACAGGTCTCTTGCGTCAAATGCCACTTTCCGCCCGGAGTCGCCGGGACTGTTCGAGGCAAGATGGAAGGTCTGGTGCAGGTCGTCAACTACCTTTCGAGTTCGTACACACGGCGGAAGCCCTGGGCTGAGATTGAGGATGCTTCCTGTTTGCAGAGCGGCTGCCACGAAACACGGCTACTGTCGGGTACGGTGGGCTTCAAGGGTGTCGCGTTCGACCACACCGTGCATCTCGAGGACATGCGGCGCGGCAAACAACTACGATGCACGAGCTGTCACTCACAGATTGTTCAGGGTGATCATATCACGGTCACAGAGACGTCCTGCTTCCTGTGTCATTTCAAGAAATCGCAGCACGAGTTCGACCCGATTGAGTTTGCGCGTGCCTCCGACTGCTCGACCTGTCATCGGTGGGACTCGACTCTTGTCAGCGAGCCGACAGAGATCTCAAACTTCCATGAGAACGTCATCGATCGCGGGTTAGCTTGCAATCAGTGCCATGCGAAGACCGTGGTCGGCGACGGATTTGTACCGCACGAAACCTGCTTCGGCTGCCACAGCGATCAGGAGCGTCTGAGTAAGGTCGACCAGACCGAGTTCCTCCACGAGACACACATCTGGGACCACAAGATCGAGTGCATCCAGTGTCATCTGCAGATTCAGCACAAGATCCAACGCGTCAGTGCTCAAGACGAATTGGATTGTGGAACGTGCCACCGCGGGACGCACCGCGAGCAGGTCATGCTGTTCACTGGAGATATCGGCTCCGGCGAGAGTGCTCCGAGTGCCATGTTTGCCGCCGGTCTGGATTGCGCAGGGTGCCACGTGTTTCACGAGGATCTGGTGCCGACGGCGGAG
Source organism: Rhodothermales bacterium (assembly GCA_041589075.1). Classification (GTDB taxonomy): domain Bacteria; phylum Bacteroidota; class Rhodothermia; order Rhodothermales; family JABDKH01; genus JBFHWK01. Next base: position 2,029 of record JBFHWK010000231.1, read on the forward strand.
GAGCGTGTTGCGCAGCCAACGTCGTGCGAGAACTGCCACGGCACCGGCTACAACCGCCTGCTGCGACTGTGGAAACGCAGTGCCGACGAAAAACTCACCGAGTTGAGCTCGTTCATCCGGACGGTCGACGGCGCCGTGCGGCGTAAGGGTCAGAGTGCCCTGACATCGGCCACGCCGTATCTGGACGAAGCAAGAACGCTGCAGCATATCGTTCAGATCGGAAAGCCTGTTCACAACGTGACGTTCTACGATCGGCTGATCCGTAGCGGATACGATGCACTCGAGAAGGCAGCCGGGGTCGCACGCATTTCAGTAGAGCTGCCCGAGCACAAAGCGACGCCGGTGCCGGGACAATGTGCTAACTGTCACACCGGCATCGAAACGATAGCCACCTCGTTCGAGGGACGGTCCTTTTCTCACGAGGTGCACGTCGCCGGACAGCAAGTAACCTGCAAGACGTGTCATTCGAACGCTGTGCGTCACGGCCAGACGATCCTGTCACCGGCGTCCTGCAACAATTGTCATCACAAAGCTCCACCGGCCGAAGTAAGCTGCGAGTCGTGTCACGAGGAGGCTGCGGCCGTTTACACGGGTAGCTTCATGGGTCGCGACGTGCCCGACTACATGGCCGAAGAGGACGTCGAGTGCATCGATTGCCACGTGCCTAAAGACCGTGTCGAGCGGCCGACCAGCGCTGTCTGTCTCGACTGCCACGACGAAGGCTATGATGCGGACGCGGACGAGTGGAAGCGCGACATTGCCACATTGACGGGCGAAGTCCGCGCACTCCTGGCTACGGCGAGAAACGCGAACGGTGACCAGACCGAATACGCGTCGGTCGAGAAGATGCTGCGCGACCTCGAATCAGGAGCCGCCGGTGGGGTCCATAATTACGAGCTGACGAGCGAGATCCTCAAGGAGGCGCGGGATGAGCTGAGAACGGCGGTCGGGCCTTTGCCGACTACGGCACCCGAGGCGCCTGAACGGCCGAAAGAGGTGCCTGAAGAGCCGAAGGTCGATGGGCCCGTCACGGAGCCACCGCCGACCGTAGAGGAGCCTGAGATCTTCGTCGCCGCCGAGAAGATGCCCGAGTTAATCGGAGGGCTCGCCGGCGTGCAAGCGAGTATCACCTATCCGAGGGCGGCGGAACGGGCGGGCGTCGAGGGTCGCGTAATCGTCCAGTTTGTAGTGAACGAAGAAGGAGAGGTAACGGACCCAGTTGTTCTGCAGGGCATTGGCTCGGGATGTGACGAGGAGGCCGTCCGCGCGGTCAGTCAGGCGAGGTTCACGCCAGGAACTCAGCGGGGCAGGCCGGTGAAAGTGAAAATGACACTTCCAATCCTCTTCACGCTCGAGTAGTGGGCATAATCTGTCGGAGGTGTCTACGGTCACGTTCGGATAGACAGCGCCCACCAGAACTGCGTACGGCCTGATTGAATCGCGCACCTGCACTCGCGCTGTGCAGCAAAAAAGAAGAGCCCGCCCCGAAATCCGGAGCGGGCTCTTTCGTACGGGCCGGTTGGCAGTTACTTCGTCAACACCATCGACTTGGTTGCCGAGTAGTCACCCGCCTTCATTTCATAGAAGTACACGCCGCTGGGCAGCGAGCCGGCATCGATCGTTGCCGAGTGGTTGCCGGCGGGCATGTAGTTTTCGACCACGGTACCTACGAGTCTTCCCGTCGCGTCGAACACGCGAATCGAAACGTCAGACGCCTCCGGCAGAGCGAAAGTAATCTGCGTCGTCGGGTTGAACGGGTTCGGATAGTTCTGCTCGAGCGCGAACTGGCTTGGAACTTCCGCGGTCTCGTCTTCACCGGTAAAGATACCGGTAGTGTGGACGGCTTGCGCGAAGCCCGAAGCCCACTGCACGTCCTTGTCCGTGTGGCAGGCGAGGCACGCGAAGTCCAGTGTCACCGCCGCGAGACCGTTGGCGTCCAGCGCGACTTGTGCCCCGTCCGGCGTAAACATAGCCTCGGTCTTCGTGACCGGATTCGAGTTTATCGCCCAGATGTGCGTTTTCACGTCACCCTGCCAGCCATTGCCGAGCTGTACACCGGTGGCCGACTTCGAAGCGCGCGACATATGGCAATCGACGCAGTCCAGCGTCTGCATGGCCGTACCCTGTACAACCTGACCGCCATGGCACGACTGACACTCGGTCGTAATACCTTCTTGGCCCGCTCCTGCTGCCGAGGCGTACCGCACCGGGACATGCGGATTATGGCAGCTCGCACAGGTTAAGTCGAAGTTCATGCCGTCGCCATGTTTTGAGGCGCGCATCTCATTGAGCTGTTCGTGATGCCGGATGTAGCCTCCACTGGCCGGGATTGCATTCGTTGTGCCGCCGCGCTGGTGGCAGTCACCGCAACGTGTGATTCTCAGGACATCCCCCTGGTTCGGCGGCGAGACGCCGGTTGGATTTACCTGATGCTCGCTGCCCGGACCGTGGCAGCCTTCGCAACGAATGCCCGGCTCGTTGAAAGTACCCAGGCTGTCGGCAGGTACACCGTTCCACGAGCCCTCCGAAGAGGCTCCTGTGGTGTGGCACTGGAAGCAGCTAAAATTGTAGAGGCGCTCTTCCCCCGGATGGTAGGGTGCATAGCTCGCGTCGCGGCCAAGCATGCCTGCACTGCCAAAGAGGCCCGGATCCGGCAGGTTGTACTGTGCTGAGTCACCTGCCGTGTAGATCCTGCCGTCAGGCTGTACGAAGCGCGCCTTCCAGCCGTATCCACCGATGACATACTTGAAGTCACTCCACGACGTCCCCGGCGGCAGCTCAACCCCCGGAGTGGTGCCCATCGGATACATGGGCGATGCATCCCCCATTACCTCGTTGAGCTTGTAGGGGTGGCCGGTCTTCTCGTACTCGGCGACCAGGTCCGGATGAAAATTGTTGTGACAGCCGATACATGCGTCAGAGCCGATGTACGTCGGCTGAAGAGCGGTACCGTCCAGGCTCACCGCCATTCCAAAGAACAGAAGGGTGGCCGTGATTAGTGACAGTGTTTTCATGTGATTCTAGGGAGTTCAGAGGTTCCAATGACCGTGGGAGTCAGGCCGGACCGCTCCTGGTGTGAGTATTGGATGCAGTGGAGAAAAATGCAGTCGTAAAAGGCCCTGACATCACATAGGGCCGTTACGTACATCAGATTACACTGCACCAAAACAGCTACAGCAAATTCAACATTTCTATGCATACCTGCGCAAACCTGTACAGCAAGATGCTGGTGGTGGTCAGATTTGCGCGCTACAAGTGTAACACAAGGACCCCCGTGCCCGCAAGCGAACAGCCCTAAAACGGCATCGACGGATTCTTAATCCTGATCGGCTGGAGTGTACAACCCGTCGAAAACGGTTGCCCACGACTCACCTGCATCTTTCGAAACTTCCCACACCTGCCGCACGGTGTCGTCGTCGTTGTTCTGCCAGGTGA
>JBFHWK010000232.1:0-5430 GCA_041589075.1 Rhodothermales bacterium
GATCCGGCATCTGGAAGGTGCTCCCGTTTGCGACAAACAGGTCTTCGCGCCCGTCGTTGTCGTAGTCAAAGAAGAAGGTGCCCCAGCCGACATAGTCCAGAGCCACCTGTCCCAGTCCATGCCGATCGGCCACGTCGATGAAGCGTAGAGGCCGTTTTGGTGTGGGCTGGCCGCTCCGATGTCTTTCAGCCTGGCCCGGCTCGCGCATGCGGTTGCTGTAGAGCGCGTTTTCCTGCGCGATCCAGTGGGTGACGAACAGGTCGAGGTCCAGATCACCGTCCCAGTCGCCTACGGCGAGTCCCATTGCTCCACGATAGTCCGCGACGAGGGCAAGATGACTGACTTCCTCAAACGTTCTGTCCTGCCGATTCCTATATAACACATTGTCGGACACATCGTTAGCGACGTATAGATCCGGCCACCCGTCGTCGTCGAAATCGGCCCACGCTGCCGACAGACTCCGGCCATTCGGATTGTCGACTCCAGCGGACCTTGCCGTTTCGGTGAACGAGCCGTCGCCGTTGTTGCGGTACAGGAGATTACTTTCCGGTGCAAAAGACGACGGGTTGATGCTGGCAGGTTGTTCGACGTCATACTGTAGGGTCGCTTGTCCCTGCAGCCCCTCCACGTACTTGACGTAGCCCGTCACGTACAGATCGAGCAGGCCGTCCCGATCGAAGTCGGCCCACGACGCACCGGCCCAGAAACCGAGGCGACCGCCAACTCCGGACACGTCAGTAACATCCTCAAACCGGCCGTCACCCCGATTCCGGAACAGCTTGTTCTCTCCGTAACTCGTGACGAAGAGGTCGATCCATCCGTCGTTGTCGTAGTCTCCCCAGGCCGCGCCGGAACACATGCAGCGCAGATCGACTCCCGCTTCGGCGCTCACATCTTCGAAGGAGCCGTCACGGCGGTTTTGATACAATACGTTGCGCGCCTGCGAGGACCGTATCTCGTCCGCTGTCCACGTCGTCGGGCCCGAAATGTTAACCAGGTACAGGTCCTGCCACCCATCATTGTCGAAGTCGGCCCACGACACGCCGGATCCCATGTCCTCCGGCAGCCGGCTTGTCCTCGTCGCCTGGAAATGCTCGAAGGTTATCCCCGCCTCTTCAGCGACGTCGGCGAACAGGACCACCGGCGCGTCCTCCGGCAACTGGCGGTCCAGGCGCGAGGTTACCCCGTCTATCGGCTGGCCCGGTAGATACACCTCCGATCTCAAACGTGGCAAGACAAGCAGGACTGTGGTGACCACTAGAAGTCCACCGACCAGGACCGATGTTACGACGATTCCCTTCTTCCTGCGTGACATCAAGCGGCCAATCCCCGAGTACTCAGCCCCTTACAGTGATGGTATGCGTATCCTCGGACAGGACCGAGACCGGCGAAGTCAATCCCGAGTCTTCACCAAACAAGACGTTCAGTAAGTACTGGTCAACCTTTCGATACATGAGCCGAGCGGTCACACGCAGCTCCGCGTCGTCCGTCGGTGCCGCCATGTGAAACGTTCTCGCTTCCGGCAATGGTTCGAGCTCCTTGGTGAGCGTGGCCGGGCAGGAAAACGTGTACGTCGCACGATCCGAAAAGCCCGGGAACAGGGCCCGCCGGTATCGAACGCCGACCATCTCCCACAGGTTGTGGCGGTCGATCAGATTGCCGTACTGGTCTACGGGCTCGGCCTTGAACATGAAGGTGCCCGGATCGATGAAGTGCTGCTCGTTCCTCGATCCCGACGAGTAGATCTCATTACCCGCCTGATCCGTTACCGATACTTCGACCCAGGCCTGAATGATGTCTAGTGGACCGGTCGGGAAATCGTGGCCCAGTTTGTTGTTACTGATCAGCACTTCCAGCGATACGTCCTCCCCGCGCCGAACGCGATCGGGAGCCTGTACGGTAATCGGGACGGCGGGACCTTCTTTCCATTTGTCGGCGATCTCCGGAATCTCGATCTCCCCACGGAGCCACTCCTCGGTCAGCCGAACCTGCTCCTCACCGCCCGGCAGCTTCAGGTGCACAGGCATGAACTGATTGGCACCGAGAAACCGATGACTCCGGTGCTGACCGTCTTCAGGGGTCCGGTTGTAATCCAGATCGTCACCGCTGGCCGGGTCGCGCGAAGTCACAAGAGGCATGTGGCATTCGCGACATTCGATGGTCTTCGTGGGATCGCCGGGATGATTCCAACGGCTCTTGCGCCAGTTGTCGTACTGATTCTGAAGCTGGACCCATCCGACGTTGTTGATCTCCTCGTCGATGAACTGCTTGTGACAGGCCGCACAGAACTCGGGACTCTTGAACAGTTTATGCTGCAGCGTTTCGACGTGCTTCCAAGGATAGGCCCGAATCAGGAAGTCGCTGGTCCAGCGTGCTGGTCCGCCCTCCGCGAACTCGAAGAGATAGCGCTCCGGTTGCGTGATGACGTAGTTCGCATTTCCCTGAACGTCCGTTTCCTTGATCGCGTGGCATACGATACACGACACTCCCTCGTCGTAGCCGACCTGATTGGTGAGGTCCTCTACAAACAGATCCTTGGTTCCCGAAAACAGAGAAATGGGATCGTGGCAACCGCCACAATAACGAGTCGATTCAGGGCCGTTTTGCTCGCTCATGATCGACTGTACAGCCCTGAAAGCGGGGTCCATCGCCGACCATCGGTGGGCGCTCACTTCCCATTCCTTTGCGACCTCCTCATGGCAACCTGATGTGCCGCAGGACTTGGAACCGCCCAGGGAGCGGGCGTCGAATGCGCCCCCCGAACTTGTTCGCGCCAGACTCGGAGCGAACGGCCGGTCAGGGCCATAGGCGTAGCTGTAATCTTCTGGAAACTCGTTGTTCAGCTCGAGCGGCCGATAAAGCCATACGCCGAGCACGACCACGACGAACAGCAACGCCGTCGTAATCGTCGTTCCATAAGCGTACTTCCGAACTGCGACACGGACGGGAGCCAGGATCTCATTTGACGGTTCACGAACAAAACGCACTGCCGCCGTGATGATATGCGGCAGCGTCGTTACGATGAGGGCGACGGTCGAGATGATATGCACGAGATCCCATGCGTAACTGATCCGACTGCCGAAAGCGGCCTGCCAGGTCAATACAATTCCCGACACCCCGGCAACGAAAAGCGACAGCAGCGACAGGTAGCCTGTCAACTTCAGGTGGCTGAACAACTTGCGCCGATACTGAAGCCAGTGACGAAGCGAGTACCACACCAGTGGAAGGATCGCTGCCAGACCGACCGCCGTGTGCACAAGCACGACGACCTGGTTGAACTCGCTGAAGCCGAGAAGCCAGATCGAGAGGCCGGTGAGCGTCAAAAAGACCAACAGGCCCGACGCGCACATGAGAAGCAATTTGCGCCACTCGGTGGCTTTTGGATGATCGTTCGATGATGCCATTGTCGATGGATTGGATGTGAGCGTGGCTGGGAGGCGTCCGGCAAATGCCTGACGCAGACGTAGCCAGAATCGAATCCGAATGCTATCCCAGCGCCACCTACGTCAGTGCCATCGATGAGCTAGAACTCGTGTAGGGGATTGGCGCGAGTAGTGTAGGCGGCACTTGGTATGCGTGCCCAGAGTCATAGCCTGGATGTAACACAACTGGCGAAACAGCCAAAAATCGCCGCTGAACGCACTAGATTGAGAGTATGAGAGACAGCGATCAAGCTGAGCGAGCCCTTCAGACTGCCTGGTGCGACCGCCGCCGGCCGTGGCTTTCGGCAACGCGAGCGGTGATCTTGGTTGCGACCGCCTGCACGCTTGCAGCCTGCAGCAACCGGCAGGAGCACCTCTTCGCGCGGCTCGATCCCGAGCGGACCGGCGTCGGGTTCCTCAACAGGGTCGAAGGAGACAGTGCCTTCAACATCCTCACGTACCCGTACTTCTATGACGGCGGTGGCGTCGCGGCTGGCGATCTCAACAACGATGGCCTCATCGATCTCTTTTTCGGCGCAAATCAGCTCCCAAACGCACTCTATCTGAACCGAGGTGATCTTCGCTTCAGCGACATCACCGAGTCGGCCGGCGTGGGAGGTTCAGGCGGTTGGACCAAAGGCGTAACGATGGCCGACGTGAATGCCGACGGCCTGCTCGACATCTACGTCTCCAACGTTCACTTCCCCACGAGACCGGGGCGCAACGAGTTGTTCGTCAACAACGGTGACGAAACCTTCACCGAACGAGCTGCCGAGTACGGTCTCGATTTCATCGGTTATGCCTCACACGCTTCGTTCTTCGACTACGACCTCGACGGCGATCTGGACGTCTACCTGGTCAACCACTCAGTGCACACGGAGGACACGTATGGTCCCGACACCCTGCGATACGAGCGGCACCCGCTTGCCGGCGACCGCCTGCTGCGCAACGACGACGGACGGTTCGTCGACGCGAGTGCCGGGGCCGGTATCTATGGCGGACGCATCGGCTACGGACTCGCCGCCGCTGTCAGCGATCTCGATGTCGACGGGTGCCCGGACATCTTCGTGTCCAACGACTTTCACGAACACGACTATCTCTACTTCAACCGTTGCGACGGCACTTTCCGGGAGTCCATCAGAGGGTCGCTCGGTCACACAAGCCGATCGTCGATGGGAAGTGACGTGGCCGATTTCGACAACGACGGACTGCCGGACATCTTCGTGGCCGACATGCTCCCTGCACGACAGGATATCCTCAACTCGTCCGCCAACTTTGAGCAGTTCGACACATACCAACTGAAGCTGCGCTTCGGGTACCATCACCAAGAGATTCGAAACACGCTGCAGTGGAATCGCGGCAATCGCCGCTTCTCCGACGTCGCACTTGCTGCCGGAGTGTTTGCAACCGACTGGAGCTGGGCGTCTCTCTTTGCCGATTTCGACAACGATGGTCGTCAAGACCTGTTCGTGACGAACGGGATCTATCGTCGGCCGAACGATAGGGACTTCACTGCACTCGTTTCACATCCTCCGATGATGAGGAGGCTCGGCATCAACATCGGGCCTGGAGACGACGAGCTGATTCAGACAATGCCGTCCGTTCCGCTGGCGAACTACGTTTTTCGCAATGAAGGCGACATGAGATTCAGCGATGTGTCGTCGTCCTGGGGATTGGAACAGCCGGGCTTCTCGAACGGTGCCGTTTACGCGGACCTCGACAGCGACGGTGACCTCGACCTGGTGGTCAACAACGTGAACGACTATACGTGGATCTACGAGAACCGCTCGAACGAAACGGTTGGTCGCCACTACCTGTCGGTCGCCTTGCGCGGGGATGGGAAGAACACACACGGCGTGGGCGCGCGTGTCGTCGTAACGGCAGGCGGCGTGAAGCAAGTTCGTGAGATGGTAGCGTCGAGGGGATGGCAATCGTCCGTTCCTTACAGACTTCATTTCGGTCTGGGTGACGTACGGCGTGTCGACACACTTCTCGTGGTCTGGCCGGA
>JBFHWK010000233.1:0-5423 GCA_041589075.1 Rhodothermales bacterium
ACGATGCCATGCCATCGTAGCCAGCATCTTGAGCACGCGTGCCATTTGTTATCGCCGCACCAGAAAAAAACACGAGGGCGACGGTCACCAGGATCACGGCCTTGTCGATTGCACTAGCCAGGGCGGGTGTAAGCATGGCTCTTGTTGTGATGATAATTTTTGCCATAGTGAGTAAGCGTCTACGGACCCCAATATACCGGACATATATCGATACCGGCCTGGGCGAACTGCGAACCGGTCGACGTTGGGTTCGTTCACTTCCTGTCAGCTTTCATGTGATGCTACCGATGGAACGTATCCCTTTTGTGCTTCCCGATGTAGGTCTCCGCGAGATCTCGGGGCACTTGTATATCGAAAACGACTTCCTTGTCATTGAACTCGTGGACGCGCTTGTTGGCGAGTTCGACAAGGAGAAGAAGACGATCGAAATAGAGCCCGCGGCGCTTCAGTTACTGGAGCTCGACACCGGAATTTTGAAAGACAAACTGGTTGTGCGCACCTACTCCTCGGAATTCCTGAAACACATACCGGGCGATTATACCGGCGATGTCACCTTCAGCTGCTGGCGTAATTATCGAGACCGTCTTAGGCGGCTCGTGCTGCAGATGCAGCGGCTGATGGAGCTCGCATGAGAGCCGTGTCAATGTCCGCGTTGCTCTCAGCTGTTCTCGCTTTAGTCGCCGGTGCCGCAACGTGGTGGTTATCGCCCGTCGCCACGGGGCATGCCGAGCCGTGGGATGGGTCAGGGTTGTACTACCTCGGCGCCCTGGTGGTCGGAGGGGCCTTGGCCGGACTAGCGACCAACAGACCGCTCATTCCGGTCACGCTGGGCTTCGCCACCGGACAAACCGTCTACGGGCTTTTGGCCTTATCCAGCGGTCCTCTATGGGTTGTGGGTCTTCTCTTTATCGGATTCTTTTCGCTGATCGCTGGCGGAAGCGGCGTCCTGGCACATCATGTGAAGCGGCTGATCCGTGACAGAGAAAGACATACGGCGACGTGAATCCACGTCGGTTGGCAGCAGTCCGCACTCTCCGGGGCTCCGTTTTTTGCATTGAGACAATGGCCGCCTAGCGGCACCTTTGATTCGGGCGGGCACTGTCAGTGAAATCGATGGAGAGTCCTACCATGGCCTACGCAAAAATCGCAGCCATTCTCGTGTGCTTGTTGGTGGCGGGGTGCGACCGTCCGGGTCTCGTGACGGAGCCGGAGCCGGAAATGTTCGAAGTCGTGGAACCGGCGCCAGGCGACCTGACTGGACTTGTCCTGTTTGAAGCCGAGCTGAAGATCAACGACGAAACAACAGGGCGTCCGGTCAACCTCGCCGACGAGACCTTTACGTATCTCTTCGTGTACCTGAAGGAAACGGGCCTTTTCATGATCTCAACGATTCCATTTGGCCCGACCGAAGAAGCCGGAGAGTTTTCGGGCAACACGCTCCGAATCGAACTTGCCGGTGTGCAGATCGAGTTCGTCTCGCGCGGCAGCCATATCCTAACCGACAACGTAGACCGCCCCGCATGGGTCGAGTTCACGCGCGGCTTCGAAATGTTCGCACCGGGGGCTCGCGCGGCCGACGTGGTGGTGGGCCTCGCGGACAATCGCAATCAGATCCCGGGCTTCGACCGGTTCTGAGATTTGCCGCGCCCGGCGTCGCGGGATTCGAATGGTTTCGTAGATTCCGAGTGGCCGCCAAACCGCACGGCCTCCAACCGCAAAACTCAGCCGGAGTCGCAAGCCATGTCAGCGAGCGAAGGGGATTCGTCAGCCTGGAAGATTGTCCTGCTATTTGAAGCGCTGGCCCTGATGATCGCGCTCATCCTTCCCTTCTCACCGTCGAAGACGGGGTCCGACACGGAGTTGGCGGATCACCTGCTGGCTGATCCGACATACGCCGAGAAGGTGGCACTCTACTTTGCTCTGCTTAATGTCGTTCTGCTGTGTATCTGGATGGTCTATCTGTTCCGAGGCGGGCTGACCCAGCGGAAGAGCGATGACATAGAGGCCTGAGTGCCCACCGGTCGCATGCGCGCGCTCGTCGGAACTCATTCGACGCTGCGCCTTCGTGGTCGAAGCAATACGATATCCACCATCGCTTTAAACGAGACTCAATGATGCCGGTCCTGGCGGTCAGTCTTCCTTTCCTGAACGAGATGGTGGCGCTGTTCGTCGTCTCGGTTGCGATCGCGTATCTGTGTTACCGACTCCGGCTCGTCCCCATCGTGGGGTTTCTGATCGCGGGTGTGGTCATCGGTCCGAATGCACTGGGTCTGGTATACGATCAGGAACTGGTCGACATCCTGGCAGAGGTGGGCGTCATCTTGCTTCTGTTCACGATCGGCGTCGAGTTCAGTCTGGATCGGCTCGCCGTGATCGGGCGCGCCATCTTCCTGGCCGGCGGGCTTCAAGTCGGGATCACGATCGGTGTGGTCGCGGGTGCCCTGCTGCTGTTTGGTGTGTCGTGGCAGTCGGGGGTCTACACGGGGTGTCTGGTGGCGCTCAGTTCCACGGCCATCGTGCTCGGACTGCTGAGCGAAAGGAATGAGTCGGACACTTCGTACGGTCGGATCTCACTGGCGATACTCATTTTCCAGGACCTGGCTATTGTCGCCATGGTGCTGCTGGTACCCATGCTGGCGGGCCTGGGGGGCACCGCGGTAGATCTACTCGTGGTGCTCGGCAAGGCCCTCCTGCTGATTGCCGCTGTGGTCGTGCTTGCGCGTCGGATCGTGCCGTGGATCCTAGAGAAGATCGTTCGCACGCGGCGGAACGAGCTTTTTCTGCTGACCGTGGTGGCGATCTGTTTCGGAACCGCAGCAGCGTCAAGCCTCGCGGGAGTCAGCCTCGCACTGGGTGCGTTTCTCGCCGGCCTCGTGGTCAGCGAGAGCCGGTACGCTGAGCACGCCCTGAGCGAGGTGCTTCCGCTGCGCACCGTCTTCAACGCGGTCTTCTTCGTATCCGTCGGAATGCTGCTGGACGTGGGCTTTGTCGTGCAGAACCCCATCCTCGTACTGGGAGCAACCGGCATCGTCATCGTGGTGAAGATTCTCACGACCACGGGCAGCGTCATGGCGATCGGCCTGCCGGTCGGGACGGCAGCCGTCTCCGGGCTGGCGCTGGCACAGATTGGTGAGTTCTCGTTTGTGCTCGAGCGGGCCGGCCGAGCCGCCGGCCTCTCTCCCGCTGGGATGGGCGACGCCGGTGCGCAGACGTTCATCGCCGTGACGGTACTCCTGATGGTGTTCACCCCTCTGTTCATGCAGGTGGCTCCGCGGTTTGGGGAGGCGCTCGCTCGGACACGTCTGGGCCGGATCGGTGAGCGGCGAGCCGATCACTCCGAAGGGCACGCGCCCACTCTCGAGGACCACGTCATCGTCGTCGGCTATGGACCGGGCGGCCAGAGACTCGTCCAGGTACTTCGGGACACGGGCATCCCCTTCGTCGTTGTAGAGATGAACCCGAGGGCAATTGAGCAGCTTGACCAGGAAGGTGTCCCGGCGATCTTCGGCGATGCCGGGCGGCCGCATATTCTCGAGAAGGCCGGGGCAATGCACGCAAAACTTTGCGTGGTCGTAACGCATGACACGCAATCCACACCTCGCGTCGTCCAGATCGCGCGCCACCTGAACCCGACCATACAGCTCATCGTGCGGACACGATTCCTTCGGGATATCGACTCGCTTCAGGATCTGGGTGCTGACATCGTCGTGCCCGAAGAGATGGAAACGACCGTACGGATCTTCGCTCACGTGCTGGGCGCCTACATGATATCGCCCGAAGAAATCGACCAGCACATCCGGACGCTACGCGCTCAGGACTACTCGATACTCAGAGGCAGCATTCAGGAAGCTCATCTGATGGTACTTCAGGGGCTGGATGAAGAGGGTCTGCACACGCGGGCGGTGGCCGTCCGAGAGGGTGCTCCGGCCGCTGGAAAAACGCTGGGCGAGCTCGAGCTGCGAAGGAAGTTTGGCCTGACGGTACTTGCCGTACGCCGAGGCGGGAAGACGAGCGGCGGTCCGGCTGGAAATTTCCGCGTCGAGCTGGGCGATCGTCTGGTGCTCGTTGGCACGGCGGACAAGTTCGCCGAATGCGCAGGCCTGTTCCGCTCGCCCTCGGAGTCCCCACTGTAGTCCCCGGCTGCTTGCTCCCCCCTCTAGTCCCCCCTCGAAACGAGGGGGGACAGATAAGATCCAGCGTTTCCCCCTCCTTGAGGGCGTGAGGGGGAGGAGTCAGGACCCACACGACCTAATCCTGTAGCACACCGTCATCCCGGGCTCCGACCCGGGATCCATTTCACGCTTAAGTCGACCTCATCGCAGCTCCCCCTTTAGTCCCCCTCAAAAACGAGGGGGGGACATAAACAGGACTCGAGGCCGCCCCTCAATCGAGCGAGGACATTAACTTTCGGGCGCACCCGTATCCACAACACCCGGCACGCAACTTGACCGAACAACAATCTCTCACGGATCGCATCAGGCATTTCGTCGCGGACTTCACCTGTGTCGAGCCGGACACTATCACGCTTGATACCACCCTTCAAGGCGACCTGCATCTTTACGGCGACGACATCGACGACCTTATCGCATCCTTCAGTGACAACTTTGAAGTCGACATGGCAGGCTACCGGTGGTATCACCATACAGGCCCGGAGGGCTTTAATCCGTTATGGGTCTTCCGGAGACCATGGTGGGACAAAAAGAAAAAGACCCCCATTCGGGTCGACGATGCTGCCGAAAAGAAATGGACGATCTCGTACGATGATGTCTGAGGTCAATGCCAGGCGCAAGCCCGTCTTCGCCGCGATCGGACTCGGCTGCCCCATCGTTGCAGTACCGCTGGCCAGAGTCGCCGCCGATATTCTCGTGACGGGAGAAGACCTTGTGGGCTACTACGGATTGTGGATCGGACTCGTGACCATCGTCGTGACTATTATGGCAGGGTGCATTGCCACAGTCGTCTCGTTTTGGCGCGTTGAGCATCCAAGGATCTTGTCCATCGCTGCGGCAGCCGTGAACGCAGCAGCCGCCCTCCTACTTATTTCCATGACCGTCAGGTTCTGATGATGCCCGCGGATGACCGTCGGACTACTACTGATGAGCAAGAAACGCTGGCGGCGTTCGTCGCGGAGCTGCTGGACTCGGCGGGAGCCGCGTTTAGCAGGACCAAGGTGAGCGATACGGAACCCTGGTATCGCTTCGTTCTTGAGCCGACAGGCAACGGCAGCCTGAACGTTTTCGTCAACATTGCACCCGACATGTTCGAGCTGGATGCAAACGGTGCGAACCTTCGCCTGGCGCGCGTGGATTTCTCAGATGGTACTATGTGGATCACCGCGTGCCGGGACACGATGGTGCGTCTCGCAGAAAATGACCTTACGATCCGACTGCGGCGTACGCTGTTGGGCAAGAATGTCGGCGCCG
>JBFHWK010000234.1:0-5410 GCA_041589075.1 Rhodothermales bacterium
CACGCTTTCGGTGGCCTGGCTCGTAAGGAATCTGCGCGCGGGCAAGTCGCCGGCACTTCCTATCCTGGCGGCGGGCTGCTGCTTCATTTCGGCCTACGTGTATCTGCTGATCGCGGGCCACAATATTCCACTCTGGGTGTACGGGCTGATCGTGGCCATGGTCATCTACGGAGCCTGGAGCACGTACCAAAAAGTCAGAAAGAAAACGGCGGTGTGATGGCGTACGACTACGATGTAATTGTCATCGGCGGGGGCGCCGCCGGTCTGACTGCAGCCGGACTTTCGGCAACGCTCGGGGCGAAGGCGATGATGGTCGAGAGCGAAAAGCTCGGCGGCGACTGCACGTGGTATGGGTGTGTGCCCAGCAAGACACTGCTCAAAGCGTCGAAGGTCGCGCACCATATTCGGCGCGGCGCCACCTACGGTCTGGTCAACGGTGACCTGCAGTTTTCGTTCGAGCGCCTGATGGCGCACGTTCATCGCGTTCGCGAAGAAATCTACGAGGATGCCGACAAGCCCGAGAATTTTGAGAAGCTCGGCGTCGAAGTGAAGTCTGGACATGCCCGGTTTGTCGACGCCCATTCGATCGTAGTGGAAGGGCACAACGGCGGGAGGTACACGGCCCGCTACTTTGTAATAGCAACCGGGGCTAAGGCTTTCGTGCCTCCGATATCCGGACTTGCGGACGTCAATTACCTGACGAACGAATCGCTTTTCGAGCTCAAGGAGCAGCCAGATCGGCTCGCGATCGTCGGCGGCGGCCCGATAGGCACGGAGATGGCCCAGGCATTCGCGAGGCTCGGCACGCGCGTGGCCGTTATCGACATGCTCGACCGGATTCTCTCAAAGGATGACCCGGAGGCCTCGGAGATCATGGCCGGAGTCCTTGCCCGCGACGGGGTTGAGTTTGTCCTCGGGGCCGGCGTCGACAGCGTCGGTTCGGCCGGCAGCGAGATCGTGGTACAGTTGAGCGGCAATAACAACCGGTCACAGGTACGCGCCGACGCCCTGCTGATGGCTACGGGCCGCCGGGCCAACATCGCAGGGCTCAATCTGGAGGCGGCCGGGGTGGCCACCGACAAAGGGGGTGTCACGGTGAACGACCGATGTCGCACTAACCGCCGTCACATCTACGCTGTCGGCGACGTCACCGGGCGGTACCAGTTCACACACATGAGTGAGCACATGTCGAAGATCGCCATCACGAATGCGCTGTTGAAAGTGCCGATGAAGATCGATCGCAAGCACGTCCCGTGGGTGACGTTCACCGATCCCGAGGTCGCGCATGTGGGAGCGTCGGCGGACGAGCTGAAGAAGTCCGGCAAGAAGTTCACCACCTACAGATTCCCGTACACGAAGGTGGACCGCGCGGTCACGGAATCAGAGGTGGACGGGTTCATCAAGGTCTATGCGAAATCGTCGAGCGGCCGCATCTACGGTGTCGATATTGTGGGTGCGAGTGCGGGCGAGCTCATCAGCGAGTACGCGGTCGCGATGCGTAACGGACTGTCGCTGCGCAAAATCTCCGATACGATTCATCCGTATCCGACGTACGGCCTCGGCGCGCGTCGCGCGGCTGACCAGTGGTACGTTCAAAAACAGTCGCCTACGCTTGTCAAGATTCTGAAGGCGATCTTCCGATACCGCGGCCCGGTCCTCGAATTCGGCCCCGGCGACATACTTTGATCGGCCTTACCGGTAGCTGGTGGCGATACTCTCGAGTTTCGCTGCAATCGTGGACGCCGGCAGCCAGTTGCCGCGCACCACGACGCCCGCGTTCCGTCGAAGATTCGCAATGTCCTCCAGAGGGTTCGCCTCCAGCAGCACGAGATCGGCGCGCTTGCCCACCTCCACGGTGCCGAAATCGTCCTCGTTCGAGAAATAGCCACCCACGTTGCGCGTGGCCGACGTGAGGATTTCGTAAGGTGTGAGTCCGGCTGCGATCATCCGTTGCGTTTCGCGATGCACGGAGAAGCCGGGGACGCTGTAGACCTGCGGCGCGTCGGTGCCGAAGAGTATGCTCACGCCTTCATCCTGCATGGTCTTCAGCAGGCGCATTCTGGTTTCGATGACCTGGCGCGACACGTCGCGGTCCGCTCGTTCCCGCCGTTCGGCGTAGCGGCGTTCCCACGCACGAATGTCACTCGGGGGCATATACTTGAGTTCATCGTACGAAGCAAGTTGCGCCGGTTCGCCAACACCCCAGAGCGTTTCCCAGAGCGCCATCGTCGGTACGATGTGCGCACCATGTTCGCGTGTCTTCAGGGCGACTTCGCGAAGCTCGTCGTCCGTCACGACACGCTCCGCGGCGCCGAGGTACTCGATGTAGCCGTCGATGTGATCGAACGTTTCCTGCCCGACTTCCAGCGCACGCAGCAGCCCGACGTCCTCAGGTACGTGACCGCCGAAACGAATGCCCAGTTCGCGCGCGGTTTCCGCCATCCGGTCGTAAGCAGGCCGCGGCACCCCGGGATGCACCTTCAACAGATCCCATCCCTCCGCGTGCTGCTGCCTGACCTTTTTCTCGGCGTCTTCCGCGTTGCGGACGGAACGACCGTTGAAGCTCGGGCCGGCGAGATACAGCGTCGGACCGAGGACGTCCCCACGGACGATCTTCTCCTTCAACGCCAACTGTCCCGGGTGGCCGAGCATACCTCGCACCGTCGTCACGCCGCCGGCGAGGTACAGGAAGAGCGTGTTGTTTATCACGTCTTCCGACTCGGATGGGGACGGAATGTGTCCGTGCATCTCCGCAAGACCTGGAATCAGATACCGTCCGCTTCCGTCGATGACTTGCGCTCCGGTGGGGACTTCGACGCCGCCCGCCGGACCGACGGCCACGATGCGGTCGCCGCGCACGACTACGGTCTGATCGGCGATGACGCGCGGCCCGTCCGCAGACATCGGAACTACCGTCACGCCCACGATTGCCAACTCCCCATCCGGGAGATCTGTCCGGTCACACTGAAAAGTGAAGGCCGTGCCCGCCACGAGGCAGGCGATCTGAATCATCTGAAGCATGGTCTTGTGTGCAAAAATTTGTTACTGATTCCCATGGCGCGGGCGCAGGACCGCAAGAAGATGGCCGCTGGTACGAACGTCGTCGCCGTCATTTCGTTTATCTTACGGCGCCGCAGCTTATCGCGCACCGCGCATTTGGAGTCCGCATAGCCGCTTATTTCTAGAATGATTTTTGCGCTCGCGCAGATCAATCCGACCGTCGGCGACCTTGACGGCAATGCCCGAAAGATCCTCGACTATTGTAACCGTGCCCATGACAAGGGCGCCGACCTCGTCATATTCCCCGAGCTGTGCATCTGCGGCTATCCGCCTCTCGATCTTCTCGAAAACGGAGCGTTCATCGACGGCTGTGAGGCCCATGTCCGATTGATACGCGACGGCCTCCCGGACGGTCTTGCTGCGATCATCGGATCGCCGATTCGAAATCCGAGTCCAGTAGGCAAACGCTTGCGCAACGCCGCTATTCTGTTGGAACGGGGTCGCATCCTAGAGACGATCTACAAGTCGCTCCTGCCAACATACGATGTTTTCGACGAGTACCGTTATTTCGAACCCGGGCACGAACGATGTTTCGTGGCCTGGCGCGGGATGAAGCTGGGCCTGCATGTGTGCGAGGACATGTGGAATAACGAAGAGCAGGCAGAATACCACCTGTATCGGGACAACCCGATCGACGAGCTGGCCGCGCTCGGCATTGACATGTACGTCAACATCAGTGCCTCGCCGTTTTCGATTGGCAAGCACGAACGCCGCAACCGGGTCATCGCCGAGATCTGCCGTGAACACGACGTTCCGTTCGTGCTCGTGAATCAGGTGGGTGCAAATACAGAGGTTGTTTTTGACGGTGACAGTCGGGTTCAGGGTGCCGATGGTCGTCTGCTGGTATGTGCGCCGTCGTTTGAAGAGGCGCTCGTCTCGTGGGACACCGAGGCCACGTATCCAACCTGCAGCGTCGCCTACACGGAACCGGAGGAGCTGCATCACGCCGTCAGACTGGGAATCTCGGATTACTTTCACAAGACGGCCGCTTTCAGCAAGGCACTCGTTGGTCTGTCCGGCGGCATTGACTCAGCCGTCACGTGCTCGCTGGCGGTAGACGCGCTTGGTGCGGACCGCGTCGTCGGCGTGACGATGCCGTCGCGTTTCTCTTCGACTGGATCAGTATCGGATTCAGAGCAACTCGCCGCGAACCTCCGGATCGAGTTTCACCACATTGGCATCGAGCCGGCCGTGGTCGCTTTCGCAGAGATGCTTGCACCGATCTTCACCGGTACCGAGTCAGGCATTGCCGAAGAAAACATACAGGCGCGGACGCGCGGCCTCATCCTGATGGCAATCTCGAACAAGTTCAACTACCTGCTGCTGTCGACGGGCAACAAGAGCGAAATGTCCGTGGGCTACGCAACACTGTACGGCGATATGAACGGTGGTCTGTCGGTTCTTGCGGACGTATACAAGACGCAGGTATACGACATCGCCCGGTACATCAACGAGTCGGCCGGCCGAGCGGTCATCCCGGTCACTACGATCGAGAAACCGCCATCCGCGGAGCTGCGACCGGACCAGAAAGACACGGACTCGCTGCCGGAGTACGACGTTCTAGACCGCATTTTGCAGTTGTACGTCGAAGAGCAGCTCGAGCTTGCCGCTATTGTGGAGCGGACCGGATTAGAGCGGGCGCTGATCGCCCGTATCCTGACGATGGTCGACCGCAGCGAGTACAAACGGCGGCAGGCCGCGCCCGGCATCCGGGTCAGCACCAAGGCGTTCGGCATGGGCCGGCGCGTGCCGATCGTGATGCGGTGGAATCGAACTCTCGGTAACCAGGTCGGCGCCGACGCCGCGGACATGTCATGATCACATTCGTCACCGGCAAGCTTGTCTCCAAAAAACCTACGCAAGCGGTCATCGACGTGCACGGCATCGGTTACCAGATACATATTCCGACGACGACATACGAGCGTCTTCCGGACCCGGGCGCTTCCACAACGTTGCACACGCATCATCACGTTCGCGAGGACGCGGTGCTGCTTTTCGGTTTTGCCGATCCGTCACAGCGGGCCGTGTTTCAACTGATGATCAGTGTAACGGGCATCGGGCCCAAGCTGGCGCTCGCGGCGCTGTCGGCGTTTGATGCGGACGACCTGTGCGGGTACATCGCGCGGGGCGACGTTGGTGTCCTGACCGGCATCCCGGGCGTCGGACGGAAGACGGCCGAGCGGATGATCGTGGAGCTCAAGGACAAGGTGGCCGATACGGCGCTCGCGGTGGCCGCCGGGGGGGCGATCGTCGGAAACGGTTCATTGCGAGCGGACGCCCTTGCGGCGCTCGAAGCGCTGGGGCTGTCACGGGTCGCCGCGGAAAAGAACGTCGCTAAAGTGCTCAAGGA
>JBFHWK010000235.1:0-5405 GCA_041589075.1 Rhodothermales bacterium
GCGCTCTTCTGCGACGAGGTGCTGGGTGAGGTGTGCGGCGGCATGAAGATGGCCAATGGCACAAACTCGCTCCGCTCGAATGACGCCTTTCCGGGTACGCGCGCACGCAGTGCGGCTCTCGCGAGGAAGCTGCTTGTCGAAGCCCAGGACTACCGCGCGAAGATCGAGCGTGCCGGCGACGATGAGTCGAAAAGGCCTGACCGAGACTTGCGGCTGGAGGTGTTGCTGGAAGTGCTGGACGGCCGACGTATTGTCCAGTTCCACACCCATCGGCACGACGATATACTGACCGCGATCCGACTGTCTCAGGAGTTCGGCTTCAGGATCGTTCTCCACCACGTGAGCGAGGCGTGGAAAGTTGCCGACGAGATCGCCGCGGCGGGCGTTCCGTGCTCGGTGATCCAAATCGACTCGCCGGGCGGCAAGCTCGAGGCGGCGGAGTTGTCGTTCGAGACCGGAGCGTATCTCGAGCGGGCTGGCGCCCACGTCGCCTATCACACGGACGATTACGTTACGGACTCGCGCCTCTTTTTGCGATCGGCTGCGCTCGGTGTTCGCGGCGGAATGTCACGCGAAAAAGCGCTCGAGTCGGTGACGCTGGCCGGCGCGCGCATGCTGGGACTGGCGGACCGCGTGGGCTCGCTGGAGTCGGGCAAGGACGCTGACGTCGTCGTCCTGTCCGGGGACCCGTTGAGCGTCTACACGCACGTTGTACAAACGTGGATCGACGGCACAAAGGTGTTCGATCGATCGGATGAGGAAGATCGAAAGTATGCGGTTGGCGGCTACGACGTCTATACGGAGCCGTTCATGTTCGATCATGGAGATGTCGCAGGAGAGTGGGGTAACTGATTGTGGAGATGAACACGCTCTTGGTTCGACGGGCATCGTGCGCCGCGATCGCGGCGCTTGCCTGGCTTTCGATCACGACCTTTGCTGCCGGCCAGGACGGGATGGCCGTCCGTGGTGAACGTGTGTACACCATGGCCGGACCTGTCATCGCTGATGGCGTCGTCTTGATACGCGATGGGAAGATCGAAGCGGTCGGCCCGGCATCCGCGGTTTCGGTTCCGGAGGGGTACGAAACTGTCACGGCCGCATACGTCACGCCGGGTCTTGTCGATGCGCACACCGTCGTCGGTTTCTCCGGCATCTACAATCAGCCGCACGATCAAGACCAGTTGGAGAAGTCGGATCCGCTGCAGCCGGAACTGCGGGCTATCGACGGTTATAATGCGCGTGAGGCGCTGGTGGAATGGGTCAGGAACCTCGGTGTGACGACCGTGCATACGGGCCACGGCCCGGGAGCGCTCGTGAGTGGCCAGACGATGATCGCCAAAACAGGCGGAGAGACCGTTGACGAGGTCGTTGTCGACTCGGCGTTCGCGCTCGCGATGACGCTCGGTGCAACGGTCTCTTCCGGGTTCAAGTCGCCCGGCACCAGATCGAAGGGCGTGGCCATGCTGCGTAAGGCACTCGTGGAAGCGAAGAATTACGGTCAAAGCAACAAGGGCTCGGAAGAAGATGACGACGACAAGCCCAAGGCCCGCGATCTTCGGAAAGAGGCGCTTCTCGCTCTTCTCGATGGTGAGTTCGTGGCGATGATCACGGCAAACCGTGCGCAGGAAATTCTCGGTGCGCTCCGGCTTGCAAAAGAGTTCGGATTCCGGCTTATACTTGATGGCGCAGCCGAGTCGTACCTGGTCCTCGACGAAATCAAGTCGGCAGGCGTACCCGTCATCCTCCATCCTATGATGGCGCGTGCTTCGGGCGATCGGCGAAACATGAGCTTCGAGACACCGGTGACGCTGCGCGATGCCGGCATTCCCTTCGCCATTCAGAGCGGGTTCGAGTCGTACGTTCCGAAGACGCGCGTCATTCTCTTCGAAGCCGCCATTGCAGCGGCGCACGGCTTGAGCTTCGAGGAGGCGCTGGAAGCGGTAACCATCGCGCCCGCTAGAATTCTGGGTATCGCAAATCGAGTCGGGTCACTGGAGGCGGGGAAGGATGCGGACATTGTACTCTACGATGGCGACCCCTTTGAGTACACGACTCACGTCTGCACGGTGATCATAGACGGCGTGGTCAAGAGCCGGGAGTGCATTTAGCGGCGCGCTCTCCTAGCGGCCCCGCAGTCGTCCGGCGAGCACGTCAGCAAGCTGTCCTCGACAGGTCATGCTGCCGGCTCGACTGTGAACGGCCCAATTCGTTTGCGCCGTGACCGCCTGAGGCAGATATTGACACGATACCCGGCTTCTTAGGCGCTGGATCGTGCGTGGAGGATGTGTCGCCGGCAAACTGTGCAAGTCTCATGATCGGCACCACTGTATCCCATTATCGAATCCTGGAGCAGCTCGGCCAGGGAGGTATGGGTGTGGTGTACAAGGCCGAAGACACGCGTCTCGATCGTCTTGTCGCCCTCAAGTTTCTGCCGCCACAGATGAGCGGCAATGAGGACGCGAAGAGACGGTTTGTACAGGAGGCCAAGGCCGCGTCGGCACTCGATCACGCAAACATATGCGCCATTCACGATATCGGCGAAGTGCCTTCGGAGTCGGGTGCGCCGCGTGTCTTTATAGTAATGGCTTTCTACGATGGAGCAACTCTGAAGTACCGGCTGCAAGATGGACCACTGCCGATCGAGGAATGTATTCAGATCGGCGAACAACTGGCCGCAGGATTGCAGCGCGCCCACGAAGCCGGCATTGTGCATCGCGATGTCAAGCCGGCCAACATCATGGTTACCGATCGTGGCGAGGTCAAGATTCTTGACTTTGGGGTCGCGAAGTTGGTCGGAGGGCTCGAACTCACCCAGACGGGCTCGACGCTCGGAACAGCCGGTTACATGAGTCCGGAGCAGGCCCGTGCCGACGACGTCGACTTTAGAACGGATCTCTGGTCGCTGGGCGTTGTCGTGTACGAGATGCTCACCGGCGTGCGGCCGTTTCGGGGCGACTATGACGCGGCTGTCGCGTACGCGATTCTCAATGAAGAACCGCAGCCGGTTGAGGAGCTTCGCGCGGAAGCGCCGGCCGTGCTTTCCGAGCTCGTTCAGCAGCTTCTGGCCAAGATCCCTGATGATCGGCCGGCAGGGGCCGGTGACGTGGCAGCCAGGCTTGGGGCGCTTGCTCGAGCGGACACGGCCGTAGCGCAGGCAGATACGACGGCCTCGACTTCAACGAAGTCCGAGGCGGCCGTCGCCGGAGAAAGATCCGCACGCTCGAAGTTATCTCTCGCCTTGGGCGGCGTCGCCGTTCTCGTTGTTGCTGCCGTGCTGCTGTTTCTGGCGTGGCCCGCCGCGAAAAGAGATCGTGCAGGACCCTCCTCGGAAAATCCCCGCAAGATTGCCGTGCTCCCGTTCGCGGACTTGAGTCCGGATGGAGGCGGCGAAGCCATCGGCGACGGTATTACTGAGGAGCTGATCTACGGACTCGGTAAGGTTACGGGTCTTCAGGTCACAGCGCGGTCGTCGTCGTTCTACTTCAAAGGTCGCAACGAAGAGATTTCGACGATAGCAGACCGGCTAAATGTCGACCTCGTGCTGGAGGGGAGTGTCCGCAGCGAAGGCAACGCCCTGCGTGTTTCCACACAGCTCATAAATGCCGCCGACGGATTTCAGTTGTGGAGTGAGCGATACGACCGGCAGATGAACGACGTCCTCGCCGTGCAGGACGACATCATGCGATCGATTGTCAGCGCACTTCGAATTCAACTTACTGGAGAACAGTCCTCTCGTGTTACGGAGCAGGGAACGGACGACCCGGAGGCGTACCAGCTTTACCTGCGCGGTCGGCAGGAATGGACGACGCGTACCGAGGAGGGGCTGCTGAGTGCGAGGGAGCGCTTCAAGCGCGCCATAGAGATCGACCCTGGTTTTGCACGCGCATACGTTGGACTAGCGGACGTGTATATCATTGGTGCGAACTGGGGCTACCTGCCGTACGAGTCGGCGTTCGACAGTGCACGCGTGGCACTCCAGCAGGCGATTCGGATTGACGACGAGGTCCCGGAGGCGTACGCGTCACTAGGCGGCATGGTGGGACAGATCGAAATGGAGTGGGAGACCGCCGAATCACACTTCAAACGAGCCGTAGAGCTAGACCCCAGTTACGCGACGGCCTATCAGTGGTATGCCGAGATGCTCGTCCAGCTGCTGCGCTGCGATGATGCGGTCACGAACATGTCGCGCGCCCTGGAGCTCGACCCACTGTCCCCGATTATCAACGCCAACCTGATGACGACCTACCTGTGTTCGGGCGATCTCGATCGGGCCGAGGCCGCGTCTCTCCGCGCCGTCGAATTGTTTCCGGACTTCGGACTGAACCACATCTACCTGTCGATGCTTTACGTAAGCAAAGGTGATTTGGAGCGTGGACGTGAAGAGGCTGGAAAATGTATCGAGGTCTTTCCGGACTGCGTTGCCATCACCGGCATGATTGATGCCGTCGAGGGCAACCCCGGTGAGGCAAGGCGGCGCCTGAAGCAGCTGGATGAATCCGACGCTCGAAGTTCACTGCCGCTGTTGCGTGGTGTCGTGTTGATGGGTCTCGGTGAGCACGAGGCGGCAATCGAGTCCATCGAGGAGGCGATACCGTATGCCTCGGCAATAAGTCTGATTCGCACGCCTTTCTACCGGCCGCTGATGGATCATCCGCGGTTTGAGGGGCTTTTGAAAAAGCTGAACCTGCAATGAGTTTTTGCTCCTGCGCCGGAAGACCGGATGTGCAACTGACCGCCGTCATGCCCGCGCACGCGGGCATCCATCATGGTTTCCATTCCACCTCCGGTCACATGGATCCCGGGTCAGGGCCCGGGATGACGTCTGGTTCGTTCGGAGAAGTCTGCCTCAGTAAAGAGTCCTCAATCCCGCCTCATGGAGCGTGGACTACAAGGGGTAGTAACCACACCTGATGCACGACGGCAGCGTCATATCGCATTACAGAATCATCTCACAGCTTGGCCGTGGCGGTATGGGTATCGTTTACCTGGCCGAGGACACGAAGCTCGCGCGAAAAGTTGCCCTCAAGTTACTTCCGCCGCATGCACTCGCCTCCGAAGATGACCGCGCACGCTTCTACCGGGAAGCACGCGCGACCGCATCGCTCAATCACCCAAACATCGCGCACGTCTACGAGATCGATGAATCCTTCGTGATCGCGGCGGAGGCGGTGACATCGTCGCGTACCCCGCCCGATGCAGAGAAGCGCCCGTTCATCGCCATGGAGTACATCGACGGTGAAACGCTCACGGAGCGCGTTGCGAAAGGACCGCTGCCACTTAAGGACGCTGTTTCGATCGCAACCCAGGTGGCCGACGGGCTTAAGGCGGCACACGACAAGAACATCGTTCACCGCGATATCAAGAGCGGCAACGTCATGCTCACCGGCGACGGCGTACCCAAGATA
>JBFHWK010000236.1:0-5343 GCA_041589075.1 Rhodothermales bacterium
CGGATTCTACGGCGACGTTTCCGCAGACTCCGCGTCACAGCTCATTGCCGGCGGAATGGCGACCATTCCCGACGGTGCCCTCGAAGTTGCCTCGATCGGCACGGCGACCTACGCACCGAGCGAGTTCGTCGAATGGGCCAAAAACAATCCCGTCCGGAGCTACACGGACCTCAACGATCTGGTGCACAAGCTTATCGATGCCTATCTGATAGAAAAGGCCATCGAATACAAGATCGCGCGCCTAGAGGACGAAAACGCTGAGTTTCGGGATACCATGGCCGATTTCGTCGACGGCCTCCTGCTGTTCCGTGTCATGGACGACTCGGTATGGACTCGGGCCGCCGAGGATAGCACCGAGTTGCGCCGACGATACGATGTAGATCCAAGTCGCTTTACATTCCCGGACCGTCATCGAGTCATCGGGCTGTACTCTCGCAGGAAGGCGGCTGCAGATTCCGTTGCGAAAATGCTCGATGTCGGAGCCTCGTTAGAGGAGATCACGATGGCCTTTCCCGACACCAGCGACCTGCGCGTGCGCGTGGATACGACTTATATCGCCGGCGTGACGAACTCCGTCTTCGATTCTGCGCTCAAGGTTGAGGACGGTGCCCACACCGGCCCGCAGTCGTATAATCGAGGCTACATCGTTCTTCTTCGATCCGGTATCGAACCGTCTCGGGTAAAGACTTTTGAAGAGGCTAGAACGGAACTCGTGAACGAATACCAGGAGGATCTCGAGAAGCGTCTCGTGGCGCGCCTGCGAACGCGGTATTCCGCAATGACGTTTCCCGAAAAACTGACTCTTGCATTCCAACCGTCATCAGAAAGCGTGGCGGCTCGTCCCGAGCGCGACTAATGTGAAAGTCGGCTTGGTTCGGTTCGCGCAAATCATGCGGACGCGACCGGTTCTTCTGGTCGTAGTTGTCGTGACATACAGTCTCGGCTGTGGAACACCAGTGGTACAGGACGACTACGTAGCCCGTGTCGGCAATTCGTACCTCTTGAGCGAAGATCTTGAGGAAGCCCTATCGGCACTGCCGCCGGGACGCGATTCCACGGAAGCAAAACGTCAGTTTGTCGAGCAGTGGGTTGTCAACACGCTCCTGGAGCAGGAGGCACGGCAGTCAGGTCTTTTGCAAGACGACGGAGTACGTCGTCTGCTTGCTGAAAACGAGAGGTCAGTCCTCGTCAGCGCTTATGTAGAGCGCATCTACGAAGAGAATCCCGTTAATCCGACTGCCAGCGACATCGAACAGTTTTTCGAGTTGAACAAGGAACGGCTGCGCCTGCGAGAGCCGTTCCTCCGCGTTCGGTACCTGTACAACACAGACCGCGATTCGACATTCGAGGCGCGCCAGCTTCTACAGCGCGCGATGCGTGGCTCAGGTGTCGATTCCCTGTGGATCGAGATCGTGGGGACCTACTCGCACGACGTCGAGGGTTCACTGGGTCTCTCGAGCAACTACTTCGCTGAGAGCCGACTTTTCAGCGCGTATCCGAGGGTGAAGGAAACGCTTAGAAGGCTGGGAAACCGACAGGTTTCACCGGTGATTGAGGACGGCGGGCGCTTTCATCTCGTGCAAGTCGTGGACCGTGTGTCCGCCGGCACAATTCCGGAAATACGATGGATCAACGATGAGATCTCGCGGCAACTCGTTCTGGAACGTAGGAAACAGACCGTGGCGAGGACTGTTCAGAACCTCAGAACGATGGCCGTTGCACGAAATGCACTGGACATTCGTCTGCCCGATACTCCCTCGGAATAAACAGAGCAATAATTTGACCACACTCCCGTTGAAGGGAGGCTCCCGGGCCCACCCCACCGAGACAGGAATTCAGGCGATAAGGTGCGTTGTCATGAGAGTGCTGACGGCGACTGTTCTCACGTTCTTTGCGGCTGCGCCCGTGATCGCACAGAACGAGAAGGTCCTCGATGAGATTGTGGCAATCGTGGACAACAACATCCTTCTTCGCTCCGACGTCAACGGTCTTGTATTCAATGCCGTCCAGCAGGGGCAGTATGAGCTTACTGATGCGCTCTGGTTCGATGCGCTCAACCAACTGATCGATCAGAAGGTGCTGGCCGTTCACGCGAAACGCGACACAAACATCGTGGTGACCGACGAGCAGATAAAACAGGTGCTGGACCAGCGGATCGAGGCGATGTCGGCGCAGGTCGGTGGCCGAAATCGTTTGGAGGAGATATACGGTAAGACCGTTACACAGATTCGGGCCGAACTCCGTGATGAATTTCGCGACCAGTTGCTAGCTGAGCAGTTTCAGGGCACGAAGATGCGGAACATTAATGTTACGCCGACCGAGGTAAAGACCTGGTTTGGCAAGATCCCGACGGATTCGCTGCCGGTGCTTCCCGAGGCGGTCCGCGTCTCGCATATAGTTCGCTACCCCAAAGTCACCGAAGCGGCTCGGGATGACGCCAGATCCATTCTTGCTGCAATTCGTGACAGCATCGTTGTGGGGGGAGCCAGCTTTGAGGAAATGGCCACTTTGTTTTCGGATGATCCCGGATCGGCGTCACGCGGTGGACGGTACCAGGGTGCAAAGCTATCGGAATTCGTTCCCGAGTTTGCTGCCGTCGCGTCGCGAATACCCATCGGAGATGTCTCTCAAATCTTCGAGACGCAGTTTGGTCTACATATTCTTCGGGTCAACGACCGCCGTGGCGACGTGGTGGATCTGAATCAGATTCTTGTGCGTTTCGATCCTCGAAAGTTCGACCCGACCGAAGCAATCGATTTCCTGACTCAGTTGAGAGATTCCATTCTTACGTACAATCTCTCATTTGCGCGGATGGCTAAGGAGTTTTCCGAGGACGAGACGTCAGCTCGCAGAGGTGGTCGGGTATTGAATCCCCGGACGCTTGAAAAAAACCTCTATATCGAAGGGCTTGGTCCACGTTGGCAGCGAACACTCGCACTATTGGACGAGGGCGATATCAATGAGCCCGCAGAGGTGGATCTGCTAGATGGACGTCGTGCCTATCACATCGTACTTTTGCACAAACGAATACCGACGCATCGCGTAAATATTGAAACCGACTATGAGATGGTTAGACAGCTTGCGTTGCGCGATAAACAGGCGATCGAAATGAGGAAATGGCTTGAAGAGCTTCGTAAAACCGTCTTCGTGAAGCTGCGCGTTGAAGCGCCGGCAAAGTCGTCGGTCGCAAGCCGATAAGTGGGGAATATCCTAGATCCATGTCGGTCAACATCGAGTTGCTCACGGAAGGGTTTGCGAAGCTCAAGGCGGAGATCGCAAAGGTCATCGTCGGGCAGGACGAGATCATCGAGCAGATTTTCGTGTGCCTGCTCTGCCGTGGTCACGTCCTTCTGGTTGGCGTGCCCGGGTTGGCAAAGACACTGCTGGTGAAGACGCTGGCTCAGGCGGTCGAACTGACGTTCAATCGGATACAATTCACGCCGGACCTGATGCCGAGTGACATAACCGGCACCGAGATCATAGAAGAGGATGTGCAGACCGGGCGGCGCAATTTCAAGTTTGTCCGGGGGCCAATCTTCGCGAATGTCATACTGGCGGATGAGATAAACCGAACGCCGCCGAAGACGCAGGCTGCACTTCTGGAGGCGATGCAGGAGCAGCATGTTACCGCGTCTGGTCAAACGCTGGCTTTGCAGGCACCGTTCTTCGTGCTCGCTACGCAGAATCCGATCGAACAAGAAGGGACCTATCCCCTTCCGGAGGCGCAGCTTGATCGCTTTATGTTTAACATCTGGCTGGACTACCCGTCCTTCGCGGAGGAAGTGGAGATTGTCCGATCGACTACAAGTGCGAAAGAGATGACCGTGGAGGCGGTCATGCGTTCGGAGGACCTGAAAGCCTTTCAGCACTTTGTTCGGCAGCTGCCTGCGGCCGACAACGTGATCGAGTACGCTGTGACGTTGGCAAATCGCACGCGTCCGGCTCGTGACGGCTCGCCCGACTTTGTGACGAACTACCTCAGTTACGGAGCTGGCCCACGGGCGTCCCAGTATCTGATTCTTGGAGCCAAGGCACGTGCGGCCTTGCAGGGTCGACTCACCCCTCAGATCGCCGACGTGAACGCGGTTGCGATTCCGGTGATTCGGCACCGGATTGTGCCGAACTTCAACGCGGATGCGGAGGGTGTCGGACCGGTCGATATCGTCGAACGACTCTTGCTGCTTCAAGAAGAGAGCTGGCCGCAATCGCGTGCCGCGGCCTCCTGAACGTCGCCAGGCCGGTTGAATCGCGGGAAAATGGCTTGACGTTTGCCTCTTCTGCCGATACTACCTGGTATCGTCCACTGAAGAGGCTTGAGCGGATGCCTTTCATACCTTTGTCACTACGCACGCGTCCAGCTATCTGTACAATCATCGTCTGCGCAGTAATCGTCCCGCCGGCCGCCTCACAAAGGACTGTGTTCGTTCCTGCGGAGCCTGATGAAACCGTTGTTCAATACCAGTCCACGCCGGAGTTCAGCGTCGAGCAGCTTATCCGCGAGATTCACCGGCAAGCCAACGTCGTTCGGCGTTCAAAGGGTCTCGCGCCTTTGGAGCGCGACAAAAGGATCGAGCGGATTGCTCGTGCGCACTCCAGGGACATGGGTGAGCGCGGTTACTTCGATCACGTGAATCTAGACGGTCGCAACGCGACCCAACGCGCACGTGCGGCCTCCTATGCATGCGTGCCCGATCTTGAGAATCCAACGCTAGTCGGGATCGGCGAGAACCTCTATGCCGGATTCCGATACTCGTCTTATCGGCTACGGTATTACCGTGATGAGATCGTGGCTGAATTCGAGTGGCGTGACGAAGCGGCGTTTGCTCGCGAAGCTATTCGAGCTTGGCTCGACAGCAAGGGGCATCGACGAAATCTGCTTCATCCGGGCTACCGGCTGCACGGCATCGGAGTGTACGTCACGCGCTCGATGGAAGTCTTTGTGACGCACAACTTTTGCTGAGGAGCCGAGACCCTCACTTGAGAAACGCGAGTGTCGTCTCCGCACGGTTGTCCTTGCCGTCCACGACCTCGACACGGACCTCGTGACGTCCGGGCTTCAGTTTCGGGTCAAGCTCGTGGTAAATCAGGTCCCGTTTGGCGTCGTACGCAAAAAGAACCCACGATCCATCGATGAATCCGTTGTATTTCGATACCCCCGTCAGTTCGTCCTTGACCCGGAATCGTATTGTTGAGCGTTTCCCCAGAGGTGCCTCGGGTCTAACGTCCAGGGACGTTATCTCCGGTGCAAGGGTGTCAACCGTCACGTACAACGATCCCAGCGCGCGCGTCTTTGTCTTGACGAATCCGTTCGAAAACTCCCCTCCAACCGACGACACCTTGCCC
>JBFHWK010000237.1:0-5308 GCA_041589075.1 Rhodothermales bacterium
ATTTGTCGGTGGATCTATCGGGCCAG
Source organism: Rhodothermales bacterium (assembly GCA_041589075.1). Classification (GTDB taxonomy): domain Bacteria; phylum Bacteroidota; class Rhodothermia; order Rhodothermales; family JABDKH01; genus JBFHWK01. The sequence continues at coordinate 27 of JBFHWK010000237.1, forward strand.
TGGCAGTTTCGCACCGGCGACAATCGGGCCTGGACCATGCCCGAACCGAATGAAGGTGAATGGTCTGCAACACGGGTTCCGAACAGCTGGGAGTCGCAGGGCTTTGAAGACTACAACGGGTTTGCATGGTACCGCCGCGCCTTCAAGCTGCCGCGACAGTTCGAGAAGAAGGAATTCGTGCTCCACGTGGGTCGCATCGATGATGCGGACGAGGTATACGTCAACGGCATGTTCGTCGGGTCGACGGGCACTATGCCGCCCGGCTACCGTTCCGCCTACGACGTGTACCGAAAGTACCCGATCCCGCCCGGTATTCTCGACCCGCAAGGCGAGAACATCATAGCCATTCGCGTATACGACGAAATCGGAGACGGAGGCATCATGGACGGGCAAGTCGGTCTTTCCGTTCTTGAAGTCGCCGAGGCAGATATTATCCGACTTGACGGCAGATGGTCGTTTCGGACCGGCGATAACTCCGACTGGAGTGCCATAGAGACTTCGAAGGAAGGGTGGTCCACCGTCACGGTGCCTGGGTACTGGGAGCCGCAGGGCTTTCGCGGTTACGACGGGTACGCCTGGTATCGAACGGAGGTTTTCGTCGCGGATCGGGACGAAGCGGTCGACTTCACGCTCGCACTCGGTAAGATCGACGACCTCGATGCCACCTATGTGAATGGTGTAGAAGTCGGCCACACGGGCTCGGTCGACAGCGCGAACATCTCAGGCGACGAGTGGCAGCGGCGGCGCGAATACAAGATCCCGCACGACGTTCTTAGATTCGGCGAATTCAACGTGATCGCTGTCCGGGTGTATGATGCGATGGGCGGAGGAGGCCTTTACGAGGGTCCGTACTCGTTGTACCCTCAGACGATGAGTGAGGGTGCGCTCCGGAAGGCACTGAAGGGCTTGCTGGAACGCGTCAAAGGGTAGTGATCGTGGCGCCCCGCAAGACGGTCACGAGCGCTCTTAGGTGAAGCGCACTCGCCGGATCTAGTAGTCGCCGTCCGGTGATCGATCGCCTCCTCTTGCATGCGTCGGTCCAAACGACAGTACACCAGAAGGACCTGAACGGTGCTCGGCGTGCTCCCGCAACCGGACCCCTCGCGGTCCGGAGCACGGCCGTGCTACCAGACGCTGAACCCCGGCGAGACAAAGTGCGGCGGGAGGTAGCTCGCAAAGAACGGCCCGTAGGCGATCACGATCAAAACTACGGCCACGACCGACCAGAACACGAGTCGGTCGAGTCTCGGCTCCCATCCGGTACGTGCCGGCGGGCGCAGGGTCTCGGACCACGGGATGTCAGCCGGGGCTCCACCCTTTCGCCCGGCCACGACCGTAACGGCAATGACGATAAAGAACATCAAGATGCCGACAAACATTAGCGTGCCGCCGATGCCTGTCAGGAGACCGCCAAGGTCCCACGCCTCGCTGTTGTAGGTGGCCTGAGCCCGGTAGATTCGGCGGGGCATGCCCTCCAACCCGGCCGATATCATACCCCGCGCAAATATCAAAACACCGATCGTGTACACCCACGACGACCAGACGGCAGTCCGGCGACCCCAGAGCTTCCGCCCCGTCAGATACGGAATCATCCAGTACGCGACTCCCATCAACGTGAGCGCAACGGCACTGCCGACGGTCATGTGAAAGTGCCCGGGAATCCACGTCGTGTTATGAACGACCTGGTTCATCGTGTAGCTCGCATTGATGAGACCGGTGATGCCGCCGAAGATGAACGTGATCATTGCCAGCAGCTGCGCGGCCAACGACGGATCACCCCACGGCAGCTTCGGGATCCACCCGAGGAGCCCGCGACCCCCGCGCGACCGGCCCCCGATCTCCAACGAAGCCATCACCGAGAAGGCCGTCGCCAGACTCGGGAAGAAGACACCGAACGTGAGGACGGCATGGACGGCTTTCATCGTTGTGGAGATACCGGGATCGGTATACTGATGATGAAAGCCGGTCGGTATGGACAGAAGTAAAAAGAGGACGAAGACGAATCGTGTCAGCGAGTCGCTCACCATCTTGCCGCCCGCCTGGCGCGGCACCAGCGCGTACCAGGAAACGTAGGCCGGCAACAGCCACGCGTACACGATCGCGTGCGCCGTAAACCAGAAGAGCGTGCGCGTCAGCAGCGGATCGGTTTTCTCCATCCATCCCAACGTCCACGGCGTCAGAAAACCGAGAAACGAGACGGCAATCGGAATCGACGCAAGAAACCACATCGCATAGGAGAATACTGAGATGTGCGCCAGCAGCGGCACGCGCTCGCCCGGGTGTTCGTTGCGCCAGCGCTTCCAGATGATCAGCATGTTGGCGAGCGCCAACCACGTGCTCACGACAACAAGTGCCAGCCCGATATAGTAGGTCCAGTGGGCCTGCAACGGAGCGTACGACGTGTACAGGACCGTCGCCTGGTTCGAAGCGACGGCATAGATCACCAGAACGTTTCCGAGTGCGAGCAGGGCGAACGACCCCCACAGTAGCGAGCTCTCGAGTTTCTTCGACAGCGCGCGCGCCGTCATCAGCGGCAGGAAGCCGTTTGAGAACGAGAACGTGAATATCAGGGCGTTGGCCACCCCGTGCGCGGTAAGTCCCTGGTAGTAGCTCCGCAGCGCGGGGAAGTACGCCATGATGTCGATGTTGGCGTACGAGAGCGCCTGCGCGAGACCGTGAAAGATGCCCGCGGTCAGCGCGAGGTAGCCGACATAAATGGCCCATCGGATCGGCTTGAGCTGGTTCTCGGGAAGCTGAAATCCCGAGGGATCAAAAACGACAGGTTGAAATCCGCTCATTCTACGATCACCTTTCCGTACATGGTGTGATGGCCGACGCCACAGTACTCGTGACAGATCAGCAGATGTTCACCCGGCTCCTCGAACCGGTACGTGTTCTTCGAGATCTGCCCGGGGATCAGCATCATGTTGACACGGGTCCGCTCGATATGAAACCCGTGCAGCACATCGTTCGACGTAGATATGAACGTGATGTCCGCGCCTGCCGGCACCCGGATCTCGGCCGGCACAAAAGCCCAGAGCTGCCCGATCACGACCACGTCATAGGAGTTGGGTCCGGTCTGGTGGACCCCCGGATTATCGAAAGGCGCCTCGGAGCGCATCGTCATTGGATCTACGGATCCTGCGCGGCCCGGCAGGTGGATGCCCATCGCGATGCTCGCATACGCAAGCGCAGCGAGACAAACGACAAGAAGTATCGCGCCGAGAGCGAGGAACGCCTTCTCGTAGGTTTCAACGTTCATGATTATCGATCCAGATACAGGAAATAGAAGAGCGCCCAGAAACCGAAGATCAACATCATGATGACCAGGGTCAGAAAAAGCGTGCCCGTGACGACGGGCTCTTCGCCCGGCGCCAGCTCCGTGCGCTCTTCGCGCTCGGTCTCAGGATGTGAAGTCTCTTCCATGTGTTCGCTTCTTTTCGGTTAACGATCCGGCGCAGCGCCTTCGCCCGTGCTCTCAGCTCCGATGGCACGGATCTGCCCCGCTGCAAAGCGGAGAAAGAGCCCGAAGACAACCACCGCCGGTATGGTCAGTGCGAGTCGAGTCGTGTCAAATCGAAGTGCGAGGGCCTGGTTGATCGTCTCCCAGATGTAGCCGACCAGCGGCACTCCGATCAGCACGCATCCCGCCATGAGCAGGAGTATCCTTCCGAATGACATGCGGCAGGGACTCGACGTCGATAGGAGTGTGTTTTCGGTGCCGGATTCGGCGTACCTGATGGCGCAGAATATAGAGTGCCCTTCGATGTGACCGCAAGGCGGGCGAGCGACGCGTCAATGTGAATAGCGCCCTCTGATAGCCCTTAGTTGGCCGACCCAATTACCAGGCCGATAGCCCTTGACAGGAATCTGGAGTTCACCTATCTTCAATATGTGACCATTTGGTAACATATTGATCGATGTTTGACGATCTCGACATGGACGTGGTTTTTCGAGCCCTGGCCGATGCCAGCCGGCGGCGCATGCTCGACATGTTGCGCTCCTCCCCGGGCCTGACCGTCAACGAGATCGCGGCGGTGTTCAGCTTCTCTCGCTACGCAGCAATGAAGCACCTGCGCTCCCTCGAAGACGCCTCGCTCATCGCCACGCGCCGCGTAGGCCGCACCAAGGAGCACTACCTCAACACCATCCCCATCCAACTCATCCACGACCGCTGGATGTCGGCATACAGCGCGCGATGGGCACGGTCACTCACGGCATTGAAGCACCAACTCGAATCAGAGGATAGTCCAATGAAGGAACAACTCAGACACATGTATCAGGTCTACATCCGAACCACACCGGAGAAGCTATGGCACGCACTCACCGACCCGGACATGACGGAACTCTACTTCCACGGCACGCGCGTCGAGGGAACGTTTGCCGTGGGAGAAACAATCCGGTACCTCTTCAGCAAGGACGGAGAGTTAAGGACGGCCCTCGAGTGCACGATAAAGGAATGCTTACCCGGAAAGCGACTCGTGCACGACTTCCGTTTTCACAGCAACGGCGATCCCCCGTCGCGTGTTACGTGGGAGATCGAACCATTGGGCGACGTCGTGAAGCTGACGGTCGTACACGACGGCTTCGACACGGAGACGGAGACATACACGTCGGTGCGCCAGGGATGGCCGCCGATCTTCAGTGGACTCAAGACGCTGCTCGAAACCGGCGAGCCGCTCGTGATTCCTTCGGCGGCTGCAGAGCACGCCTGACGGCGGCACAAATCACTCCTGGCAAAAAAGAAGAAGGCCCGGGTCCCACCAAACCCGGGCCTTCAAGTTCTAGGCCCGGTTTCCCATTCCGAACCTAGTCCACCCATGTCAGAAGTGCTTGACTAGAAGTGCACCGGTAATGGGACGGTGAACGATTCGGCTTTTAGGTTCGCGCCACGATCTTTTTTTCATTCCCCCAAAAAATCTTCAGAATTGGCATTTTAGACCCGGATTTGATGATTTTCCGGTTGGAGCCGCCCATGCGTGTAACTTCGATCACCGCTACTCGACTCACCCCTTTCCATCACCATCGCATATCGGAATGGACATCAATGCCTTGAAAGAGTGGCTTCTCGGGCTCGGTGAGGCCTATGGCGTCAACCCGATCATCTTCGCGGGCATCTACGTGGGAGCCATCCCCTTCTTCACGCTTTCGGTGGCCTGGCTCGTAAGGAATCTGCGCGCGGGCAAGTCGCCGGCACTTCCTATCCTGGCGGCGGGCTGCTGCTTCATTTCGGCCTACGTGTATCTGCTGATCGCGGGCCACAATATTCCACTCTGGGTGTA
>JBFHWK010000238.1:0-5297 GCA_041589075.1 Rhodothermales bacterium
AACGACGTGTACGCCCGCTTCGCCGGCTGCCGTTTGCCAGAAGAACGCACGACCGCGCCGCCAGCTATATGTCGGAACACGAAGATTCTCGAATTCCGTGACCCGGCCGGTGGAGACCGAGTCGGGCAGCACCGTGATCAGGACGTCGCCGGCTACGGCCTGGCGGTACAGCGTGTCGGCCGCGATTGCGGGCTTGGTCAGAGCCACCTCGCTGCGAAACGGCTCGATGGATAACGCGTTCTCGACAGGACCCGAGTACGCGACCCCCTGATACGGACCCGCCTGTAACGCAGGCCCCGCCATTGCCACAACCGCGAGGACACTATACACCAACTTCAGGCCGTCGCTCACGCTGTCGAGTCCCACTCCGTGGCTGGTTGTCAGTGTCTTTTCTCTTTCTGGGATGGCCGTCAGCCGCCGCGCAGTCGGCGGATACGACGAGCGCGGGCGCTCTGGTTGTGGTCGTCGACGGCACCGTTGTTAACTGGCCCGAAACGCGTTCGTTTCCGACCGATGGCGCGGATGTCTTCGCGGAAGCTGTTGTCGCCCATCTGAGGACCGAGGGGTATGCGTACGCAGATGTCGATAGTCTCATCGGTACCCGGGTGTATGTGAGTCGCGGGCCGCTGGTCCGTATCGGATCGCTGCAGGTACGCGGCAGCGCCGTGCTGCCCGCGGACGAAGCGCTGCGTCTGATGACGACCGCTTCTGGTGACGCGTTTACGAGAAGCGGGCTCGAGCAAGACATCCGATTTCTGCTGGACCTGCTGAGTCGTCGCGGGTGGCCGCTCGCTGAGGCACGTGTGGCCGAGGTGAGGGTCTCTTCCGACAACGCCGACGAGGTGGACGTTACTATCGAGGTCGATGACGGCGCGGCCGTTGTGCTTGACGACGTCGTGCTTGAGGGTGCGGGCCGGACGCGGCCGTCCTACGTGATGCGAATCACACGGCTGCGTCGCGGGCGAACACTCGAAGGCTTCGATCCGGAGGAGACCCGCCGCCTCCTCGAGTCGACGAAACATTTTACGGAAGTGGGAGATCCGCGTCTGGAAGTGGATGATGATGGGCGGGCGATTGTGGTCATACCTGTCCGTGAAGCGCCGCCCGGAAATTTCGATCTCGTACTCGGCGTGGTTCCCTCGGCCGGCGGTTCAAGCGGGGGCGTCGTAGGCAACGGACATCTGCAGCTTCGTAACCTGTTTGGCGGCGGCCGACTATTCGGTTTGAAGCTCAACCGGCTGCCTGGCCGTGTCAGCAGCTTTGATGCGCTCTTAGCCGATCCTAATGTCGCCGGCCTCCCGATCGGGATCGAGGGCGTTTTCCAGGGCATCCAACGCGACTCGACCTACGATCAGCAGCGATACCGGCTGGGTGTATCGTACGAACTCGCTCGCGGACTGCGGGCGGTCGCGACAGTGACTCGTGAGACAACCAAACCCGGACAGGCGGGCCTCGCCATCAGATCCGGTGCGCAGCGCATCGCGCGATCAACCGCTTCGTTCTTCGGTATCGGAGCTCGATTCGAGTCGGTCGACTGGATCGTGAACCCTCGCAGCGGGATTATTGCAGAGTCCATGTTCGAACGGGGCAACAGAAACGTCACTACGCGGCGCGTCGTCGGTGTCGACACCACGACCACACGGTCGAGCATCGCACAGGAGAGACTCTTCCTTACGGCTCGGTACTTCGTTCCAACATTCGTTCGTCAGGTGGTAATGGCAGGAGTGGACGCGCGCATTCTGCTGAGTGACGAATACGACGAGAGCGACTTGATTCGTTTCGGCGGCGCGAACTCGCTGCGCGGATACAACGAGGAGCAGTTTCTGGGCCGCGTGGCCGCGCGCTTCCTCGCCGAGTATCGATATCAGATAGATCGTTACGCCTTTGCCTATCTTTTTACGGACCTCGGCTTGCTCGAAGTACCAAAATTGGAGGACCAGCCGGCACGGCGAGAGTTTCTCCCGGGGTTCGGGTTTGGGATTCAGTTTCGCACGGAGATCGGACTGATAAACGTGAGCTACGCGTTCAACGACACCGACGGTCCGGTCGACGGCCGCGTGCACGTCGGCCTCTCGTTCACACTCTAGACCGGGCAATGAGCAACAGCAGTTCTGCAGCCGGACGGCCGGCGTCGACCACGTTCTTCTATGCGCCGCCGGAGAGTTTCGCGGATGAGCAGGTGTCCCTGGACGGGGCGGAAGCGCACCACCTGCACCGGGTCCTTCGATTGCGGACCGGTGACGAGATTGACGTGGTGGATGGTGTCGGAGGATGGTATCGAGTAAGGCTCGTTGACGTCAACGGGGACCGCGCAACCGGAACGGTGATCGATCGGAGCCTCGGTGTCGGCGAGCCGCTCGTCGACCTGCGGTTGGGTCTCGCGCTACTTAAGAGTCGTGCGCGGCTGGAGTTTGCCATTGAGAAGGCGGTCGAGCTCGGCGTCAACGGCGTGCACCTGTTGGACTGCCGTCACTGCGAAACGCGACGGGCGGATACGGAACGCCTCAGGCGCCTGGCTGCCGCGGCCATGAAGCAGTCGCGTCGGAGTGTGCTCACACGCATTGAAGGCCCCGTACCATTGAAAGAGTTTCTGGACGATGAGAAGACAACGTGCGGATGGCTGCTCGACTCGTTGCCCACGGCGGTTCCGGTAATGGAGGTGCTTCGTGGTGAAGCGCCTGAAGAGGCGGTCGTCATCGTCGGTCCTGAAGGCGGTTTCTCTGAAGAGGAAGTGGAGACGGCATTCGCCAATGGGTACACCAGTGTATCGCTCGGCGCTCGAAGGCTGCGCGCGGAGACGGCGGCCGTTGTGGCATGCAGTGCCGTCGGCATGTGGGCGGCCGGAAAGAAAATGAGTTAGCGAAAAACATGGATCTCAAAGAGGAGCGGGTAGACTCGGTGCAGCTCGCCGATGGCGTGCTGCTCAAGGCGTATCGCGACCGGGTGCGTCTCCACGACGGGACAATCTCGGTGCGCGAATGGATCGATCATCCGGGAGCATCGGCCGTCGTTCCGATTTTTCCGGACGGTTCGACGATACTGGTGCGGCAGTTTCGCTATCCGCCGCGGCGGGAATTCCTCGAGGTACCCGCCGGCAAGCTCGACAAGGAGGGTGAGCCGCCCGATGAAGTCGCGCGACGCGAGCTGGAAGAGGAGACGGGATGGCGTTGCGAAAGCCTCACGGAGCTCGGGAAGATCTACCCCTGCATCGGGTACAGCAGCGAGATCATCTATTTCTATCTCGCCGAAAATCTGAGCAAGGGCGAGCGCTCACTCGAAGACGGCGAGAATCTGGTGAGTGTGCGCATGCCCTTTGCGGAGGCCGTCGCCATGGCGCGACGCGGCCAGATGCTCGATATGAAGACCCTTTCGGCACTGGTTCTCGCCGACGAGCGTCTGCGCACTCGCGAGAAGAATTGACGGAGAAAGTGATTGTGATGGTGCCTTGCGCGCTCCTAGGGATCGTTCTCTTTCCTATTTTCGTTGGTTCGCGGTGGCGGATTCCAGCCCCAGCCACGTTGCAGCAAGAAGGTCCCACGTTTTCTCCCTCAGATTGACATGTTCATCCTTCTCATCGTCATCATCGGAGTCATCGGCCTCCTGCTCGGGGTCATCATTCTTTTGCAGAGCGGAAAGGGAGGAGGCCTGGCCGGAATCGCGGCGGGCGGCGCTACGCAGCAGATACTCGGCGCACGAACGGCTCCCGATGTCCTCGAGAAGGCTACCTGGACACTTGGGGCCCTCTTCATCCTGCTCTGCGTCCTGACCAACTTCACGATCGGCACGGCCGAGACGGTCGACAGCGTGATCCAGGGTCAGACGACGGAGGAGACGCAGCCGATACTTCCGGGCGGTGCCGGCACGCTGCCGCCGGCCGAACCCGCTGCGCCCGCTGGCGGCTCGGATACGGAGTAAGCGGGGAGCGGTCGCGCGGAATCCAGCGCATCCCTTCGCGCGGAATAGCAGCGCTCACCATCCTAAGAAGGACAAAGGCGACACCGCCGAAGCGGCATCGCCTTTGGAGTTGACGGCTTCGCCGCCCTGTAAGCCGAATTCTGTCTGCCCGCCGTGCCGGCCGTCGCGGCATCATCGGGGAGATCATCATTTATCTGGGACCTGCGTCGCCGCAGGCCTCTTGCAGCCTACCCGTACCGCAGCAGGACGGGCCGCCCTGGCCGCCCGAAGGCGGCGCGGTACTGCTTGGCTTTGCACCCCGTGGGGTTTGCCTGGCCGCCGCGGTTACCCGCAAACGCCGGTGGGCTCTTACCCCACCATTTCACCCATCGCCTGATCTCCGGCGAGCCGGAGCCATCGGCAGGATTACTTTCTGTTGCACGTGCCGTCAGCGGAGCGTATCCGCTGCCTTCCCGTTAGGAAGCACGGTGCCCTGTGGTGTTCGGACTTTCCTCACCGCCGCAAGCGGCGGCGCGATGATCCGGACGACAATAAGCCAACTCGTCTGATGAGACCCGGTCGTCCGACCTAGAGTTTCATTTCGCCCGTAGTGGCCACGAAGAGCTCGTTGTCGACGATGATACGGCCGGTGTGCTCGCACGCCACGATGCGGTTGCCCTGGCGTATCTCGACCTGTCGCTGGGGCGGAACCGCAAAGCCTGCCGCCGCGCCGCGCTCGAGAGGTACGACCGCGCGGCCGTCACGCAGACGGTCGCGCAGCCGTTCGTACGCACGCAGATACCGCGCGTCGACTTCGCCGGCCGCCTCCTTGCGCTTCGACTCTAGCTGAGCCTGCTCCGACTTCGTGTCGTTGAGCACCTCATCCAGCTCCTTCTTCTTGCCGTCGAGGCCTGCTTCGAGCTCCTCCAGACGCTCCTTGGCCTCGACGATCGCCTGCTCCCGTTCTTCCTTCGAACCGTCGATCGTCTCGATGCGATTCTGCGCCTCGGTGATCCGGTGGCGCTGCGCTTCGATCTCTTTCGTCAGCGCGTCGTACTCGCGGTTGTTTCGGACCTGGAGCTGCTGCTCTTCGTACTTCTTGATCAGATCCTCCGCCTCATGGATGTCGAGGTCGGCCTGCTTCTTTGCGACTTCGTTTTCCTTCTCTTCGGTTTGGTACTTATCGAGGCGCGTCTCGAGACCGGTCTTTTCGTCTTCCAGGTCGCGAATCTCTTCGGGCAGATCGCCACGCAGTTTCTTGACCTGGTCGATGCGGCTGTCGATGTGCTGCAGCCGTATGAGTGTCTTTAGCTGTTCACTGATGCTGGATTCGACGGTGGTCGGCATGGGGGTGATCGTCAGGGCTTTTGGGTTCGGGCTAACTTAAAAAGTACGCGTCCCCG
>JBFHWK010000239.1:0-5262 GCA_041589075.1 Rhodothermales bacterium
CCCTCGCCTTCGTTCTCGAATCCGTATTGCACCGCAGCGTTGACCGTAAAGCCGTCACTCAGACGGTAGCCCACGCCACCGGCAATGCGATGCTGAATGAGGGCGTTCGCCGGTGTGTTGAAGAACGCAAGTCGATCCGGAAGCGGGTTTTCGTTGTAAGAGTACCCGAAGCGAACCGGCACGCCTTCAGTGACTTCATACTCCAGTCCAATCGCGCCGAAAAGAATGCTCGTCCATCCGAACCCCTTGACCGCAAACGTCGCCGGGTCGTATCCGCTCTCCCGAAAGCCGTCCGTGTTCTCGAAGTCGATGTAGTGAACATCGGCTGCGAGTAGGAGCCTATCTGTGCCCGTCCACGCAACGCCGGCAGACAAGATCATCGGGTAATCAAGATTGAAGGAGAAGGTGCTTCCGGGCGTTATATCCTCGGATGTAAACTCGAAGTCCTGGAACCACTGCGGGCTCTTGAAGGAGAGTCCGCCGCTCCAGCCGCTCGGGCTCTCGGCATGTAGTCCTACCTGGAAGCCGAATCCGATTGCTCCCTCCTGCGGTCCGTCCGGATAGAGGCCGGTGGCAGGATCGGGAGGAGCCGCGGGAAATGGCGACACACGCAGTAGCGCGTAGTTGATCGTCGGGGCGAAGCCCAACGCGACCTGATCGCTCACTTTGTAAGCGACGGTCGGATGCACCTGCAGGAGGCCGAACGACGACTCGATCGCACCGAAGCCAAAGCCGCCATCGGCCCGCTGCGGTGTCAGCAGCGGATTCACCGCCGGGTTCAGGTTGCCCTGGTTGTCGAACGGCGCTGGTGACGCCGCATACTCGACGCCGAAGCCGCCGACGAACATAGCTCCAAGCCCGTAGGTGAGGCGTGACGTGGGACTCTTGCGCACGTACCCCACGGCCGGTATCGGAAACGGCCCGGCCTCACTGTCGGTCGCCCCCGACACTGTTGCGGGCGGCAGCGGTGTCGACGGAGGAAACGGTGCCGGCGCAAACCCGAAAGCCCCGGGCTCCACCGTAGACTCGAGCGTGCCGGTCGGCAGCAGGAACTGGATGCTGAGATCCAGACTGCTTTGTTTTAGCATCGCGATGCTGGCGGGGTTCCAGTGTACGGCTCCGAGCGCGTCCCGCGGCGCGGCCATGCCGGCACCCGCGAGGGCCTGATCAACCGGGCCGACGCCCGGCAGCACGTGTCCGGACTGCGCGTGTGTGTTGATCGCCGGAAAGCCGGCCGTCATCGCAATAACGAGCAACGGAATCAGTCTGGTTTCTATACGCATGACGGTAGTGTCGTTTGTGTTTCTTGAGTATCGATGGATGTGTAATGCGCTACGGCCGGGTACAGCAATCTGCCCTAAGCCCTCCCTCTCAGCATCCCGTTCCAGTACATCTGCGGCAGCACATAGAGTTTGAGCGCGTACATCGAATACCGCTCCCGTGTAGTGTCGAACGGGAAGCTCGGCAGCGGCCGGTTGTCGAAGTCGAACTCGGCGAGCACCAGCTTGCCGAAGCCCGTGACGAGCGGACACGACGAGTAGCCGTCGTACAGCTTCGGCTCGCTGATTTCGCCGCCCTTCAAAACCTGCATCAGATTGTCGACAACCACCGGCGCCTGCTTTCTCACGGCCGCACCGGTCTTGGCGTTTGGCGCCGACGAGGCGTCACCGAGACTGAAGACGTTCGGATACACGTTGTGCTGCAGCGTTCCTCGATTCACGTCGACCCAGCCCTCCTCGTTGGCGAGCGGACTCGTCTTGATGAAGTCGGGTGCGCTCTGCGGCGGGACGACGTGAATCATATCGAAGGGATAGGCCTTCTCGTCGACAATTTCCTCCGCCTCGTTCCTGACGCGGATGACGGCCTCCTTCTTGTCGCCGCTTATCTCGATGAGCTCGTGACGCGTGTTAAACGTAATGCCGTAGCGAGCGATGACTTTCTTCAGCGTCCTCTCGAACTCCGGGACACCGAACACGACGGTACCGGGCGACATGAACTGGATGTTGGTCTTGTCGAGCAGGCCGTGCAGCCGCAGGTAGTCCGCAACGAGATACATGATCTTCTGCGGGGCTCCTCCACATTTGATCGGCGTGTTCGGTTGCGTGAACAGCGCCTTCCCGCCTTTGAAGTTGCGCAGCACCTCCCACGTGTACTCGGACCGTTTGTAGCCGTAGTTGCTGCAGACGCCGTTCTTGCCGATCGTCTCGGCAAGGCCCGGAATCTTGCCCCAGTCGAGCTGAATGCCGGGGCTAACGACGAGGGAGTCGTAGCCGAGGATCTTCCCGCTCTGGGTGACTACTGTGTTCTTGTCCGGGTCGAAGCTCGCGACGGCATCGCGGATCCAGGTGACGCCGTCCGGTATGTAGTCGCCCTCATTGCGCTCGGAAATCTCTTTCGGGAAGACGCCGGCGCCGACGAGTGTCCAGATCGGCTGGTAGTAGTGCTTGTCGGAGGGCTCGACGATCGCGACCGTCGGCGGGTTGTCGGATTGCATGAGGCGGGCCGCAACGGTGATCCCTGCCGTGCCTCCGCCGACGATAAGGACTTGAAACTTCTCGCTCATTTATTCTGCTGGTGATGGGTTTGCATTTGCAAGCTGTGCGTGCCGCTCGACCATAGCCTTGCCGAACATCTGCGCGAACTTCGTGAGGAAGCCGAGCGCACGGCGTGCGTCCGGATCGCGCAGTGCTTTCATCGCACCGAGCATCGTCACCGAGTACGGCTCCGGCTGCGCGAGACACTCCTGCTGGCATTTTGCAAGTGTCTCGCCGAGCATGCCGACGAAACCGACGGCGTTTGGGTCGAGCACGTGGTCGAGCGCTTCGACGGTGGCAGGGTCGGTGAGCCTCTTGCCGAACGCGAACGTGCTGCGGACGCGCGCGTCGATGTCGATGCCGACAGCGGCGGCGCCGTGGTACACTTCGTCGATGGCGTCGACCATGATCGAGATGAACCCCGGGATGTCGTCCGTGAGCGCTGCGAGCTGCTCGATCTGGTCCATCCTGTCGAGCAGCCCGGAGAGCGCAGCCACGGTGGCGGGGTCGGTCAGCTTCTCGAGGAGGAGCAATGTGTGGTGGACGCGCTCGTCGAGATCGATGCCGGCGGCGTGCGCGCGATCGGCGAGGTCGTCGGTGACGTCGGCGATCGTACTGACCATCGCCGGTCCGTGCTCGACCGCCTGTTCCACGCGGTCGAGCGTCTTTTCGATCGACTCGAGACGATCGAGGAGCCGAATCAGGCGCTCGGCCGTCTCCGGCTCGCGAATGCGCCGCTCGAGCTGCTGGAAGCCGTTGGAGTTACTCATTTGGTTGATTTCGGACGATTTTGCACCGATTCGCGGGGGCGTTTCATAGGCCGACATAAAAGATCGGACGCCGGACGCGAGGACAGTGAAGGTTTCTGCCTCTCATTCTTGTAAGGAAAGTGCCTACAGGGACCGACAGGCGAGGTTTCCTCATGTCCGTCCGGCCACCGGCGAACCGAACTGGCAGACGCGTGTTAAGTGCGCACGGTCTGCGCTGCCTGTTGACGCTCGCCCGAAAGACCGGAGGCCGCCACCAGGAACTCTCCCTATGAAAAACTCTGTCCGATTCAAATCCGCTGCCGCCTTGGCCGTGCTCAGCGCTTCAGCCGTCGGAGTCAGTTGCAGCCAGGACCTCAAGTGGTCCGCCGCCGAGAAGATGATCGACACGCGTTTCACCGACGTCCGTCACATTACTCCGGACTCGCTACAAGCCGCACTCGCGGATACGACACGACAGATCCTCCTCCTCGACACACGAGAGGCCGAGGAGTACTCGGTCAGTCACATTCCCGAAGCGGTCCAGGTCGATCCCGACGAGCGCGCGTTCGACTTCCTCGCCACGGTAGATCGCGACACGCCTATCGTGACCTATTGCTCCATCGGATACCGGTCCTCGGCTGTTGCGGAGCGTCTGACGGAAAAGGGGTTCGCCGACGTGTCCAATCTCCGTGGCTCCATCTTTCGATGGGCCAACGAAGGACGGCCGCTCGTTCACAACGGCGAGTCGGTACAGGAAGTCCATCCGTACGACAGAGTCTGGGGTCAACTCCTGAAGCCGGAACTGCACGCGCGCGAACCAGGCACCTCGGACTAATCGGGACGCGAAGCATCGCCAAGCGGCATCGTCATCAGACCGCTGAGCGTCTCGTGCTCGGGTGCGTCGAACTCGTCAAGCCCGAAGTGAATCGTGTGTGGATCGTCACGGAGTCGGAACGTGCGTGCGATGCGATCCCAGAAGGAAAAGAAGGCGCTGTAGTTCGAATCCGTCTCCATGCGCACGCGCGAGTGATGCACCTTGTGCATCGCGGGGGTCACGATCACGGCGCGCAGCAGCCGGTCGGCACGCGCGCCGATGCCGATGTTCGCGTGGTGAAACTGCACGACGGCGAACATCATCGTCTCATACAACAGCAGCTCCCAGACGTAGACTCCAAAGAGGATGATGAGCGGAATGCGGAGCACCGACGAGAACACGATTTCTCCTAGGTGAAAGCGGCTGGCGGTCGACACGTCCATGCGGTTGTCGGCGTGGTGGACGCGATGGAATCGCCAGAGGAGCGGGATGCGATGGTTCATGCGATGCCACGCATACGTCCACGCGTCGAAGAGCAGAACTGCTCCCACAGCATGCGCCCATGCAGGTAGGCCGGCAGTGTCCGACGCCCAGTGCAGAAGCCCGATGCCGTTCGCCGTGGCCCACGCCGCCGCCCACACCCACAGCCCCACGAAGAGCAAGGAGATAGCGAGCGAATTGACGGCGCCCAGGATCAGGTTCTTTACGATGTGCGCCCCGCGCTGCCGCGCCGCGCCTCGGAAGAAATCGAAGAAGGGGTGCAGGCTCTCCCACGCCGCGAGGACGACGAGGCCGATCACCGTGGCGGCGATCTGGACGGTTTCGATATTTGAGAACGGTTCTGGCACGGCCTCGGTTTGGATGGCTAGTCCGACCGTCGGTGCCGCGGAAGGTTTCGCTGCGGGCCGGCTGAAAGGGGGCAGAACGGCCCTTTTTTGGAGATTACGGGTAGTCCAGGCCGCCCCAAGCCCGCGATGATCCTGAAAGCGCCCGCGCTCATCCGTCCTTTTACTGTTGCACTTCTAGTCAAGCACTTCTGACAGGGTGGACTAGGTTCGGGAATGGGAATCCGGGCCTAGATCTTGAAGGCCCGGGTTTGGTGGGACTCGGGCCTTCTTCTTTGTGTCGCAGGAGGTGTGACAATCGCCACGTGCTGCGCGTTCAA
>JBFHWK010000240.1:0-5237 GCA_041589075.1 Rhodothermales bacterium
ACGCTGGCCGGGACAAACGCCAGTAAATCAATTGCCTCCGCCGATGAAACAAGCGATTCCATCGAAGTGCGAAAGGGAGTTACAACCGCCACTGCAACCGAGGTCACCACCGTCGCGATCACGGCGGCAGCCGCGAGCGAGGACGCCTGGCCGTCATCGCGCGGCAGAACGAGGGCATCCTCATACTTTCCCGTAGACAATGAAGCGATCACCGCAACGACGCCGGCGTAGAAACCAAGAGCTCCAAATTCTTCGGGACTAAAAAGACGCGTCAGGAGTGGCCGGGCCGCGTAGACGACGAGCTGTGCCAGCGTCGTGCCGGTCAGGAGAGTTGCAACGGGCCGAAGGAAATCACGCATCAAGCGCTCTATATGTCGATCGAGGTGCGACTGATCAGGAAGAGGTCGGGTTTCCGCTCAATCGGTAGACGCGCCAGTGCATATTCTGGTATGCGAGCGGCAACGCGTACTCAGCAGCGATATCCTGTGCAACGACAAAATAGTCTATTCCGTAGATCGCTTGCAGGCGTTGCCAGTCTTCAAGAGTGCGATTGTGATAGGAATCATCGAGCTGTGCTTTCAGCGTTATACCGCGCACAGGATCGTCCAAAGGGGCAAGATCACAAAGGCGGGCATACCACTCGCGGAGGTCTTCGGGACGAAACGGTACCGCCGCATAGTTGACGACTATTGGGCGCTGAGCCCGTGACCGAAAAGAGCTGATTGACGGCGGAATTGCAAAGACGGTGTGCAATTCGGTGTTGTCTTTTGCCCACAGTTCAACGCCGGAGAATGAACTCGTCGGTGTCTCCTGCATACTTCGATCGACGAGCAGGAGCACGACAATACACGAGATCGCGGTTGCGACTGCCCATATGCCTGGTCGAACTCGACTTGAGAGAGCGAGCCAAGCGGGTTTCGGAATTGCAGATCCAAGCAGCACTATGCACACTACTTTTGCAACGACTGTCGTCTTGAACAACTGCAATTTGACGACGAGTGGCACCTCATAGACCTCGGATAACAGCCAGGCAGTGATGCACAAGACAGCGATGACGGCAAGCGAGATAAGGAGGACTCGTATTCGTTGATCTTCGTGC
This sequence comes from Rhodothermales bacterium, assembly GCA_041589075.1. Taxonomy (GTDB): domain Bacteria; phylum Bacteroidota; class Rhodothermia; order Rhodothermales; family JABDKH01; genus JBFHWK01. The sequence goes on from JBFHWK010000240.1 coordinate 1,100, forward strand.
AGGCGTTGCTTGATCACGAGCGCGGAGGCGAGACCGGTAGCAAGTACGGCGCCAAACTTGACGTACGATCCAATCGAAAAGGCGGACGGGAGGTAATGATAGGGCGCACGAATGTGAGCGAGTATCTCGATTTCACTAGGCTCTCCCGCCGAGGTTGCTCCTATACCAGAGAGTTGCTGGAAAAGAATGGGCAGTGCGATGGGTGCAGCCGCCAGTGTCGCGGTGCCGCACATTACCAGGATTTCGCGTACGCGGCTCGGCGAGCTGGACCCCACCAAGTGAGCAACTGCGAGTACGAGCGTCACGTGGACACCCACGAGCAGCTGTACCAATGCACTCAGTCCGGTTAGCAGGCCGGCTACCGCAAAACGACCTCGCAAGAAGGCAAGTACGCCAAAAAGTGCGGCCGACCACGCGGTCATCTCGGGAACGAGCATCGTGTAAACGAGATCATTGCCTCCGAGCGTCCACTTAGGCGTGAGGAGCAGACCAACGATAATCGCTACGGCGGCACCTCCGTACGAACCTCGAAGCTCATGGATGATGGCGCCAATCGCCAGGCCTATCAAGACCCAAGTCACGATGTAAAGGATGGCGACTGCGATTCCCGGAGTGAACAGAAAGCAAAGCACCCGCAGTAACCAGACGAATCCCGTGCGAACGCCAACGGCTTGAGTCTGCGTTTGAACGAACCAGTCATGAGCAAGCACATCCGTATCCAGCAGGTGCAGCACGTAAGGCACGAACTCGTCCTGGTCTCCGGTTGCCCATGTATAGTCAAATCTGATCAGCCACAAACAGAGGGCGACAAGTACGACGGGAAGGAGCTTCAGTCCAAACCTGTTCGAACTGCGATGAACCGGTCCCGTGTTCATCAGCTGCCGAGTATGCGCCGCAGCGACTCGCGAGCCGCGATGAGGCCATCGAGCGTGCGGGATCGGGAGGCGCGCATCTGAGTGTATGGCTCGAGTCGTGGTCCAAAGCGCCGCTTGAACTCGGCGATTGAAGGCACATTTGCGCCAAGGAAATCGAACTTCTTCAAGCCCAGACTGCGGAGGCGCGCTAATGCGTGGCCGATAAGAACAGTCATGGCTGGACCTGGCGGGCTGCCCGCGATCCAGTAGTAGGCCGTGTCACCGGCGCTCAGTATGACCAGAGCGCCCGCTACGCGCTCTGATTCGTTCCTCACGGCGAATACCGTTGTTGAGATCCCCTCTGGCGGGTTAAGCACCAGTTGCTGCAGGCCGTTGGTGTCCACGCCAAGCGACCTTCCGGAACGCGAATAGCTTTCGGCACATAGCTCGATGGCGAACTGAGCAGCTAGCGGATCTTCCGTTACCCTCAACCGATCTTCGTTCTTGCGGAAGGTTCGCCGCGTGCCGGCCGACCACCGCTCCGTCACGTTCTCACCTAGTTCCTGCAGATCAATGACGTACGTCTCCAGTGTATCTGCTTGCCATTGACCGTCAGCCGCTTCGAGCACGTCCGGATCACGCGAGACAATTGTCACGCGGTGCGCGTGGTTCAACACGATATCTCCCAGCAAACGGATCACATTGCGGCCTTCCAGATACCCGGCTGCGCCCGCGGCGATGAGCAGCGGCGTCGTTGGGACGAGCTTCGGTGGGACGCAGTCGAGAAAAGGACCAATTTTTCTGCTGGTTGCCACAATGCCGGCAATGTCCCTTCCGTCTGCGCAAACAAAGACCGTTTTCGCCTCGAGTTGCTGCAGGCGGGCGAGTTCGACGATCAGCCGTAGATTTGTGAAGGGGTCGTCGGTCTCGGTTGTCTGCCGAAGACGCTCCCAGCGTGTCTCGACGTCAGGTAACGACGCATCGAGTATGACGCTCGTGGAGTCCACCGGCAGCTTCCGTCGTGTCCGTAGGGGCTACAGGATGTACTGACTGAGATTCCTGTCCTGGACGATCGCGTTTAGTCGCTGTTCGACCATGTCACCGTCAATCTCGATCGAACTTGGCTGGGCGCCGTCCGGCACGTCGAACAGTATCTCCTCGAGCAGGGTCGTCATCACCGTGTGAAGCCGCCGCGCACCGATGTTCTCTACTTGCTCATTCACGTCCGCGGCTGTACGGGCGATTTTTCTGACGGCATCGTCCGTGAATGTTATCTCGACGCCTTCCGAGCTCAGCAGGGCTTGATACTGCTTGAGAAGTGCGTTCTTCGGTTGCCTAAGGATTTTGTAGAAATCTTCCTCTCCCAGCGAGTTGAGCTCGACGCGAATAGGAAATCTTCCCTGCATTTCTGGGATCAGATCGCTCGGCTTCGAGACATGGAACGCCCCGCTGGCGATAAAGAGTATGTGATCGGTCTTGACCATACCGTACTTCGTCATTACACCCGAGCCTTCCACGATGGGCAGCAAATCGCGCTGGACACCCTCGCGCGACACGTCGGGTCCAGCGCGTCCAGCAGCCGTTCGTGCCGCTACCTTGTCGATCTCATCGATAAAGACAATGCCGGCCTGTTGGACACGTTCGAGCGCTTCACGCGTAACCTTGTCCATGTCGATCAGTTTGGCGGCCTCTTCCTCTGCAAGTATCTCGCGTGCCTCCGAAATGGGGACGCGCCGTCTCTTGCTGCGCTTTCCACCGATTCCACCAAAAAGGTCTTGGAGGTTAACCCCCATCTCTTCGAGGCCCATTGGACCAAAGACCTGGACCATCGGTGTGTGGTCGCTACGGACTTCAATCTCTACCTCACGATTGTCGAGATCGCCACGGCGAAGCTTTTCACGAAACTTTTCGCGGGTTCTGTCCCGAAGTTCCCGGTCCAAGTCGGACGGTTCGTCATCCACGGTGTTGAGCAGGAATCCCGGACTGGCGAGGGCGTCGTTCTTTTTGCCCGGAGACGGTGGGATCAGCAGATCGAGGATTAGATCCTCGGCCAACTCGGCTGCTCGCTCTTTTACAGCAGCCGAATGTTCTTCGCGCACCATGTTGATTGCGATGCCGCAGAGATCGCGGATCATGCTCTCGACGTCGCGTCCAACATAACCTACCTCAGTGAACTTCGTCGCTTCCACCTTGATGAAAGGCGCGCCGGCCAGCCGCGCGAGTCGACGTGCTATTTCGGTTTTGCCTACGCCGGTGGGTCCGATCATTATGATATTGTTCGGCATGATCTCCTCGCGCATTTCCGCAGGAGCGTTCAGCCGGCGCCAGCGATTGCGCAATGCGATTGCTACGCTCTTTTTCGCTTCGGACTGCCCGACGATATACTTGTCGAGTTCCTCTACGATCTCGCGTGGGGTCAGCCGGCCGACGCCCGCCTTCACCAGCTGTCGTTTATTCTCTGTCGCTTCCAAGACTGTCATCGTGGTGTTTCCAGACGGAAGCGGCCCGCAGCCGGCGATCATCTGGGGGATCACCCGGTCCGCAGGCCGCAATAAGTTCTTCTTTTATTGACGTGTCGACGCCAGGCTTACACGATATCCTCTTCGACGGCCGAAGTTCCATCGTCCGTTTCCGAGAGTGGCACGTAGTCGTCTGTGTCGCTTAGGGACACCTCTTCAGACGAGTTGTGCGACGTATCCCGGGAGGCCGAGGCACGAATTGCAGCGACGCTAGGATGCTTTCCATCGATCAGCAACACGGTGTAATCATACGGGAAACCACGTCGCTTTTCGAGCCAAACCGCGCCTGCCTCCTCGAGTGCGTTGATCACGGTCTTCGGGTCGTAGTCGAGATCACCGAATTCCTCGGTCAATTTTCGCAGCAGGGGCGTCAGGTAGACTTCGTCATACTGTCCGAAGTACTTCTCTACGACTTCGAGTGTTCGACTGCCGGCGTCGTCCACAACTTCGCTGTATACGACTTCGCCCCGGCTTGCTCCCACTTCTGCGGTCTCGGTCTCTCCGAGTTCATCCGTACCGGTTTCGTCACCCGTAGCCTTCTTTACGGCGTCACTCAGAAGCAGCGAAGCGCTTACGTATCGAACGAGGCCGTGCACGTCGCGGTCACTTACTTCGCCGTCCATCCCGACCGGCATGACGATGACATGCTTCCCGAGCTGCGCCAGCGCGTTGGCGAGCACGTGATACACCCGGTTGCCGGTAAGGATCACGATTGTAGTTTCGTCGCTCTCGGATCCGACCAGACGCCCGACCTCGAAGTTGAGG
>JBFHWK010000241.1:0-5197 GCA_041589075.1 Rhodothermales bacterium
GCCAGGCGACTACGAACTGGGGTGCAGCGCCGGTGTCGTCGTCGAACAAATCATCCGGCCGACCGGCATTCCGGACCCAAAGGTGGAGGTGCGTCCAACACGTAACCAGATCGACGACCTTCTGGAAGAGATCAGAACAACAGGATCACGAAGCGAGCGCGCACTGGTAACGACCTTGACCAAACGCATGGCAGAGGATCTCTCCGATTATCTGGATTCCTACGGGATCAGTGTTCGTTATTTGCACTCGGACATTGACGCACTCGAGCGCGTCGAGATACTACGCGATCTGCGTCTGGGAAATTTCGACGTGCTCGTTGGCGTGAACCTCCTTCGGGAAGGACTGGACCTTCCGGAAGTGTCGCTCGTCGCCATTCTGGACGCGGACAAAGAGGGCTTTCTGCGCAGTGACCGATCGCTCATTCAGACCGCGGGACGTGCGGCCCGAAATGTAAACGGACTGATCGTCATGTACGGCGATACGGTTACCGGGTCAATGCAGCGCATGATCGACGAAACGAACCGCAGACGCGAGATCCAATTGCAGTACAACGAGGAGCACGGAATCGTCCCCAAAACCGTGCTCAAATCATATGATCAGATCATGCAGGGGACGATCATCGCGAACGAGAAGCAGGAGGTCGAGGGTCCTTCGTCCGGCCGGCGAGACGAAGCCGGCTTCGCACGGATGGTCGCCGATCCTGTTGCCCGATATCTGACTGCCGAGCAGAAGAAGGACCTCATCGACAATCTTCGTCGCGAGATGCTTGAGGCGAGCGAAAACCTGGAGTTCGAACGGGCCGCCGAACTGCGAGATTCGATTGCGCAGCTCGAAGGGGGCCTCGATACGGATGACGTGTGAAGTTACGCTGCATTTCGGCGAGGACGGGATCAGACGCGGCCCCTTTGCATTCTGAACGCCTCATGGGTTAAATTTGTGGTCGCGCGACCAGAAAACAGCGTCCTTTACGATGAAGAAAGGCATTCACCCCGAGTATAAACTGATCGACGTTCGGCTGGCCGACGGCACTATCGTTAAGATGCGGTCGACGATGGACACCGACACGTATGTATCGGAAGTCGACAAGACGAACCATCCCTTCTACACAGGTCGACGGCAGTACGTGGACACCGCCGGCCGGGTTGAGAAATTCAACCGCAGGTACTCAAAGAAGGAGAAGTAGTAAATCCGGCACCAACCGGTCAACAGGCGATTCGCGTGCTTGCGGGTCGCCTGTTTTAGTTTGAACGAATTGATGAAAGGATGGCTGACCCGGATCCGCTAGACCTGATTGCTCGCAAGAGAGACGGAGGCGAACTCGACGAAGAGGACATCGTCGAGCTGGTGGACGCCTACACGGCCGGTGCCGTGCCAGACTACCAGATGAGCGCGTTCCTAATGGCAGTGATGCTGCGCGGCATGAACGAAACGGAATCGTTCGCGCTCGCTCACGCGATGCTCTATTCGGGTACCGTGCTCGATTTGTCGGACATTCCAGGCAAGAAAGTAGACAAGCACTCGACCGGTGGCGTGGGCGACAAGATTTCTCTGGTGCTCGCACCACTGGTGGCTGCAGCCGGCGTGCCCGTTCCTATGATTTCCGGCGGTGGACTCGGCCACACTGGCGGGACGCTCGATAAGCTGAGCTCGATTCCGGGATTACAGGTCAGCCTCAGCCTGGACCAGTACCGCAAGCAGTTGCGCGAGATCGGTGTCGTCATGATCGGGCAGACGGACGAGATCGCACCCGCCGACAAGAAGCTGTACGCTTTGCGAGATGTAACGGGGACGGTGGAGTTCATACCATTTATTGCGGCGTCGATCATGAGCAAGAAGCTTGCGGAGGGGATTGATGCGCTCGTCCTGGACGTCAAAGTGGGGCGCGGCGCATTCATGCCCGACATGGACGCCGGTCGGAGACTTGCGCGAACGCTCGAAGGAATCGGGGCGGCGTTCGATCGACCGACCGTCTCGCTGCTGACCTTAATGGACGATCCACTCGGCCTAGAGGTAGGAAACTGGAATGAGGTCGTCGAGGCTGTGCGTTGTATGCGTGGTGAGCCGGTGGAGGATGTACGCGAGCTAACGGTGGCACTTGCCGTCGAGATGCTCATTCTTGGCGGTGCGGCAGAAACCGCTCGGGCCGCGTCCAAGATGGCAGAGCGAATCCTGGATTCCGGTGCCGCTTTCGAAAAGTTCATGCAGATGGTGGCGGCCCAGGGTGGAGACACGAGGGTCGTGGAAGACGCCTCACGCCGAGAGGGAACGCACGTAACGGTAGAGGTTCAGGCGGGACCGCAGCAGGAGGGCTACATATCGTCGATCGACGCCCGAGTCATCGGATCCACGGCGATGCGGCTGGGAGCGGGCCGCAGGGCGGTCAATGACGAGATCGACCCGATGGCCGGCATCACCATATGCCGCCGGAAGGGCGAGCCGGTGCAACCCGGTGACTGCTTGGCGCGTCTACATACGCGCGATGCCGACACCGCGGCCCCTTTCATGGAAGCCGTTCGACGCGCCTTTGCCGCTTCGCGTCGTCGTCCGGATAACCAACCGATCGTCGTGGACCGCCTGAGTGACGGCAAATGGTCGTCGGGAGCGGCCTGAGCGGGCTACATCTCGTTCGTGTTCCGGCGCCCATCGTGCTATATTAAACGAGTTTATCGCTTCTCGAGAACAAGGCTAGCTTATCATGTCCATCTGGTCACGATTTACACGCTGGATCCGCTCCATTTTTGGCGGCGCGATTTCAGCGCTTGAGGACCCCCGTCTGATCCTTGAGCAGAATATCAGGGAGCTGAACGATCAGGTCCCGAAGATGAACGAGAACATCGCCACCGTGAAGGCGAACATGATGCTCCTCCAAAAAGAGCAGCGACGTTATGAGGCGGAGATAAAGGACTTCACGGCGAAGATAAAGGCCGGCATCAAGGCCGGCCGCGACGACATCGCGCAGCAGTATGCGATTCGTCTCGAAGAGCTGAAGGAGGCCAAGCTGCGCACGGACGAGCAACTGAAATACGCAACCGCGGCGTACGATAAAGCCATACAGGTCAAGAAGGCCTTTATGCGTGAGAAGGATCGAAAGATTCAAGAGGCCAAGGAAGCGTTGCGCGCGCATGAGCGCTCGAAGTGGCAGGCAAAGATTGCAGATACCCTCGAGCAGTTCGAAGTCGGCGGCGTCGACCAGACTCACGACGAGATGCTCACGCGTATTCAAGAACAGACTGCTCGCCAGGAGGCTCGCATGGAAGTCGCCCTTGACTCGATTGACAGCGAGGCGATCCAGATCGAGGAAGATGCACGGTCGATCCGGGCCTCCGAAATCGTCAAGCAGTTTAAGCTCGAGATGGGCCTTGGTGAAGTGGCGGCCGCGACGGAAGAGCCGCAGCTCGAGGTGCCCGAGCGCGAGGCCGAACAGGGCGAGAAGACGCTCGGCAAGGAGCGTACTCGGTCCGAGTAAGCACATCCGAGCATTCTCACATGACACCGGAAGAATACCAACGCGTAAAAGAAGCCGAGAAGGAACACCTCCGAGCTCTGAAGAGACTCAAAAAGGCTGTCCGTCAACTCGAGCGTAGCAAGTCGATCGCGCAGTCGGTCACGCGCATGACGGCTGGGTCGGAGAACGTCCTTGACACGCATCGCGAGATGGTGGACAAGCTCGCGATGGAGACGGCGCATTACGAGGCAAAGCTCGAGGTGGCACTCGAGTCTGCGTCTGACAGGGCGGAACGCGCGGAACGTGCGGAGGCTCTTGCAAAGGCTGACGAGGACTTGCAGCGCGCACGTGCACGAGACTTGATCGACCAGATACGGAGCGAGCTGCAGGCCGGGGCGGAGGAAGCTCCGGCCGCACCGGATGTCGAGGACCGAACCACCTCGAAGGAACCGCCGCCCGGCGATTCGGAAGGCGAGGATAAGCCGATGCCGGAAAAGACGATCGGACGCATGCGGCGACCATAGACAGGGCGGTCACTTATGAACGATCGCGACATCAACTACACCAAGGAAGCCTTCCTCCTTCCCTGGAATCTGGCATTCCTCATCGTGGCCATGCTAGTCTCCTTCTCCGTGAGCCTCTTTAGTGGAGGGGCATCCTGGCCGTTCGAGACAATTCTGCTGTTCGCGACAGCGATCGAGTTACTGTATCTGGGCATCATGCCACGGCAGGACCGCTTTCGAAGAGCGATCCGATCACAGAGAGCCGCCGAACACGCCAAGCCGCCTTCCAAGAAGGAGGTATTTCTACACCTGTCCAAACAGAGCCAGCGCCGTTATACGCGGCTGCGCAAGCTGGGGGGCGACATTCAGTCGAACTACCGCAAGGTCGGCTATGCGTCACAGGGCATGCTCGACAGCCATGTGAAGAAGATTAATGGACTTCTCGATTCCTATCTCTCCTTATTGTATCAGCAGGAGCGGTATCACTACAGCGCGCAGGCAAACACGGAGAGCGATGTCGTCGAAGCGATGGAAACCCTCAAGACCGACATGGAAGACGATACGCCCAAGGTGCGCGCCATAAAGCAGCGCCGCATGCGCATCCTCGAACAGCGGTTGACGAGATTCAAGCGCGGCCGCGAGAACCTGCAGATTATCGAGGCACAGCTAGAGACTATAGAGGAAGTCGTGAAGTACGTCCACGAGCAGTCCCTCACGCTGCGCAACCCCGAGGAAATCACCTTCCAACTGGACACGCTCCTGACCGAAGTCGAAGAAACGCAACTCGCCATCGAGGAGATGGAAGAAGTTTTTGCGCGCCCCACTGATCTCCTGAGCGATGTCGATGCCTATAGTTCGCCGGAAACGGAAGAGGAGGGGGAGACCTCCGGTGCCACCCGCGTCAGAGAATAACGCACCGCGCTTGACCATTCCCGACCCATGAGTTTCTCGAGCATCCTGGCAGAGGAGCACGAAGGCGGTGTACTTCTCGTCACCGTCAACCGTCCGGGCAAGCTGAACGCCCTGAACCGTGTCGTCATTGACGAGCTGGAAGAATGTTTTCGGAATGCACGTGACAACTCCGATGTGCGCGCGGTAGTTCTTACAGGTGCCGGTACACGCGCGTTTGTTGCGGGTGCCGATATTGGAGAGTTCGCCGGACTTTCGGCCGAGGCCGCAGAACAACTCGCAAGGCGCGGGCAAAAGGTGTTCCTACAGATCGAGCGGCTCCGTAAGCCCGTGATCGCC
>JBFHWK010000242.1:0-5176 GCA_041589075.1 Rhodothermales bacterium
GCTGGCAACGAAGCCGTCTCCCGCGGTCGTACTTATGTCAACGGAATCGAACGTGAACGTGGCTGCACCGTTGCTGCTGAGGTTGATTCCGTCGTCCGTAATGCTCAGCAGGTTGGTTGCACCTGTTACATCGAACGTGCCACTGGCATTGCTGATGTCGATGCCGTCGGAAGCGCTGCTCGAAGAACCGATTGCGTCGAAGGTGACTGCGAGCGCTCCCGTGTCGAGGTCCAGCGCCTGCCCCGTGCCGCTGATGGTCACTTCGTCAGTCGTCAGCGTGCCAAACGAGGACCCGACGATGCCAGTGCCGGACGTCGCGCCGACTGTCAGGCCACGGATCGTGTTATCCTGTGCCAGTGTGATTCCATTACCGCCCGCGTTCACGATGACGGGATCCGTTCCGCCGGGGGTCGGGAGCGTGGCGCTGTATGGTGGGAGCGTCACCCCGCAGGCCGTGTCGAGCGCAGAGGATGTCCCTTCTCCGACAAGTGTCTGATCGTCGAGCAGCGTCACGCCGCCAGTGTAGTCGCCAATACCCGCAAAGATAAAGATGCAGTCTCCGACACCGGGACTCGTAGCGCCGCCTCCGTTTGCGGCATCAAAAGCCGCCAGACTTTCGAAAGGGTCCGCGAGTGTGCCGTTGTTCGCACCGCCGCTCACGGAGTTGTTGACGAACCATATCTGGTCATCCACAAGGATTGTGACCGTGCCGTTGTCGGAGTTACCCTCGTCGTCATCGATGGTATATGTGAAGGTGTCCGTACCGCTGAACCCGACCGGAGGATCGTAGGTGAAGCTACCGTCGCTTGCGACTGTCACCGATCCCGTATTTGTCGTGGCAGTCGCGGTACCGATGTTTGCTGCGCTACCCTGCACTTCCGTCAGCGTTACCGTGCCGCCGTCGGGATCGTTGTCGTTTGCCAGCAGACCGACGGGTACAACGTCCACGGCCGGGACTGAAATCCCGAGGTTTCCGAGGGCATCGTAGAAGTCGTCGCGTGCAAGAGGTGTCGCGTCGACACTACCTCCATCCAGCGTGGTATTAAGGTCGATCGTATCGTCGAAGACCACGTTGGTGGCATCCATGTCGCCGGTGTTCGTGATCACGACGGTGTACCGGATCGTCTCTCCCGGCTCGGCGCTCCCGATAACACCGGTGTCGCCGACGATCGCATCCGTCTTGGTCGCCGAGATCGCTGGTGCCAGCAGGCTTGCGGACACGGCCGTCCGGTCCGCGGCGGCCACGCGCATGCGTACATCGTTATCGGGCCGATCGGCCGTCCGTAACAGGGCCTCAGGACTCTGACCGGACGTCTCATCCGCACCCGACGGTGCCGGGCGGGTCCCCAGAAGCACGATACCCGCCAAAGCCAGCATCAGCTTCGCGGGCATCGAGAAAAATTTGATATGTACGACTGAGGTGAGCTGCTTGAAACTGTGGCCACGTTTCATGATCGTCGCGGTTTGATTACGAGGTCATCTCCGAACGGGCGGGTAAATACGACACCTCGTGGCAGCTTACCCGCATGCCCGAAGTCGAACATTGCGAATGATTCGAAGTGCATGCGCACACCGACCATCACTCTTGACGTCATCCTGGCGACCCGAGGCGAGAGGCAAACGAGACTCGGCTCGCGAATTGATACTATGAATTCAGCCGAGTGATAGAATCCGCGGGTTGCCGACCCGCCATCACTGCAAACTGACTATCAACAATACGGCCCTGGGACTCACTGAACGACCGGGACCCACTGATCATTACTACCATTAAAGCACACGGGGCCCACAATCGCAATAGTCCGCCATAACTAGTGCTGTAGGTTGAAAGGACTAGCGGCACTAGGTCGATTTTACTAACGCTCTTGAGGGAGATAACCGGGCGAATCCCAGCCGGTGGCACTGTCGACACGTTGTGGTGTGCCAACTCAAGGGCTATTTTCGTGTCATTAGAGGTCCTAGAAGCAAAACAACCGCACTGCGGGCGTCGTCGGGCCGGCACGTTGGACGGTCGGCATGGTCATTCCGGGAACGGCCACTGCCGCGTTCAAAGACGGCAGCGTGCAGGAGTTGCGTGCAGGCGACATCTTCTACATCCCGCCACATCCGCACGATAGCTGGGTGGTGGGTGATGAACCGTACGTGTCGCTCCATTTCCTCGGCCGGAACATTATGCTTCAAAATGAAGACCCGCAGCACGCGGGGAAGTCACGAACGCTCCGCGCCGGATGGCGTGCCTACCTACCGCTAGGAAGCATCGTTGCTGCACTCGTTGTGCTTTGGATCGCGATCGGCGTGACGCGCGGCGCCGAAACGGGTGCCTGGCGCGTGGTGCTCCTCCTGCTGGGTGTCTATGCGGTATGGGTCGTCATCTGCATGGGACGAAGAATCGTCGTCACGTCGAGCGGCATTACGGCGCGGTATCTCGTTGGGTCGGAGCGCAGGGTCTCGTGGAACGCGGTCAGAAGATCGCAGATCACAGCATGGCTGGGCAGCTCGCCGTTCCAGATTCTCATCTACGGAAATGACGACGACGCGCCCCTTCTCGATATTCCGCTTCCGCTCTTCGCCCGTCGCGACGTGGAATATCTCCTGTCACTCCAGGGTCTCAAGATAGAGGGCCGCGAGACGTGAGAAATCATAGGTCCGGTCGAACTCGGTGGCTTTTGATTGGTGCCACCCTTTTTGCGCTCTCGTCGATTGCCGGATGTGCGCGTCAGTCCGGTGTCGCCCAGAGTGCTCCTCGCGCATCCGTGAACCCGGACCGATGGACCTACGTATGGGGCGACGAGTTCGACCGAGACGGACTACCGGACTCGACCAACTGGGGTTACGCCGTCGGCGGTCACGGGTGGGGCAACAACGAGCTCCAGTTTTACACGGAGCGGCGTGCGGCGAATGCCCGGGTCTCGGACGGACGTCTCCATATCCGTGCCCTCAATGAGTCGTGGGAAGGCCGCGATTTTACATCGGTGCGCCTTATTTCGCGAGGAAAGGGAGATTTCCAGTACGGCAGATTCGAGATCCGCGCACGCCTCCCGGCTGCACGCGGCACCTGGCCCGCCATCTGGATGATGCCCTCCGACTGGGAGTTCGGCAAGGGAGGCTGGCCCGACGTGGGGGAGATCGACATAATGGAGCACGTCGGACATGAGCCCGGGATTATTCATGCCTCCGCGCACTCGCGCGACTATCAGTGGCAGAAGGGCACACAGAAGACGGGCACGATCGAGATCCCGAACGCGACGTCGGCCTTTCAAACGTACGCGCTCGAGTGGTCGGCCGACGTGTTGCACGCGTACGTCGACGACCGTCTCTATTTCGAATACGAGAATGAGGGATTGGGTTGGACCAAGTGGCCGTATGACAAACCTTTTTATCTCATCCTGAACATTGCCGTCGGCGGTGCATGGGGTGGTGCAGCGGGGGTGGACACGACAGCGTTCCCGCAGACCATGGAGATTGACTACGTGCGCGTTTATCGAGCCGTGGATGAGTGAGCGGCGCACGGTTGTTTGCGTATCGCGGGGCGACGGCGCATCCTCAGTCTCGAACTTCCGTTGAACGGGTTTAACTCCGCACATGATCTCGTTGTCGACGAGAATGAAATTGTTTCGAATGCGCCCATTCGTGGTGTTCGCGTTTCTCGCCGCCCTTGCCGACGGTGGCGCGATCGCCGCATCATGCGACGCAGACTCCGCCGCGGTCGCTGCTCGCGACGCTCTTCGGTCGATCGTGGTCGCGGGTGACGCTCCGGGGGCAGCTGCCGCGGTTGCGATTGACGGCCGCGTCGTCTGGGCAGAGGCATCAGGTTACGCGGACGCTTCGCAAGGTATTCTCGCGCAACCCTCAACCCTATTCGGAATCGGAAGCGTGACCAAGTCGTTGACGACGGTTCTGCTCGGGCGGCTCGCGGACCGGGGGCTCGTCAGTTTCGACGAACCGGTGGAGCGCTATCTACCGGACTTTCCACACCGCGGGAAGGGCATCACGCTTCGTATGATTGCCGGCCACGTTAGCGGCCTTTCGGACGCGTTCAACGGACGCAACAGGTATGCGACGACCCATTACGAAACGACCGCTGACGCGCTGGCGGAGATCTACAACGAGAAGTTGGTGCACGAGCCGGGCACGGCGAGCTTGTACTCGACAGGTTCGTACACGATTCTTGCCGGCATTATCGAGCGGGTTACGGGGCAGACCTTCACCGAGGCGATGCGCGAGTACGTGCTCGCACCGCTGGGAATGGATGACACGTTGCCGAACGACCCACGCAGTGAATTCCGCAGGCGTTCTGTCTTTTATGAGCGTGACGCCGCAGGACGCGTCGAACCGGCGCGCTACTCAGATCCAAGCTTCAAAATGGCGGGTGCCGGGTACCTGTCTACGGCTTCGGATCTCGCCGTATTTGGATCGGCGCTTACCGAGCCGGGCTTCCTCTCCGAACAAGCGCTGCAGAAGCTGTTCACGCCCGTATCGACTACGGACGGAACGAAGACGGTGTTCGGTCTGGGCTGGAGAGTCGGCCCGGACGCGGGACCGGGAATCAACTGGCGAATCGGTCCGGATGATCGGGATCTTGGAATCGTTCACCAGCCTGGCGGAGGCCCCGGCATATCGTCGTGGATTGTGATCCTTCGAGAGGCGCGAATGGCCGTTGTGGTGCTTTCGAATCTTACGGGTGCTCCGGTCGGGGGCTCACGACTCGACGCGATGATCGACGCTTTTCTTCCTTGTGCTCACCGTGACGACACGTGACGATTCGACCCGCAACGCAAGGGGACGTCGAGGCTCTCGCGTCATGTTACCGTGATTCCGTGCTGGCGGTTGCGTCCTCCTTTTACACGGAGGAACAGGTACGTGTCTGGGCGGCCTTCGGCCGGGTGTCGGCGGCGTTTCGCCGATTTATCCTTGAACCCGAGACAATCGTAGCCGTCGATGACGACGGGGAGGTGATCGGCTTTGCGGGACTCGCGGCCGACGGTCACGTGGCTTCGCTCTACGTTCGCGGCGGGCATATGCGGCGCGGTGTTGGATACCGTTTGTTGAAGGAGATCGTACATATGGCGGATACGTTCAACACCAGGCGGTTGTATGCCGAGGCGAGCGACTTCAGCAGGCCCGTGTTTGAGCGAGGCGGGTTTTCGCTCACGGGCGAATGAGACTCACGAAGCAAACA
>JBFHWK010000243.1:0-5147 GCA_041589075.1 Rhodothermales bacterium
GATGTCCCGAACCTCTTTGTAACCGACGGCGCGTGCATGACATCTTCGGCGGTGCAGAACCCGTCGATCACGTATATGGCGCTGACAGCGCGAGCGTGCGACTATGCGGTCGAGCAGATGAAGCGAGGGGAGCTGTAGGTTGATTTGACGTCGGGATAGAAAGGGCAGAGCACTCGGATAGGGGATCGGCCGCACAAGGTCACCGGCCACGGTGAGTTCTTCAAGGTAGCAAAGGCGGTGGCGCGGTCGTGAAGTGAGGTCGGTCTGTAAACCGTCCCCCATGGCCGCAACGTTTGCGCGCGTGATGACGGTGTGCGGACTGCAAGCCCGGTGCATACGACTGGCGTGATGCCCACCCCCATCGTCATTCCCGCGCAAGCGAATAATCCATGCGACGCTGAGGTTGGCTTAAACGTCACATGGATCCCGGATCAAACCTGCCCATCCGAAAGCAGGGTTCCGGGATGACGGTGTGCTTGTGGCACGACTCCTCCCCTTGTCCCCCTCCTCTGAGAGGAGGAGGGAACTCGAAACCTCATCCGTTCCCCCTCACCGAGGGGACTGGCCAACCTTTGTCTCCGTCCACCCTCACCGAGGGGGGACTACAGGGGGGAGCATGCCGTCGCCGTCACCTGAGGACGATCAAGCGCCTTGCGTCGCGCAGCTCTCCAGCGGTGAGCACGTACGTATACAGACCGGCCGGCAACGCGGTCGCGTCGAGCACAACCTCGAACTCGCCGGCCGGCTGCCGTCCCGAGACCAGCTTCGCGACCTCCTTGCCGAGGATATCGTAGACGGCCAGCGTTGTGCTTCCGGGGTGCGACAGGCTATAGCGAATCGTCGTCACGCCGCTTGTCGGGTTTGGATAATTCTGATGCAGGGCGTAGTCGTCCGGAGCGGGAGACTCCGTGCCCACCGCCGTTTTTCGAAATCGGAACACGCCGTCATTGACGGTGGCGAAATACGTCCAGTCCGCGCTGAGTGCGAGGCCGACAACGGGACCTACGGCAGGCGCGACGGACCGCCAGCTCGTTCCCTGATCCGTACTGACGAGCAGCAGTCCGGTGGTGTTCGGTGCGGCGGCGCTTCCGGCGGCGTAGACGTAGCCCGATCCCGGGTCATACGCGATCTCCGCCAGGAAATGCGCTCGATCACCGGACCAAACGATGCTCCAGTTTGCACCGCCATCCATTGATCTGTGGATGGTCGACGTGCCGGCCGCGAAGATCACATCAGCGTTTGTGCCCGAGAAGTCGACACTCTGCACGGTCGTCGGCGGAGAGATGTTCTTCCACGTCTGACCGAAATCGACCGACTTGACCAGCAGGAAGCCGGCGAAGCCTTCACCTCCGCCCGCGAGGACGACGCCCGGATATTCGGTTCGCACCTTGACGGTCTGCACGTGGCCGTCGTGACCAGCAGTGTACACCGGCTTCCACGTGGTGTCAGCGAAGTTGCGGAGATACAGACCTCTGCCACCGGCTGCGTACGTCTCGCCGCAGATTGTCATGTCCGGAAAACCGTCAATCTCGTCGATGCCTGTCGTCAGGGCGTTATCGATCCCGTGACTTCGAGCCTCGAACGCCCCGCCCATGTAGCTGCAGTAGATGAAGGGGTCGCCCTTCTCATCCGGGTACACCCCGGCGCTGATGGCCCACCCGATCGGTCCGCTCTTGTGCGCGTACACGGCCCGGATGACAAGTGTGTCCAGACCTGCATTCGTCCATCCGGATGACGAGGGCGAGAACTCTTGCTGCCAGTAGACGCCTTCGCGATCCGTGCCGGCCGCAATGATCCCATAGTTGACACTGAGGGAAGTGATATTCTTGCTCGAAAGGCCGAGGTGCTCAATTGCTTCCTGAGCGGTGGCGGTTTCGAGGTCAGCCCCCGCCCCGACAACGAATATCCCTATGAGAAATACCAGTCTAATCCTGTTCGCGATCATTACCACTACGTGACCGGATCATTCGACCAGACCGTCTTCGCCGAATTTCGATGCCATAATCCGGACATCGCCGGCAAGATCAGAACCGAAGATCGTGTTTAACGCATCTGTGTGCGTCGTGTGGAACAAAGCCTTCTGTGCTTGCACGTCGAAGATGTACGTGAGTTCGAGAACCAATGCCGCATCGATCGGAAGGCCGATCACGATCGTTACCAAGTCCACTTCGTCATCGACCACGTACGTGATCGGCAGCAGCCGATCGGGCCCGCTCTTAGGGAAGATCTCAAAGGCTCCAGTGCCATCCTCGGCGAATTCGAGGTGAACGCCGGCGTATCCGTTTGCGATGATGTCGGACCGGTCGCCGCTATCGTCCATGAACCCGGTAATGGCCCAGGTACCGACCAGCGTCTCAATCTCGGTTGGTTCCTTGTCCTCGTTGGAGTCGCACGCGGTCATGGAGACTGCGAGCAGTAGGACGATCGGAATGCTGCGTTTGACGGTTGACCACATGTTGGTGCCCTTGCGTCGGGAGGAAAGTGATTGTTGTCCCGATGTTCCGTTTGCCGACCTCTTGCCCTTGGCTGGTATCGACGCAAGTTCGAACAACGGCGACTCTCCGGAAACGGGAATCGGCGGGTCGGTTGGGAATCGAGGGCGATCCGTAGGGTCGCAGGGGTCAGCAGCGTGGCAGGAGGAGGGGTTCGGCATTGAATCGGGTGGTTCGACTAGCCCGGCAGCAGTCTCTCGAGCCGATCGTCGATGGGCACCGGAATCGGTTTGAAGATCTTCAGCTTCGAAATCGACGGATGTTGCGGGTTGATCAGATAGTTGGACTGCTGGGGAACAACAACACTCGGGACTCTCAGCACGAGTGAGTCGCGGCTCTCTGTCCATGCATCCCCGAGCAGCCGTACCTCCGCAGACGGCGGTATCGCGTCCCAGCCTTCGGGGAGGTCGGAGGGATCAAGTTCCGTCACCATCCCTGAATCGATCGTGGCTCGGATACAGACCTGCCTGCGAAGCCTTTCTCTGTTGTTCACACGAACCAGTGTTTCCAGCAGTGCCAGCGAGAGCGAGTCGGACGTGTAGACAACTTTCACGCCGCGGCTGTTAAACCGGCCACCGGTGATTTCCGCTCCCGTGCCGTCGAACGCGGTAGCGGTGTAGCGGTGATCCACGAGTCGCCATACGGTAACGATAGCCACGATGGTGACGGCTATACGGCGACGCCGTAGCGAACCTGAAGCAAGAGTCGCTCGACGATGGCCGCACCCGGCTCGGACCTTGCCAGGTCAAGCGGCGATTTTGACGTGAGGGCGAAGTTTGGCTCCTTCATCCAGTCACGTGCGTCGGCCTCGGTGCCGAACACGTCCGCGGCCAGCTCGATGAGTTTGAGTATCCGATAGACGCGTTCGGATTCGTCCGGTGACAACTTCTTCTGGGACTTTCGGCGGTTCAAGGTTCTCGGAGATATCTGGACGAGGATCGCCAGTTCGCCCACGGTTAGATCGAGCGATGTGCGAATGTCCTCGAGTAGCCCGGTCCTTAAACCATCGTTAATTCGGGCTGCCGCTTCCCAATCGTCCCACGCCGTGTACGATGCCGGATGTCCTGCTCGCTTGGCTGCCGGTTTCTTTGTCCGCGTACTTTTTGGCTTCACGCGCGGAGCTCCTTGGCTCGACTTCTTCGTAGCGCGCGCGCGTTTCACGCCGCCTTTTTTTTGTGTGGTCCGATCACCCATTTGTCACGCCAAATGGCATCATATTGTATGCCTTATGGCGTTATACGTATCCGTACTGGATAGTTCCACCTAGCCGGGAAGAGCAGCCGGCCGATGTGCAGGCACTGCTTCGGTGTGACTGCGACCTTGCCGCCTCAATGCGGCCGATCTAAGACTTCAGTTTCATAGAAACCGGGTCCCACGAGATGGTCCGCCTTTCGTCCAGACTTGTATTGGCGATAAGAGAGGGCGCCGCCGCGCGCAACCCGTACTCAGCATCCTCGAACACCGGAGTGCCGTTGCGGATCGAATCGAAGAACTCGGCGAAGTGGTCCAGCCGCGCATCGTAGTCCTCCGGCAAGACGAACTTGTGCTCCTCGGTCATCTGCGGCGCTTCCGGAACCGTGTGCTTCGCGCGATACTCGCGCACGAACGCTTCCTGCACCGGCGTCGAGAAAGTCCGCACCGAGTTGTAACCGCGCACGACCTGGTTCTCGCTAGGCGCCCGGCGTGGGCTGCGCGCCACCGTCACCCCGTCATTACCGATCATGATCGCGCCGTCACTTCCGATGAAGCGAAAATGCGATCCGCTTCCGCCGCCGTCCGCAAAGTTGCACTGAAGTGATAGCGTAAACGGCGGGTGAGTGTCGCTCTTCTCGTAATCGAACAGACCCAGGATGACGTCGGGTACGTCGCGCCCGTCGTGCCAGAACCGAAGGCCACCCTGTGCCGCGATGCTCGTAGGGCCTTTTGCTCCGAGGACGAGATGAATCGCCGTGAACAGATGAACGAACAGGTCACCGGCGACCCCCGTCCCGTAGTCGCGGTAGTTGCGCCACCGGAAGAAACGAATCGGGTCGAACGGCCTCTTCGGCGCGCTGCCGAGGAACCGGTCCCAGTCGACCCTATCGGGTGTTGCATCCGGCGGCAGCGAATACTGCCACGCACCGAGCGCCGAGTTGCGATTGTACACGCCTTCGACAACCATCAGTGTGCCGATCGTTCCCGACTCATATAGCTCCTTCGCCTTGTGATAGACGAGGTCGGCGGCATACTGGCTGCCCACCTGAAACACCTTGCCCGTTCTTCGCTGGGCCTCGATCACGGCCTGCCCCTCGTCGAGACGCTGGACCATCGGCTTCTCACAGTACACGGCCTTGCCCGCCTCGAGCGCGTCGATCGCCATCTGCTTGTGCCAGTGGTCCGGCGTGCAGATGAGGATCGCGTCGACATCGGACCGATTGAGAATCTCCCGGTAGTCGCGCGTCGTGGCCACGTCATCGCCAAACACTTCCTTGGTCCGCTCGAGCCGGCCGTCATAGCAATCGGCCGCAGCCACGAGACGCGTACCGGGCACCTCGAGGGCTGTCTCGGTGTCGATGAACCCTATGATGCCCATGCCGATGGTGGCAATGTTCACCGTGTCGTTTGGACCGACCGGTTTTGGCCGCGTACGGGGCGCGATTTCGGTGACGTTAGTGC
>JBFHWK010000244.1:0-5132 GCA_041589075.1 Rhodothermales bacterium
CAGACTGCAGCGGCGGCCCAGATGATGGCACTAAAGAGGAGTTGTTTCACGCTATACCGATCGGCCAGAATGTGTGCGGCGACTACGACGCAGGCTCGGTCAGATAGTTCACGGCCCTCGAAACAATCGCGTCGAGGTCCAGCGATTCTCGATCCCGTATCGAAGTTTCTGATAAAGCCACCTCCGCGCTTTGGTAGCGCCCCCGTAACCGTATCGGAGGCGGTGCGCCAATAGTCTCGCGGATCTCGATGGCCGCGGCAAGCAGGACTCCGACCTGGTCTCGATCACGTTCCCACACGACACGAAAGGCGATCTCTTCGAGGACCTCGGCCATACCCAGGAGATCGTGCACCCACTGTCTGCGTTCGAGGGCTCCTGCCAGCATCGGCCGGGCCTCGTCATACCGCCCGTTGGCGCAAAGCGCGGCGCCCATAGCGTGCATCGACAACCCAAGACCCCACCCGGACTCCGTTTCTTCCGCATCGCGGCGTCCCTGTTCGGCGTGCCACAGAGCGTCATCGGCTCGACCTAGATCGGAGAGCACCAGCGCGAGGGTGCAGTGCGCCCATGCCGTGCCCCACTTATTGCCGGACTGCTTCCAGTAGTCGAGGCTCTTCCGAAGAGCCGGTTCCGCGGCCTCCACATCACCGGCGTCCCAGACGGCAGTCGCGCGCATGCCCACACCGAACGCCTGCAACTGGGGATCACGAAGCCGTTCGAGAATACTCAAAGCACGATCGAACTTTTCTATGGCGATGTCGATACGCGCCATAAGCCGCTCGACCCAGCCGATGTTAATCAGGCCAAAGGCCACTCCGCGTTCATCCTCGATTTCCTTTCGGATCTCGACGGCTTTCTCCTGCAGTTCGCGCGCTTCCGACAACCGCGACTCATACGTGGCCGCCCATGCCATATTGTTCAGTGCAAGCGCCTGTCCACGCCGGTTGCCGAGTCGTTCATGCAATTCAAATGCCTCGAGAGAGCGCGCGCGTGCCGTTTCGTATTGGCCCATCTCACACGCAACCCAGCCGATGTTATTGAGCACGAGCGCGCAGCCGCATTCGTCCTGTTCGTGACGGAATATCGCCAGGCTTTCCACCAGAAGTGCGCCCGCATCGGTGTAATGGCCGATTTCATGCAGTATCGTGGCGAGAGCGTTGAGCGCGTGCGCCCGAGCACGGGTCGGCGCATCGGCGCCGGGCAGGGCCAGCAACCGTTCGAGCCAATGCCGGCCCTGGATCATGTATCCGCGTATCGCCCAGAACCTCCACAGCGACGAACCGAGCATCAACCCGGTGTCCACTGACTCGTGCTCCAGACTCCAGCGAAGCGCAGCGCGGAAATTATCGTGCTCTGCCTCCAGCCGGTCGAGCCACTCGTCCTGATCTGCGCCGGTCAGATGTGCATCTCCCTGCGCTGCAAACCGGGAGAAGTAATCAGCATGCCGTGCTCGAAGAGAAGGCTCACTGCCGCTTTCGGCAAGTCGCTCAGCGGCAAACTCGCGGATCGTTTCCAGCATCCCAAAACGTGCTTCGCCGCGAACCGGATCGCGTTCGCGTACCAGGCTGTGCTCCATCAATGACTCCAGCGCGGTTTCGACCGTGGATGCAGCGGAATCGACACCACCTATCTCCGTGAGCGCGGGGATCGTCCATCCTCCCGAAAAAACTGAGAGCCGACTGAAAAGGCGCTTCTCATCATCGTCGAGCATTTCGTAGCTCCAGGAGATGGCCCCGCGCAGCGTTTGATGACGGTCGGGCATGTCACGTGCTCGTGTCTGCAGCACGTCAAGACTTCGGTCGAGCCGGCGGAGCAAAGTGGCAGGCGTGAAGAGGCGGCTCCGCGCTGCGGCAAGCTCGATCGCCAGGGGGAGCCCGTCAAGGCGCCGGCAGATCGCCGCTATGAGCTCCTCGTTACCCGAAAGTTCAAAGCCCGGACGCACCGATCGGGCTCTCTCGACGAAAAGCCGGACGGCAGGATATCGGGCCAGTTCGGACGTATCACCACCCGGTAGTTCGTCGGGAAATGGCAGCGTCGGCACGCGATACTCGTTCTCCCCGCGTACACGCAACGCAACCCGACTGGTTATCAGGATCGACACGCCGGGCGCCGATGACAACAGCCCGGGCACACGCGGCGCGGCGTCGACGAGCTGCTCGAAGTTGTCGAGCAAAAGCAACAGACGGCGCGAACCGAGATGTTCGGCAAGAGTGTCTCCGATCGGCCGGTTGGGATTTTCCTGAACACCGAGCTCTCGTGCAACGACCGACAGAAGGAGGTCCGGGTCATTGACCGGCGCGAGACCGACGAAGTAGACGCCATGCTCAAAGAACTCCTGTGCTTGTCGCGCAGCTTCAATGGCCAGCCGTGTCTTGCCGGTACCGCCGGGTCCTGTGAGCGTTACGAGACGCGCACCGTCGCGTAACAGACCGATCAGCTCGGACAGCTCAGTGTCTCTACCTATGAGCTCCGAAGCTGTCGACGGCAGTATCCCGCCTGCCTCATCCGTATGTGGTGGCGCAAAATCGCGGGCAAGCCCGTCGACCACAACCTGGTAGAGCCGCTCGGGCTTGGGAATGTCCTTCAGACGATACTCGCCGATGTCAAAGAGCTTGACCTCGTGATCGAGTGTGTCGCGAATCAGCGCCTCGGATACTGCCGATATCAAGATCTGGCCGCCGTGGGCGGCCGCGCAAATCCGCGCCGCACGGTGCACATCCATGCCGACGAGTATGCCCTCGTTCCATTCAGGCTCACCGGTATGGATCCCTATTCGAAGACCTACCGTGGCATCGCGCGGCCAATTCTGCCGAGCAATCACCAACTGGATGGCTATGGCCGCTCGGACGGCGTCGCCGGCGGTACGAAAGGACGCGAACAGTCCGTCGCCGGCCGTGTCCACCTCGGCCCCGCGGTGACGCGCAAGCTCTTCCCGAGTGATCGACCGAATACGACCCAGAACGTTTCCGTACAAACTGCCGAGCTGATCAAGAAGTCGTGTCGAGCCCTCCAGATCACTGAAGAACAGCGTGACAGTCCCGGACGTAAGCGTCGGTTCGCTGTCGACCGGGCTCGCAGACGCCACATCTTCCGACTTTGCCGAACACAGACCGACCGCAAACTCAGCTATCTTTGGCCGCTCATCGGGCACACGCACAAGGCAACGCTCGAGGAATCCGGCAAGCTCCGCCGGCACTTCCGGCCTGAACTCGCGAACGTCCCGCGGATCCTGGTTCAGAATGGAGAACATCTCGGCATGACGATGCGCCGCGTCGAATGGCCGCTGGCCCGCCAACATCTCGTAGCAAACGACGGCCAACGACCAGACATCCGACGGAGAGCCGACTTCGTGTCCCCGGAGTTGCTCGGGAGACATGTAGCCCGCCGTGCCAAGAAGTTGGTCGGTTTCGGTCAGGCCGCTCGACCGTCCGAGCTTCGCGATACCCCAGTCGAGAATTACGGCCTGTCCGTCCTCAGTGACCAGGATGTTTCCGGGCTTGATGTCGCGGTGTGTGATGCCGGCTGCGTGCGCCTTTGCAAGCGCGCCGGCCACCTGTGAGACGATGCGCGTCGCGATGTCGATCTCCAGCGGTCCGCTCTCCAGCAATTCGCGAACCGTGCGCCCTTCATAATGGGCCATCGCGATGTAGAGGCGGCCATCCTTGGACTCACCGATGTCGTGAATTGTACAGATGCCCGGATGATTCAGCGCGGAAGCTGCCATCGCTTCCTGCGTGAAGCGCGAACGTGCGGTGACGTCGGCGTTGCGGTCTGCCGACAAGAACTTGAGCGCCACCTTCCGGCCAAGGCGAGTGTCTTGCGCGAGGTACACGACGCCCATGCCTCCACTGCCCAGCTCCTCGATTATTCGGAAATGTGAGACCGTGCTTCCAAGCATGTCTTTTCCCGCCGGGCTCGACATATTAATGTACGGCGCTGATGCGCATCGGCTTCAACGAAAATGAAGTAACAACCGTCCGTACGCGGCGTCTAACTCGCCACAACACGTCGCAAGATCAACAAAACCATGCATAAAACCGTGTTATTTCGTGATTTTCCGCCGCTGCCGACCGTCATTGTGGTCGTTCTGGTGGCCACCTTTTCAGCATCCTGCGGACCGGCGACCGATGACGAAACACCGCCGGCGAGGATGGCCGCGGAGACCGCGGTAGCGGATAATTTCGGAGACTACTGGTATCAGGGAAAAGCCGAGCTCACCTCGTACGAACTCGAGCAGGCGCGTTACGGCGCTCTCCATCACGGCACTGCGGTCACAATCTTCGTGACCGAGGACCTCTCCCGTCGCAAGCAGGTCAAGCTCGACAACCCTGCGGATGCCGGCGACGATGCAGTGAAGGTGTTGAAACTCAATAGCACCCGCGATTTTGTTACGGGAATCTACCCGTATTCCGTAATGACGTCCGTCTTCACACCGGTTTATCGTGACCGCAACCCGCACACTCTCAAAGTCACCAACTCAGTTCAGGAATGGTGCGGGCAGACCTTCGCGCAGTTGAATCGAAAAAGAGATGGCTACCGTCTGCGCTCCTTCAGCTATTTCGAAAGTGACGGCGATGTTGAGAAGTCGTTGCCGGACGTTGTCCTTGAGGATGAACTGTGGACGCTCGTACGACTCAACCCGGACAGACTGCCCGTGGGTGAGCTCATCGTGCTGCCCTCCTCGTTACATCAGCGTTTGTCGCACGACGATTGGGATGCGCATCGAGCCGTTGCCTCGCGCGAAACGGCCGCGGATGGACTCGTGAATTACAGGCTGATCTACTCTGGGCTTGATCGCGAGCTGCTCATCCGGTTCCGGTCGGAGTTTCCACATGAAATCGAGTACTGGGAGGAGTCGCACGTGTCCGGGTTCGGCCCGGATGCCGAGAAGCTCACGACGCGTGCAACGTTGAAGCGCAGAATCATGAGCGACTACTGGACACGCAACCGGCCTGACGACGTTGCGATGCGGGAGCTGCTCGCACTGTAATTCCTGGCTGCGTATGAGCTGCAGCGCGTTCAGCCGGACGCAACGATGCCCGAAATCAATTCTCGGACATACGTGATTTCGTCGTCATTGATAGCATGTCCAAAGCCCGGATAAACTCGCCGGGTTACCGACGCCTGGAGGC
>JBFHWK010000245.1:0-5118 GCA_041589075.1 Rhodothermales bacterium
CACCGACCAGCGGACAATAGGCCATGACGAGGTCGTATCGTCTTCCGCGCCCGATCGTCCTAAGCAGCGAAAGAAAGAACGACGCCTCGTACACGACGCGCTGCAGCAGCGAATTGGGATTCGACGGGATGTAGATGCCGAGGCGCTCAACGGCGACGCCGTTCTCCACGTACTTCTGGATTCGTAACCCGTTGTTGCCCGATTTGTCACGCCATTCGGGATAATACGGGTAGGCACACCGGACGGTGATATCTACGCCGCGCTCGGCCAGGCCCTCCATGAGGTCGCTGAAGAGGATACCGCCACCGAGGTCGGGACGAAACACGTTGACGATGACAAGCAGGCGCGGCGGCAACGGCATGCGGCGGGCGTTTCTTCCGGGCTAATCTCTCGGTGCAACCTAACGCACGCGCGAGAGGGGACAAACTGAAAATGCCGTGCAAAAGAAAAGCACGGTTGCGGAGTGCGACCGTGCTCATCTGAACGTAGTCTGATTTGGCCGATCGATTCGGCGAGACTCAGAGAAGCTGTAGAACTACAAAGGCCAGCAGCCCCACAATTCCCGCCCACACCGATGTATTCCTGATGGCCAGGTCCACACGATTGCGCATGACTGTCGGGGGTTAAAGATGAACGGTGAACACCGGATGAAAGTAATTAAATCATCGTCTATTGCAACTTATTTTTTCACAGTTTAGTGGCAAGAACCGCCTCCATCACCGAATCTTCACGAAATCTCCATAAAAGCGCTTCCATCTGAGGTGGTTCGAACCCAAAGGGGGTTCCAAGTCGGTCGCGTAGTTCTCGAGTGGACGTTGAAAGACTACTTGCGGGCAACGAGTTAGCAACGACGGCTGGCCATTACCATTCGTTCTCCTCTTTCGTTACACCGGTTTCCACCGGCACCGGGTAGTCGGCGCTGAAGCACGCGTTGCAGAATCCGTGTTCAGAACGGCTCGATGTATGCACGGCGGTCATCAATCCTTCCACGGACAGATAGCCGAGCGTGTCGACGCCGAGCCACTGACGCATGACCTCCACATTACCCTCGAACTGGTTCGCAAACAGCTCTTCGTAACTAGGAAAGTCCATGCCGTAGAAGCACGGGCTGATCACCGGAGGTGACGCTACGCGGAAGTGCACTTCACGAGCACCCGCATCCCGCAACATCCGCACAAGGAACTTGGCCGTCGTACCACGCACGATGGAGTCGTCGACCACGACAACGATCCGATCCTTGAGTACACCTTCGACGGTGTTGAACTTACAGCGCACTTTTTGCTCGCGGATATTCTGTCCCGGAGAGATAAACGTCCGCCCCACGTAATGATTACGGATCAGTCCGATCTCGAATCTGCAGCGCAACCCCATCTTCTCACACTCGGACACATAGCCTAGCGCGGCCGTGTTCGACGAGTCAGGCACTGAAATGACGATCGGCTGTCTCTCATCCGTTGGCACAACCGGCACGGGCGCATCGTGCGCGAGCTGCTTGCCGATCTTTCGGCGCACCTTGTCGACCATCTCGCCAAAAATCTTCGAGTCGGGTCGCGAAAAGTAGACGTACTCGAAGACGCATTGGCTCACGCCGTAGCGACGCGGCAATTCGAACGAGGTAAACGCTCCCTTTGAGCACCCCTCGTGGTCGATGACTAAGATCTCGCCCGGCCTGACATCACGTACGTATTCGGCGCCGATCAGGTCGAACGCACAAGTTTCACTTGCGACACAATAGGCATCGCTTCCATCCGGTCCGCCGCCGGCGAGTCTACCGAGGGCCAGCGGTCGAAAGCCGTTGGGATCGCGCACGGCAATTAGCTGCTGCTCCGTGAGCAGCACCAGCGAGAAAGCTCCCTCGAGCTGGGACAGTGCGTTGATGATCTGGTCGATCTGCTTTTTGCGGCGGCTCTGCGCAACAAGATGCAGGATGAGCTCGCTGTCGCTGGTCGACTGGAACAAAGTGCCACGCTCGCTGAACGCGCGGCGCAACTCCCGCGCATTGGAAAGGTTGCCGTTGTGTGCCAGCGCCAGGTTACCGTCACGATAACTGACGACGAATGGCTGTATGTTCGAGCGATTGGCCGACGAGCCGCTCGTCGAGTATCGATTATGGCCGATGCCCGCTGATCCGAGCAGCTTGTTTTCGAAGATTCCCGGGTGGTCGAACACGTCCAGGACCAGACCGAAGTCGCGATGCGTGGGCATCACCCATCGTTTACGCGCCTCGTCAAAAGTCGAAGTGACGATGCCGCAGGACTCCTGCCCGCGATGCTGCAGTGCATGAAGCCCGTAATAAATCGAGCGGGCAGCTTCCTTCGAGTTGAAGATTCCGAAGACTCCGCAGAACTCTTTGATCTCGCGCATATCGGTTTCGGATGTTCTGTGTTGTCTCGGTTGGAGGGTGGTTGTTAGAGCAGAATTAACACGACCGCAACGGCAATGCCCGCTGCATCGGCCACCAGATCGCGGTGGCTGAAATACCCCGAGCCGTAGCGACGGTCATATAGTTCCTTTGCGATGGCCGCCGATGCTGCGACGCCAATCGCGAGCGGAAGCGACTCGTTTTCGGTGAGACCCCCTTTGTTGACAAACACATATTGGCCTCCCAGCGTGAACAGGAATCCGAATGTGAAGTGCTCGACCTTGTCAAAAGCGATCCAGGGATCTTCCGGTGGGTGCGCGGTGGTCTCGTCGACGCGTGTCGGCGTGTCGTACAACAGGGCCGCGCGGAGTGAAGATCCGGTCTGCACAGGGAATTCCGAAACGGCGGGTTGACCGAGTGCCGCGGCCGGCCCTCCGGCGATAAACAGCGCGGCCAGCACCAGGACTAGACGGTGTTCGTAGCGGTTTGGGCGCGCGGAGTTCGGCTTCATTGGGAGGGATCAGCCGTGGAGATCTCGTCTTCGTCGAGAACGGTGACATCGGCCAGGCGGATTCGGCGATTGTCCACCTCGTGCACGACGATCTTCAGATTCTGGTAATACAATTCCTCGCCGCCGGACGGTATCGTGCCCGAGATGTCGAGGATAAGGCCCCCGAGCGTCTCGTACGCGAACGACTCGGTGTCCAGATGCAAACCTAGCAGTTCATTGAGTTCGTCGAGATCCAGGCGTGCATCGCATCGATACGTACGCTCGCCGATCTTCTCGTACAGCGTCTCCTCGGTCTCGTCGTACTCGTCGCGGATGTCGCCGACGATCTCTTCGAGAACATCTTCGAGCGTCACCAGTCCCGCCGTTCCGCCGTACTCGTCAACCGCAATCGCAATGTGCGTTTTGCGCGCTTGAAACTCGTTCAGAAGATCATCCAGCCGCTTGGCGGTCGGGACAAACAGCGCCTTTCGAAGAATGTCGGTCCAGTGAATTTCGGTCTTGCCCTGGCCGTTTGGCGAGATGTATGCGAGCAGGTCCTTCGCATGAATGATTCCGAGAATGTTGTCGAGATGGTCGACGTACAGTGGCAGTCGCGAGTGGCCGCTGTCGCGAATCAAGTTCAGCGCATCCTCGAGGCTCGTCGACACTTCTATTGCGATGATGTCGAGCCGGCTCACCATCACTTCGCGCACGGTCGTCTCACCAAACTCGACGATCGAGTGTATAAGCGCGCGTTCTTCCTCTTCGAGGGTCCCATGTTCCTCACCAATTTCAGCCATCGCCTTCACATCGTCGCCAGAGAGACGTCTTGAAGGTTGGAACCGCCCGTGGAACGTCTTCATCATCCCGGCGAGGAACCTGGAGACCGGGTAGAGGACACGATGGAGCGGCAGAAGTAACCAGGACACGATGCGCGCAAAGGAGACTGAGTTGCGGCGTGCGAGAAGCTTGGGTGTAATCTCGCTGACGACCAAAATGACAAAGGCGAGCACGATGACCTCGCCAACGACGGTTATCACCGGGCTCCACCCCGACGCGACTGCCACCTGCTTGGTCACGACGGCCGCGATAATGGCCGCCGCTACATTGACGCCCGTGTTCAGGATTAGAATCGTGATCAGGATCTCGCGCGGGTGCTCGAGAAGCCTGAGTACGTTGCTGCTCGCGCGGTCTTTAGCCTCACTCAGCCGCTCTCGGGCCGTCCAGTCGAGCGAGAACAGCGCGACCTCCGAGCCTGAAAAGACGGCTGAGCAGGCAAGCAGCACCACAAACACGCCGACTTCGACCGCGATGGTGATGGGATCCAGAACCAGGCCGTGATCTTGCTGGGCTAGAAACAGAGCCAGCGTCCTAGACGCAGAGTCGGGATCCAAGGCAGGCGAGGGTGGCGGCCCTCGATTAGTTCAACAGGCGGTCGGAGGGACCGAAATATACGGTACGGTCAACTGCGCCGCAGTCGCGAATTGTGCGGACATGCGTCCCGGCGCGGGCGCAGGCCTAGAAGTAATTGCCGGTGATAATGATGAATCCGAGCACGATGGCCACGGCCACGGGACAAACATACCGCACCAGGAAGCTCCACAGCGGTGCCGCGGGCAGCCGGTGCCCTCCGGTCTCCAGTGCTTCGACTGCCCTGGGTATGCCCCATTTCCAACCGACGAACACGCAGATGAGAATCGCCCCGATACTGAGCGAATAGTTGCCCCAGATGTTGTTGTTGAGCGTTAGGAAGTCCCAGCCGAATAGGCCGTCGGCGCCCAGAAAGTCTACCGCACCCTGAGAGAGTGCGGACGGGATGCCCAGCACGAAGCAAACGCCCCCGAGCAGCCACGCCGCCTTATTACGCGACCAGCCACGCTCGTCGACGAAGTAGGAGACGACGACCTCGAGAAGGCTGATCGTGGAGGTGAGGGCCGCGATCGCCAGCAGGAAGTAGAACGAGACGGCGAAGAAGGACCCGGCCGGCAGGTTGCCGAAGATGGTCGGCAGCACGATGAACACGAGGCTCGGTCCCGCTCCCGGCTCGACACCGACCGAAAACAGGGCGGGGAATATGATGAGTCCGGCCAGAACAGCGATGCCTGTGTCAAAGACTGCGACCGAAGCGCCCGCGAACGGGAGGTTTTCGCTTTTTGGGAAATAGGAACCGTAGGTGATCATGGCGCCCATGCCGAGGCTCAGGCTGAACAGTGCCTGACCGAGGGCGCTCATGATGACGGTCACATTCAGTTTCGAGAAATCCGGG
>JBFHWK010000246.1:0-5105 GCA_041589075.1 Rhodothermales bacterium
CCTGCACGGCATCGACGATCTCCGCACCCTTGCTCACACAGTCGCCACCCGCGAACAATCCCTTCACCCCCGTCTCGCCGGTAGCCGGATCGATGCGCAGGTGTCCCTTTTCGACCGTCACCCCGTTCACATCGTCGAGTAGATCAAGAACCGGCACTTGCCCCAGCGCCTTGATCGCCATGTCACAGGGAAAAAAGGTTTCGCTATCATCCACCGGGACGAGTTTCGCTGAGCGACCGTGGCCGTTCTGGCGCACCTTCTGAAATGTGATACCTGTAAGTCGACCATCTTCCGCGACGAACTGCAGCGGTTGCGCCTGCCATAGGAACTGAACGCCGTCCGCTTTCGCGATTTCGTATTCATACGCGAACGCGGACATCTCATCCGCGGTGCGCCGGTACGCGATCGTCACGGAGTTGGCGCCGAGTCGCACGGCTTCGGTGGCTGCGTCTATAGCCGTGTTGCCCGCTCCGAGCACTACAACGTTTTTGCCGACCCGACATTCCTCTAGCGGGCCGGTGTGCGCCTGGAAGATGAAGTCCAGCGCCTCCCAGACACCGTCGACATCTTCACCGACAACACCCAACCGTGCGGTCGCGCCTAGACCGACACCCAGAAACACGGCATCGTAGTCGTCGAGGAGTTTTCGGAGCATCGGACCGTCGACATGCACTCCGTAGCGAATGTCGATGTCCATGTCGAAGATGTGCTCCAGCTCGCGCAGTGCAAACTCGGTCGTAATTTTGTAAGGCGCGATTCCGAGCGTATTGAGACCGCCGGGCACGTCGCGTGCCTCGAACACGGTCACCGCATGGCCGATCTTCCGCAGTTCGTGCGCGCAGGATAGGCCCGCGGGCCCCGAGCCTACAATGGCGACGCGCTTGCCGGTGTTCTCGCCCGGCTCGAAGAACCGGAGATCGCGATCCGTTGCGTAGTCGGTCGCGTAGCGCTGCAGTCGGCCGATCTGCACCGGCTCTTTCAGCAGCGATCGATCGACACACGCGCCTTCGCACAGCACCTCCGTCGGGCATGCACGTGCACAGGAGCCGCCGAAGATGTTCTCTGCGAAGATCGTCTCCGCGGCCGCCGCCGGAATGTCGTGGAGAATCTGCCGGATGAATCGAGGCACATCGATACCCGTCGGACAGGCCCGCGTACACGGCGCATCATAACAGAATAGACATCGTGCCGCCTCCGCCACCGCTTCGTCGCGAGTGAACGGAGGGTGTAAGTCCGCGAAGTTCTCCCTCAGCTCTTCCGCCGATAACCGTGTCTTCTCTGCCATGGACCTCTGCTGCGAATGACGCGAAGGGTGGATTCAAAGCATCTCAGCTCATCCAGTTGGACCGGTACTTGTCGGACCACTTCGTGGTGATCTTCTTCGTTCTCGTCCAGAAGTTGATCGCGCTCGCTCCGGTGATCTCACCTTCGCCGAAGCTGCTCGCATTCCACCCGCCGAACGCGAAGGGTTCGCGCGGTACGGGCACGCCGATGTTGACACCGATCATTCCGGAGCTGGCCTTCGCGCTGAAGAACTCGGCGGTCGCGCCGGAGGAC
The DNA here is from genome assembly GCA_041589075.1 of Rhodothermales bacterium. GTDB lineage: Bacteria > Bacteroidota > Rhodothermia > Rhodothermales > JABDKH01 > JBFHWK01. The sequence continues at coordinate 1,558 of JBFHWK010000246.1, forward strand.
GTGTAGATCGCCGCCGCGTTGCCGTAGGGATTCTGATTCTCGATGCGAATAGCCTCCTCGAGGCTGTCGCAGCGGATGATGGTGAGTGTCGGACCGAAGATCTCGTCGCAGGACGCCTCATGATCCGGCTTGGCGTGATCGATGATGCTGGCGCCCAGGTATTTGCCGCCCGGGGGCACGTCGTCGGCCACGGCGCCGCGGCCGTCGAGCGTCAGCTTGGCGCCGCCGGCTTCCGCACGTTCGAGATAGCCCGTAATGCGATCATATGCCGGCTCGCTAATGATCGCGCCGATGTCCTTGCCCGCTCGCAACGCAGCCATCTTCTCTCGTATTCGTTCGACGATGTGATCGCAGTCACCGACGGTCACGAGCACGCTCGCGGCCATGCACCGCTGCCCGGCGCAGCCTGTCACCGACGCGACGACGTTGGACGCCGTCATCTCGACGTCGGCGTCCGGCACAACGACGAGGTGGTTTTTCGCTCCGCCCATCGCTCGGACCCGCTTGCCGGCATCCGTCCCACGCTCGTACACCGCGCGGGCCGCCTTCGTGGAACCAACGAATCCGATCGCCTGGATATCCGGATGATCGCAGATGGCCTCGACGATGTCACGGTCGCCGTGCACGACCGAGAAGAGCCCGTGGGGAAGGCCCGCCTCGTTGAGGAGACGCGCGATCTCCATGGCGCTGAGCGGTGTCTGTGGTGACGGCTTCAGAACGAACGCATTGCCGAGCGCGACGCTCATCGGAATCATCCAGAGCGGCACCATGAACGGGAAGTTGAATGGTGTCACGCCGGCGACCACGCCCAACGGAAAACGCGCCGTCTTGCATTCGACCCCGCGGCTTACTTCGAGCATCTCGCCGAGGGCCGTCTGCGGAAGAGCAGTCGCATACTCGACGCACTCGATTCCGCGGAGGATGCTACCGCGCGACTCGGCGTCGGTTTTGCCGTTCTCGAGCGTGATAATCTCCGCCAGCATGTCTACGTCACGCTCGATCAGCGCTTTTAGCCGGAAGAAAACTTGAACCCGGTCCTTGATGGGAGTGTCCGCCCAGGCACCCTGCGCTTTTACGGCGGCTTTGACCGCGGCGTTTAGCTCGGCCGTGTCACAAAGCGGAACCTCCGCGATGACTTCTCCCGTGAGCGGTGCCGTAACCGGCAGATACTGCGCCGCTCTGCTTTCTCTTTCCTCACCGCCGATCACTACCGGCAAGCGCCGGACGTCGGTCGTGGTTTCCGTCAACATGGGTTTACCTCGAATGGTGTCGTCAAACTGTAACTTCGGTGCGCGCCGGTATCGGATAGCCGTTGGGTGAAACCCGGTAGCTCAGGCCCGCCGTCTTTCGCGGCAGCCACTGGCCGCGTCCTTCCTCGCCGACCACGGAATAGTCGTCGACGATGACGTCGCCGCGCGAGAGCGTCGTCCGTGCAAAGCCCGAAAGCGGCCACCCATCGTATGGCGACCAGTCTGCATTCGTCTCCATCTTCGCCGGATCGACGACGATCGCGTTCGTCGGATGAATGACCGCGATGTCTGCGTCCGCCCCGACCTGGATCGCACCCTTTTTCGGATACAGGCCCATGATCTTTGCGGGGTTGGTAGCGAGGACGTCGCACATCTTTTCGATCGACAAACGCCCGCCCATCACACCATACGTGTAGACGATCGGCAGCAGCGTCTCGAGCCCCGGCAGCCCCATCGGGATCTTCGTCCAGTCGCCGTTCCACATCGCCTTTTGTTCGCGTGTGAACGTGCACGTGTCCGTTGAGACGACCGACACCTCTCCGGCTTTCAGGCCCTTCCACAGCCTCTCGACATCGGGGCGCTTTTTGATTTGCGGGCAGCATGCGTACAGGTGACCGTCTTCGCGCTCAAAGATGGAATCCTCGAGCACCAGGTACTGCGCGCAGGTTTCGGCGATCACCGGAACGCCGCGGCCCTGCGCAGCACGAATGATGTCCGTGCCCTCGGCCGTCGACATGTGCACGATATACAATTGCCCCCCGGTAACTTCACTCCACGTGACGGCGCGTTGGATCGCCTCCGACTCAATGTAGTTCGGACGCGTCATCGGGTGTAAGCGAGCGCCGTACTTTTTCATCAGTTCCGGCGTGTGGTGGCGAGCAATCAGCTCGTCGAGAACGCGCGCCGACTCCGCGTGCACGAGTAGCATCGTGCCGTACTCGTTCATCTTCTCGAGCGTGCCGAACATGGCCCGGTCGTCCGACTGCCAGCCCTCCGACTCGTAGATCATGAACTCCTTGAAGGTCGTGAACCCGCGGTCCACCATCTCCCGAATCTGATCCTTGTGATCGTCCCACCGCGTGATGCAAATGTGGAACGTGTAGTCGATGAGCGCTTTGCCCTCGGCTTTCTTCATCCAGTTGTCGGCCGCGTCGTGCAGCGAGTCGTCCGCGTACGGGATGGCGAAGTCGATCAGCGTCGTGACGCCTCCGCGAGCCGCGGCGCGCGTTCCGGTCCGGTAGTCGTCCGACGAAACCGTCCCACAGAATGGAAGCTCCAGATGCACGTGCACGTCCAGGATCCCCGGAAGCACGTAGTGCCCGACGGCGTCGATGATCTCGGCGTGACCCTCCGAAGGATCGAGATCCGCGCCGACTGCCGTAATCTTCTCACCGGTGATGCCGACGTCGGCGATCACCGTCCCGGCCGGCGTTACGACCGTGCCGCCTTTGATAATCTTGTCGAATTTCATGACGAGTAGCTATTCAGAAGTTTCGGATGACCCGACCTATGCGGCCGCCTCGGCGAACGCGCGGTCGAGTACTTCCAGTCCATAGTCGATGTCTTCTTTGGTGATGCACATGGGCGGCTTGATCCGCAGAACGCTGCCGTAGAGACCGCCCTTTCCGATCAGGACGCCCATCTTCCGCGCCGACTCGAGTACGATGGCCGTCTGCTTCGTGGCCGGCTCCTTGGTCGTGCGGTCCTTGACCAGCTCGACGCCCACCATAAGACCCATCCCGCGGACGTCGCCAACGATGTCGTGCCGTTTCTGCAGCTCGCGCAGGCCGTCGATGAGCCGCCCGCCCACAACGCGCGCGTTCTCCTGCAGTCCGTCCTCCTCGATCACTTCGAGCACGGCCAGGCCCGCGGCCATGCTCACGGGGTTGCCACCGTACGTGTTGAAGTGCAGGCGTTTGGTGAATGCCTCGGCAATCTCGCGCCGCGTGGTCACCGCCGCGAGCGGCACGCCGTTGCCCATTCCCTTCGCCATCACGACCATGTCGGGCACGACGTCGAAGTTCTGGAACCCCCAGTAGTGGCTGCCCGTGCGACCGAATCCCGTCTGCACTTCGTCAGCGATGCAGAGCCCGCCGTGTTCGCGGATGATGGCGTACGCTTCACTGAGATAGTTGGCCGCGCCGTGCGTCGCGCCGCCGACACCCTGGATCGGTTCGGCCAGGAAGGCGGCAACGCGGCCCGGCGTCGAAAAACGAATCAGGTCGCGGATGTCCTCCGCGCTGCGATGTGCCTTTTCTTCCGGCGTCCCATCGAACGGATTCCGGTACGGGTCTGGAC
>JBFHWK010000247.1:0-5099 GCA_041589075.1 Rhodothermales bacterium
CAAAACTCAAAACCGTCCATCCGCGGCATCATCACGTCGCAGATGACAAGCGCAGGCTTCTCGGCGCGCATCTTCTCTAGCGCCTCCACGCCATCCGCGCTCTCGTCTACCCGGTAATGTGAACGCAGGTGACTCCGCACATACCCTCGAATCCCTTCGTCGTTATCGACGACGAGCACCAGCGGCGCGAAGGACGGAGCGCCCTGACCGGTTTCACCAGCCGTGTCGAGTTGTGGAGCGGAGGCCGTGAGATCTACAACTTCGAGCGCACCCGACCGGGACATGACAGGTGAAGCCACTCGGTGTCCGGTCGGAATTCGAATCACAAACTCGCTTCCGAAGCCCGGCTCGCTGTCGACCGATGCGCGTCCACCGTGCAACTCGACCAGCTCGCGCACGAGGGCGAGGCCAAGACCAGTGCCTTCGTGAGGCCGCGAATCGTCCGATTCCACCTGATGAAATCGATCGAAGATGTGCTGCAGTTGATCGGACTCAATTCCCGAGCCCGTGTCGCGAACGGAGATGCAGAATTGCTCACCGTCATCGCCGGACTCCGTCGTGAGCTTCACACGCACCGACCCGCCTGCCGGCGTGAACTTCAGCGCGTTCGAAATCAGATTGAACACGACCTTCTCGATAGCATCCGGATCGAAACTGGCCTGCAATGACGAGATGTCAGACTCATGCAGCAGCTTGAGGCCTTTACGACGTGCGAGATCACTGAACGAGCCCACGATCGGTGTGAGGAACTCCGCAACATCCACATCTCGCGGATGCAGCTTTACGGCCCCTGCATCGAGCTTCGACAAATCGAGGAGATCATTAACAAGTCTAAGCAGCCTCTGGGCGCTCGATCGGATTAGCGCGAACTGCGACTTGACGCCGTCGGATATCGATCCGTACTCACCTTCGATGGCGTCGTCCGCCGGACCCATGATGAGGGTAAGTGGTGTCCGAAACTCGTGACTGATGTTTGCAAAGAAGCGGTCCTTGAGCCGCTCGAGCTCGACCACCTTGCGGGCGTGCTCTTCCGTGCGCCTCTTTTCGTCTTCGAGAAGTACGGCATGGTCCTCGAGGTCGCGTGCGTAGTCGGTCACACGCTTCTGAAGAGACTCAGCCACCGCGCGCGCGCGGTACTGCTCGTATCGTGTTACGAACAGCAGCATGCTGATCCCGGTGAGCACGACGGTAACGACAAACATGAATGGGATCTGCTCCGGTATGACGCCAAGAGCCGCGGTACTGCCTCCGGGCACGAGCAGTGCCTCACCGAGGAACAGAGCGACCGACACACACACCGTCATAGCCAGTGTCTGCAGCGGTCGCAATGGGAGCGTGCCGGTAGCTACGAGAGCGAAGAGCGTCGGGTAAACCGGGGCAAAGTCTATGTCTCCCGCGTGCACGTCGTCGAATACGCTTCCGGCTGACGCCAGCACCACGACGAGAATGCCCACCCAGCGCCCCCACCTTCCCGCCGCCTCCCAGCGCTGGGCAACGAGAAACAGGATGCCCGCCGCCAGGACAAGCAGTTTGTCCCAGAGGACGACGGTCGACTTCGAACCACCAGCGGCCTCGAAGACGAGCGAAGGCGTCTTCTCCAGTGCGACGAGGTTTACGAAGAGGTAAACGACCGTTCCGGCGGCCGCCAGCAGACCGGCTGCAAACAGACCCTGCCGCGTGTGATCGTAGACGACGCCACGAAAGCCCTCGTCCTGCTCCCAGACGGGAGGCTTTACAAGGGCGGTTCGTATCAGGGCAATGGTTTTGCGGACGTTCACGGCCGAACCCGTCCGACCCCAGCGAGGGCCGTTTAAATCAATATACCATCGTTGTCGCCGTTCTGTATTGCGTCGTGCCGACGGCTCGGACGGTATTCGAGCTAAAGACAAACGGCATGAATTCGAACCCGGATTCCCATGGCCGAGAGTGACTCGGCCATGGAGCGTATGCGGGGCGTGTCTACTTGTGTGCTGCAGCCGGCACGCGGAGAGTGGCAACCACCCCCACGTGATCGGACGGCCACAGGCCGGACGGCGTGATGTCCTCAGGGGCCTCGCCGACCAGGTCGACAAACACAGATCCGAGGCCGTCGTTGCCGTGCCTTGTGTTCGCCGGTCGATACAGCACGAGGTCGATCCTCATATCAGGCGTCCGGCTGTCGCCGCGAAGATTAGACGGGAAGCAGCATGTATATCCGTCGCTCGCTGGGCGAACGTTCCGATTCCACACATCGACGAGTCCACTCGCGATCAGCACGTCGTAACCGGGACGACCCGGACCTGTGTTCAGGTCGCCGATCACGACTGCCGGCATGCCGAGTCCCTGCGTGGCCGCAACGAGCTGTTGAATCTGCCCGAGCTGCACCGGCAGGATCTCAGGAACCGTAACCGGCTCGAGGTGCGACGTAAAGACACGGTATGTGCGCCCGTGCACGGTCGCGTCCGCGGCCACGTACCCGCGCGTGAGGACGCCGATTCCCGGGACCGGTAGTACCGCGTCGTAGTTCACTTCATCAACGTTCGCCGTTATGACGTCGGCGCGTGCAAGGAGCACGTCGTAATCGGTGAGCCGGATGTCGTCGAACGAGAGCGGCGACACACTGGTCAGCATCGGTGCTTCCACATCGAGGTTTTCGACCGAGCCAACCTCACGATAGTCCAGTCCCGCCGCAGCGAGAGCAGTCATCAGCACGTCCATCTGGTCGAGAAAGACTGTCTCCGCCGGTGTCGTTCCGCCGGCAACCAGGTCGCCGGGACTCTGCCTGCGAATCAGAGAGATCTCCTGCAAGCCAATGAGGTGCGGCCTAGTCGCGGCAATCTCGCGAGCGAACGACTGCGCGCGCTCGGCAAAATCGGTCGAGATAAGCTCCTGGAAGACCTGGCCGACAACGATAGGCACGTCCTGCGGGGCTGCCTCGAGCACGAGATCAACATTACCACCCACGTAGACATTGCGGGTCATAACGGTGAGCGCCCCCGGGCCGTCCTTCGACACGTCGAAGTCTTTGGCCAGGGCGGTCGTCGACTGATGCTCTTCCGTGCCGGCCGGGACATCGGTGACCAGCGAATCTTCGCAGGCCACAACCGCGATCAGCAATACGGAGGCAGCGATCGTGATCATGCCTAACTTGAGTTTTCGGGTGTCCATTGGGACCCTCCGCGTTTGCGTTTGGTTTCGAAACTTTGTTCGGCGGCAACGTAGTCAGGGGTTGGTCCCTCGCACGTGACGTGCGTATTCCATGGACGGGCACGTCCCATCTTTCGTATACAAATGTCCCTCCGGCAGGCGGGTGGTCCGGGAGCTCGTTCGCAAGCCTTCGAGAGGACCAACGCGGCCGGTGTCGCCGCATGCGAGCACTGACTTGCCGGAGGACCCCGAATTGTCCTCTATCGACGGAAGCTCTCCTCCCTTCGCGGCGTACAACCCGAGGGACGAGACTAGCCGGAGGCTTCTGAACACGACAAGGATGATGGAGATGTACCCGCGTGTTAGGCGAAGGGCGGCGTTGGCGGCTACGGTCTTGATCTGCGGTGTCCTCGCGGGCTGCGCGATCGTCGACAACCTCGACGAGGAGGTCGGCGGCGTGCAGGTTCGCACGACGGGCGTCGACGTAGTCATTCAGAACGGACTCAACGAGTACATCTACTACTTCATCGTAGGCCGTCAACTGTCGTTCTTGATCGACTGGATACCGCATCTCGACGACGAGCGAAGCGTCGCACCGGGCCGAACGAAGTCCGTCCCGTACGACGAGATATTGATGAGCCAGGACCCCTCCGAGACCCAGGTAGTCGTCTACTGGTGGCAGGCTACGCTTAGGGACGGCAAGCGCGTGCCCGGCACCCTGGAGATGGTCGTCTTAGATCTCTAGCACACCAGCAACGTTTTACCGCTGTCCATCGCTACCTGTCGCGGACACGCACGATCTTGCCAACCCACGGCCGGGCGCAACGCGTTGGTGCTCAGCGGCCGCTTCGATCCGCAGCAGCATAGCGGATCTCCCCGTGCATCGTCCAGTACGTTATGGCGCCGGTCGCAACGTCAAACAAGCCGTCCTCCTGCAGCACACCGGTGGCATTGACGAAGCGGCCTGTACCGCCGGCCAGGCTAACCCGATCGTGGAAGTCAGCGACACCGGGCGCAATGGTATCGGCCACACCGTCACCGTCCACTCCGTAGCTGCCGTACGTGCCGAACATTTGGTCTCCGTTAGCCGCTACGACCTCGAATTCGCCGTCACCGTACACTGCGGAAACCGGTGCCATTGTGGTCGGATCGAACACGACGTCGGAACAGTGCTCGGCTGAAGCTCGAAACCGACCCAAGTGCGTCGCATGTCCCTGAGCTGTGAACCCGATGACCCACGTCGGGGTCTTCGTCGCGTTGGGGCACCTCAGGGCACAGAACTCCTCAGGCATGAGCATGCACAGATATGGACCGTCCGCCATAATCGTCTCGACATCGACCGATCCCTTGAATGGCCGGGAGACCATTCTCTTGGCGTGAACGGCACCGTCCGGCGCAGTCGTTTCGAAGGCCAGCACTTCCTCGTTGACCGACAACGCGTTATCGGACGTACACCCTACGAGCACGAGTGCTAGGCACGCGCACATAAAAGCAAATCGAATACCTGTCATAACACTCAAATCCTCCGAAAATCTTAAAGATGATTATGGGTCAATGGGCAGACCGTAAGGATGCGGCACCTCAATGAGTGTGGTGTAATCCACGTTATGCCGCGTGGAGGAGTCTGACACGGAAGGTGCGAGAGGAAAGCCGTCATGGATCAATCGGACCGCTGCTTTTCACGCTCGTCCATCTTGCACTTCTGATCCGGCGTTCCTTGATTCCGGCTTTCCGGCCCGCGTCGATCAGGACCCGTGGCGCGAGCACTGCGGGCACCCACTACACTCACTGGTACCTCATACAGATCGTGAGGGCGAAAAGCCATGTCAGTCCAAGTCAACGAACTCGAACTCCGGGACAAAGTCGTCGACATGTATCGCCGTGTGGCGAACGATCCGTCCGGGAAGTTCCATTTCGAAATGGGCCGCGCGCTGGCCGAGCGGCTCGGCTACAGGCCGCGGGACCTTGACCGG
>JBFHWK010000248.1:0-5057 GCA_041589075.1 Rhodothermales bacterium
AGCGGCATGATTAGCGTGTAACCGTCGTACGCTCGGTCGTCGTGGAGGAACAGGCCCACCGTTTGCTCCTGGGCGGCGGCCGTCGCCCCGCCCGCGAGTATCAGAAGTCCGACAAGCGCCAGGTTGTATCGTAGATTCATAACTATCTGTCGATGCAAGCTTGAGTTTTTGAATGTGACGTTCGTCACCATGTGGACTAGGTGCATATTAACAAAAACGGTACAGAATGGTATGGAGAGCCGGCGCTCGACGGGTGGCCAATCAGTCAAGACGGCGATTGGTGATCGTTCTACCGCGTTAATCCACTTCTGTCGCGGTGTCGCAAGTTGTCTTCGGGGCGATTCGCGCGCGGCTATCCGGTGCGTCTCGGCACATCCGCCACCGACGCCACGCTCCTCGTCGGCCTATCGCGTGCACTGAACCCGTACGAATTCCCCGGACGGCCAGGACAGCCTTTCCCTACTTGACGATTCGACTTATGGCCATCTTCGTTGAGGCGCGCCCGAACCGGGTTACTGATATGCGCTTCTCTGCACTCGTCTTCTTGGCGGCTATCGCCTCGGGACCGTTGTCCGTCTCCGCGCAGGACGACGTCCCTGACACGCTCGACTGGCACGGGTATTTCCCGCTGGGAACGGAGCAGCAACTCCGCTACGCTCGAATTGGCGGCGAGGAAATCGGCACGAAAATGACGTTCGCCGTGGCAGAAGCGACGAACTACCTGCCCCTCGAGGTTGGTGACACCTGGACCTACATGACCGTCCTTGATCCACCAAACGCGCCGCTCGACACAGTGTGGAGAGGTACGTTCTCCGTATCAGAGTCAGTCGTGCGAGACAGCAATGTGTATCACGTGACGGGCTTTCCTTTTGCGCTTGCGGACACGCTTCGGACCGACGCGATCGGACGTATCTGGTCGTATTCTGGTGGTAGGGGAATCCTGTTTCTCGATTTCACGCTGGATGAGGGCGCAGGATATCGCTTCCCTGATCTGTGGGGCACACGAGACAGTTTTGAGGTGAGCGTCGAGCGAAACGTGACGGTGGAGGTCGGGGCAGGCAGATTCCAAAACTGTGTCAGGGTCTTCTTCGACCATCCCGCGTTGGACGCAGACCGCCTGTACGCCTTCGCACCGGGTGTGGGAGTCGTCTACGCGTACGGCATGCTTGGCGACTACGCGGAACTTCACTCTGCGGTCGTCGGCGGGCAGGTGATATCGAGTGTCGAATCGAGTGATCGTTCACCCGCCGAACAACTGCTCCACGTCTACCCATATCCGCTGTCGGACAGGGGCGTTGTCACGTTCACGACACACGGTCCGGCTGACGTAAAGGTAGAACTGTTCGATCTTCTCGGCCGCAGGGTGCGGGAAGTCGTCAACGGCTGGTACAACGCCGGACGTCACGCCGAGACGGTTGACGTGTCCGCGCTGCCCGCCGGTGTGTACTTTGTGCGGCTGAGGGCGGAAGAAAGCGGTGCGACACGAAGCCTCGTGGTGGCGCGATGATGCGTGTTGTCGCGCTCATACTGGCCGTAATTCTTGCGACGCCTGCCACGGCGCAGGACCCCGTCCCCGATACGCTCGACTGGCGGGGGTACTATCCGCTCGGCGTAGGCAACGTGTGGGAGTATAATGGTGTCGAAAGCCCGTCGCTGACTCACAGGTCAATTGTAGGCGACACGCTGGCAGACGGGCGCCACTACTATGTGTTGGACACTACTATCCCGGTTCCCCGCGGGCCACTCGTATACCGACACTACGTCCGATACGACAGCAGCGGCGGACTGGTCGTGCTTACCGACGTGACTGCCGACTCAAGCGACGTTCCGGATACTGAGTGTGACGAAGCCCGTACCTGGGACAAGTTGCACGAGTGCGTGGCCTTTAGGTCGGATTTTAGAGACACGCTGTATGCGCGCGCCCCATGGGACACCTACTTCGTATCCGGTGGGTACGGTGGCACGGTGCTTGGTGTCGACGTTGCAGCGATCAAGTGTTTCCACATACCGTGCTGCTGGAGCATGTGCTATGCGGCAAACATCGGCTGGACTGAGGGCGGGAGTCTGGAATACTACTGGCTCACCTATGCGCGCGTTGGCGGTCAGGAGTATGGTACCCGGCGCTATACCAGTATTGAGCCGCGGCGAGATCCAGAGACTAGGTCGGCCATGCTGCATCCCAATCCCGCTTACGACTACGCCACTCTTACCATTCGGTTGGACGGACCTAAGATGGTGCGAGCGTCACTATTCGACCTGCTCGGCCGTCAGATCCAGACGTTCGTCGATGGATTCTACCCTCCGAGTCGCCACGAATTCTTCCTTGACACGTCCTTGCTGCCCGCCGGCGTGTACTTCGTTCGTTTAAGCACCGGCGGTTGGGTGGAGACGAGAAGCCTCATCGTGGCCCGCTGATGAGTTGTCACTTCCGTGAGCTACTTGTCCCGGCTCCTCCCGCGACGTAGCGCGGTCGCGCCATCAGCCGGCCGGAACGGTCGCAGGTGCGACGGCAAGCTCTCTCGCACGCAAAAACAATCCGGATGCGACGGTACCGAACGACGCGCACCAGAGATAGTAACCCGGTCTCAAGTCGGCAATCCCTTCGGTGACCCACCACAGGTTCAGCAGCATCGCCGCCATGATGATTCCCGTCCACGTGAAGATCCCGGTGCGGCCGTAGTCAGCGATCTTCCACATCGTACCGATCAACAAGAGGTTGGTAAGCGCGCTCAGGGTACCAATGAGCCCTGACTCTCCGGTGACCGAATAGACGAACGCTTCGAACCCGGGCACGTCACCCGAGAAGATGTCCGTTTTGAACAGCGAGATTCCGTATTTGTGGACGGGGAGGAAGAAAGAAACCAGGAATGCCGACCAGCCCGCCGTCATCAGTCGGCGCCATAGCGGATCGTCCATCTTGCTGAACTCGGCGAAGAGCTCGGCGGGTGTTCCGATGTCGTCTCGGGCGCTCTCAAAGGCAAGTGCCGGCTGAAGGCCGCCGGCGATATACGCCTCGTACGAAAAACGGAGGTGATCCTCCAACTCGTCGAGGTCTTTTCTTGAGAGCGAGCCTTCCTTCGCCAGATCGTCACGCCATTTTGCGACGGCTAGTTCAAGACTAAACATTTTGTATCGCCCACGTTTTACTGAGAGCTTGATGGACGGTCATCCAGTTTGCCCGATCCTGGGCGAGCCGGCGTTTCCCCGAAGCTGTCAGTCGATAGTATTTGCGTCGACGTCCGGAGTCTGCGGTTACCCACCGAGCTCGCACCAGCCCCTCACGCTCGAGACGATGAAGAACGGGGTATAGCATGCCCTCGGACCACTTGAGTTTTCCGCCCGACAGCACCAAAACCTGACGCAGGATTTCGTAACCGTACGTTTCGCCGCGGGCGAGGATGGACAAGACCATCGGCCGCGAAGACGCGGCAACCAGTTCCTTGGATAGATCTAATGGTTTCATGGTGCCGTATACCTTGAGGTGCAAGGTATTGTTGCATTCGAGCGCACATTTTTTCGATGCTGCGACGCGGGCGTTGCTGCTGATGCAAGGAGCGCTGCGATGATGAGAATCAATCCTGAAAGCTTCATTTCGTCATCTTCACCGATCTGGGATTGTGAACTGCCTAGTCATTACCAAGCCAGCTCATTGGAATGTTATCGACGTCCGGAAAAGGGGATGCGTCAGTGACACTGCCTGTCTCGACGTCGACAAAGACGATCCTGCTTATCCAGTCCCCATCGCGATTCCTACTGAAACCACGGGCCAGGATTTTGCCGTCTGCAGACCATGCAACGGGCCTGATAAACTTGAACTCGCTGTTAGTTAGTAGACGCGCCTCTGATCCATCACTCAGTGCCGTGTACAGATCCTGCTGGCCGTTGCGCGAAAGAGCGAACACCATATGAGCTTCATCTGGTGACCACTTCGGAGATAGAAGACTCTCGCCCGGATCGCCTAACAGCCACGAACGCTGGCCGTCGAGCAAAGACCACGTCGACAAGAAGGAGTACTCGATGCGGCGACCCAACGAATCAAAGACAAGCCCGTCCGCGTGCCCCAGCAACGTTGAACCGTCCGCCTTCCAATCAGAGATCTCCTCAGAGTCATGATCGTTGCCTAGAGTAACCAGGTCTCTGCCGTCAGTGTCACTAACAAACGTCTTGAAGACACCCAACGCCTCCGGTACCAGAAGTCGCTTGAAGGCGATCTTCTTTGAGTCAGGCGACCAGACAAGTGGGTACCGGCCTGACGCCGCGTTCGGCTCACTTCCCTGTAAGAGTTGGTAGGGATTAGCCCCGTCAGAATCTACGATGTAGAGGGCGGGGCCGTAGAACTTGACCCACCCCTTTAGGCTCAGAAGTGCAATGTGTTGTCCGTCCGGTGACCATACAGCGGCTACAATTGGAAAATCGGCTTCAAAGCTTATCTGCCGAACGTCACCACCCTCCGCGTTCATACTGAACAGCTGAGACGTCCCGGTTGAGTCGGGTGATAGGAACAGTATTTCTCCGGGAATCGTGTGGAATATCGAATCATCTCCGGTGGAGTCACATCCAAGGCCGAAGACTGCAAGACATGCACCCAAGAGAAAGGACGATATTCGTGTCTTTTCTCTGTGCATACGTCTCATCACCGTGGATCGATTACTCGAAAAGAACACTCTTCACCTGATTGCTGCGACTGCGCTCTTCTGAACACTTTGAGCGGCCGTATAGTTGCGCAAGATGATGCCGATGTGAACACTGGGTCCCAGAAAGATTCGACTACTGCATAGTCTCGCGGGGACTCACCGAACGGCATGGACAGCTATTCCCTGCTACACGTTGCGACGTCTCCAGGCATACATTCAGGCGTGACCTGAACGGGGTCCGTATTCTCCCGCATCTCGGTGACCATTCATCTCGGTCCGTGAAATCTTGCGTTATAATACGCGCCTTTGTTTGACAGGTAATCGGCCTACCACGAACATACGTCCACAGGTTGTTTACTCGCTTTCAAGTCGATCAGAGGACGTGTGATGAGTACGAACGGCAAGTGCCCGTTTACCGGGGCC
>JBFHWK010000249.1:0-5045 GCA_041589075.1 Rhodothermales bacterium
AGGGCCCTTTAGTGGTGCGGTCCGCAGGCGGGCGCTGCGGATTGCGAAAGAGAGCGCGGAAGCAACGAATCGAAGCACTGCCTGAAGCCTACGGCGCGAGCGGCGAGCCTCCGAACGTGCCTATTCGCACTGATTACTCTCCCGGAGAGAACGTGTAGCACCAGGCTTCACCTTCCAGTACAATCTCGTCCGTCTGGCGCCTGACGGTGATGCCTAGCTGAGTGACGGGTTTCGACTCGTGCACACTGAGAACCTCGGCCTCGGCCGTGATGGTGTCGCCGATAAAAACCGGTGCGGTGAACTTCCAGTTCTGGCTCAGGAAGACGGTGCCCGGGCCAGGTAGATCGGTCGCGACGAGTGCATGGAGCAGACCGGTCGTCAAGCCGCCCTGGACAATGAGCTTCTTGAACTTGGTTCTTTGAACGAACGACCTGTCGAAATGGAGCGGGTTGTAGTCGCCGGTCAGCTCGGCAAAAATCTTGACATGTCTATCGGAAAGTGTGAGGCTTCGAGATGCGCGCTGTCCAACTGCGATTCTCATCATCATACCATTGGGGTTCGTGAAGGTCGTTTCACGTCGGCGATGGGGGTGTGACTGAGCTGCATACGATAGCGAACCGCGGTGCCGGAACAAAGATTGCGCCATGAGATTCGGCCGACGATTTCCGCGATGCCTCAGCGACACACCACGAAGATGTTTATCATCTTCGGTTGCAAGCGGCAGCATCTAATTAGTGATGACGACCGATCTGCCTCGAGATTACCGCATACTGCGCGGCTGCGTTCGATTCTTGACACGCGTTTTCTTCCGTGAAATCGCGTGTGAAGGTGTGGACCGTATCCCGCTGGACAGAGGCGGGCTGGTGGTCGCGTGGCACCCGAACGGCCTCGTCGATCCGGCGCTGATCATGGCGAACTTCCCCGGCCGGATCGTCTTTGGTGCACGCCACGGTTTGTTCAAGTGGCCGATTCTGGGATCGCTGATGCGGCGACTGGGGACGGTTCCAATCTATCGGTCGACTGATCGCAGTGACAAAAATCGGGAGGCGCGCAAGAAAGTGAATGAGCGCAGTCTTGAGAATCTGGCTGCCGAACTCGCGCGCGGATCGTACTCCGCACTGTTCCCGGAAGGCCTCAGTCACGACCTCCCGCATTTGTCCGACATCAAGACCGGGGCGGCGCGTCTGTACTATCGGGCCGTGGAGTTGGCCGGATCCGAGCGCCCGACACCGGTCATAATACCGGTTGGTCTTCATTATGACCGAAAGGATATTTTCCGATCGCGCGTCCTTATCTCTTTCCACGAACCGATCGACATGCCGGCCTCGATGCAGCTGCGGCCAGGTGTCGAGGCGGGCAGCCCTGAGCGACGCGAGCTGTGCCGGGCACTTACGGACAAAATCGAAGAGGTGCTCATCGAAGTCGTCCGCGTCACGGAGGACTGGGGGCTTCACCATCTGATGCACCGGCTGAGGAAGCTCCTGCGCGCCGAGCGCGCCGACCGGGCAGGACGCGAACTGCGACCGCCTACCATCGCAGAACGTGAACTCGGTTTTGCGCGCGTCTGGTACGCCTACCGCATGCGGCGAAACAGCCATCCCGAGGAGATACGATTGCTGAAGGAAGATCTTTCGAGATACGATCGTGACCTGCGTGCGATCGGACTCGAGGATCACGAGCTGACACAAAACCCACGCTTGATGTCACCGCTCTGGGTCGTGCTGTCAGTTCTCCAGTTTGTCGCGGTATTCCTGCTTATTCCACCGGTTCTCCTAATCGGCTACGTCATCAACGTGGTACCGTACTATCTCTTGAGAAGATTGGCGCGGCTTGTGTCGAAGGAACCGAAGGATGTTGCCAGTGCGAAGATTCTTGGCGGTGTTATTCTTTTTCCACTTACGTGGGGCATTGCCGCCTATCTGGCGGCGAAGGCGCATCACGAGCTGCACCTCATGTTTCCGACGATTCCGGATATCCCGATAACTGCTGCCGTGATGACTGTTGTGCTGGCGGTTGCGGGCGGTGCGCTTGCGTTGGTCTACGGCGAGCTTTCCGCAGCAACGCTGCGTGCTTTACGCGTGCGCATGACACGAAGAAGTCTGGGTGACGCGGTCGCGAGGTTGCGGCAGGAGCGTGCACGGGTTTACGAGAGCGTGGAACAGTTGACGGCGGGCTTGCCGCTGCCCGGTCGTGTTGCGGACGATGGTCGGATTGTTGCGGAGGGGGACTCCGCGATGTGATCTAGCCCACGTCGTTACCGCGGCCTGCCCCCGCGGAGGCGGGGGATGCGGGACACGAGCCACGTAGCGGCGACTGATGAGCGCAGCGACTATCCATATGGCAGCGAGGTTCGCTCAGCCGCACATGGATCCCGGCTCGTGGGCCGGGATGACGTTTGAAGTAGACTTCAACGGAGGCGGTGCTCCTCCTACCCCAAGAGAGGAGGGTGAAACTCGCGATCTAGACCGTCCCCTTCGCCGCGACGTCTGTGAACGTTCATTCTGTTCTTTTGAGGGGTGACCACCAACGCACTCCGTCCCCCCACACCGGGGGTGACCACCAACGCACTCCGTCCCCCCACACCGAGGGGTGACCACCAAGGCACTCCGTCCCCCCTCACCGAGGGGTGACCACCAACATACTCCGTCCCCCCTCACCGAGGGGTGACCACCAACATACTCCGTCCCCCCTCACCGAGGGGGGACTACAGGGGGGAGCCGGGTTTTACACCAGCGTCATTCCCGCGGACGGCCACAGATTCGGTTGGAGTTTGGCGCGCGTCAATCGCTACCTTGTTGGGCAGCAATCGAAGTGCAGGCAGTTCATTGCCGCGCGCCTATCTCGTCCGTGCTTTCACGAACAAGGGTGACATCTCTATGTGCCTCAGAAAAGGCCTTAATCTGCCGGAGAAGGTCACAGGGCGAGCCGTCCTTTGATCCTCTCCCGTACCTGACTGCCTCACGACGATTATGCGCGCTCGGCTTCTATTTAGCGCCCTTGGGCTCCTCCTCACCGGCTGCGACACGACCGAGGACTCGTGCGAACTGTCGCCCGCGCTGGCCCCGGTCCGTCCGGCTACGTCCACGTCCATCTCCGCGTCCCCGGCGATCTCCGCGCCGCTTCCGGTGCCGTCGCCGCGGCAGTTGGTCTGGCAGGAGCGCGGGATGCTGCTGTTCGTCCACTTCGGCATGAACACTTTTACGGGGAAAGAGTGGGGCGACGGCCGCGAGTCGCCGCAGCAATTCCAGCCTCTCGGCCTCCAACCACGGCAGTGGGTCGAGGTGGCCCAGGCTGCCGGCTTCGGAGGGCTCATCTTCACGTCGAAGCACCACGACGGGTTCAGCCTCTGGCCGAGCGCCTACACGGACCATAGCGTCGCCCGCAGTCGCTGGCAAGACGGCAAGGGCGACGTGGTGCGGCAGGTGACGGACGCCTGCAATGAAGCCGGGCTGCCCTGCGGCCTCTACTTCCCGCTGTGGGATCGGCACGAACCTTCCTGGGGCACGCCCGCCTACGACGACTTCTTTGTGAACCAGCTCACCGAACTGCTCACCGGCTACGGCCCCCTTTTTGAGATCTGGTTTGATAGCGCGCATGGCGAGAACGTGGCGGTTCCGCCATACGATCTCCAGCGTTACTGGAACACGATCCGCCGGTATCAACCTGAGGCCGTGATTGCGAACGCCGGGCCGGACGTCCGGTGGGTCGGGAACGAAACGGGCCTGGCTGGGAAGACGCAGTGGAGCGAGCATGACGGCCGCTGGTATCCCGCCGAATGCGACGTGTCCGCCCGCCCCAGTTGGTTCTGGCGACGCCGCGAGGACGGGCGCGTCAAGTCCGTGAACACGTTGTTGGAGATCTACTTCACGTCGGTCGGCCGCAACTGCACGCTGCTGCTCAACGTCCCCGCCAACGCACGTGGCGTTCTCCCCGGAACGGACGTGCAGCACCTCCTGTCGTTACGGGCCGCACTGGATCGCCTCTTCGCGAACAACCTGGCCTTCGGACGATCGGTCAGCGCCAGCTCGTTTCGCCAGAACGACCCCGGCTGGCGGCCGGAGCACGTGGTCGACGAGCACCCCGACACGTTCTGGACGACCGACGACGACGTGACGACGGGTTGGGTGGAGATCGACGTTGGACCCAGCCGGTTTAATGTCATTGAGGTGGAAGAGGCCATCGCGTACGGGCAGCGCGTGGAAGCTTACCGGGTCGACGCCTGGACTGGAACGCGATGGAGAACGGTCAGCCGGGGCACGACCATCGGTCAGAAGAAGCTGGATCGGACGAACCTGGTGATCACGGAGAAAGTTCGCCTCGTCATCGAGAAATCCCGCGCGAACCCGGCTATTCGCCACTTCGGGCTGTACGAAGGGTCGTGCTTGCCGTAGCCGCGGGCTTCACTCCACCGCAGGGGGTAGCCGCGTTCAACACCATCGTCTTTCCCGCGGCCTGCGCGCGCGGACGCGGGGGATGCGAGACACGAGCCACGTAGTGGCGACTGCTGAGCGCGGCGAATATCCATATGGCAGTGAGGTTCGCTCAGCCGCACATGGATCCCGGCTCGCGGGCCGGGATGACGTTATGCTTCTCTCCCAGAACTCCTCCTCAAAGAGGAGGTAAACTCCCAATCTGAACCGTCACCCTCACCGCGACATCTGTGAACGTTGATTCTATTCTTTAGAGGGGTGACCAACTATGCACTCCGTCCCCACTCAATAAGGGATGACCACCAACGAACTCCGTCACCCTCACCGAGAGGGGACGACAGGGGCGGGCGTAGCCTTCCGTTCTTCGATGTCCACCTGCGCCGTCAATACCTTGTTCACCTTTCCAACGACCTGCTCTGCAGGTAGCTGAAACGTTGCGCGTTGCCGGATGTCGAGGGACGAGGTGCCGACCTTCAGCGTGTACGTACCTTTCGCCGCAACCCAGGCAGACTGCTTCGAGTCGAAAGACGCGAGGTCCTTCGGCGTGAGTTTGAACGTAAGTATCTGCGACTGTCCGCGCTGCAGCAGATCCGTCTTCGCAAACGCTCGCAACTC
>JBFHWK010000250.1:0-4998 GCA_041589075.1 Rhodothermales bacterium
CCACAGCATGCCAGATGAGTAAGCAGACCATCGAGCTCGTTCCGTAGTTCGGTGACGCTCGACGTGTCGAGGCAATAGCACGACCGCGGCCCATCGGCCTGGCCGACTATCAGACCGGCCTCGCGCAATACCTTGAGGTGTTGCGACACGGTCGACTGGGCGAGCGGTACGACGTCTACGATCTCGCCACAAATGCACGTGCTGCGCTCCGCCAGTGTGCGCAGAATTGCGATCCGCGCCGGATGGCTCAGTGCCTTTGCCCACACAGCAAGCCGCTCATCTGAAACTGCTCCTTTCATCGTTGCGTCCGATTAATCGCATCGTTTATCGTCGATATACGATAAAACGTCAAAAGGTTTCCGGAAATCCCAAAAAACGTACTTTGGCACACCGGCCTTGAACCCATCGTATAGATGAAAAAGACCCTATTCGCTGCCCTGACGGCTATTCTCGTCGGCTGCGGCTCCACCTCCGACATGGTACAGGCCCCCGATGAGGTCGCGCGCCCGGCCGTCATCCCGCACAGCGAATGGGAGGCACACCCTCCCCGCGGCCACGAGGCACGCGGCGTCCGGCGCAACCTCGCACCGGGTGACTCGCTGGTGTTCGGACCGCTCACGATCCATCTGATCGAAATGTCACGGGCTAAGGGTGACGGCGCGCCCGACACCGTGGCCGTTTTACTTGTCAACGGTACGTCTCAAGAGGTGCGCCACGTACCTGAACGCGCTGCCTTTAACTGGAACG
The DNA here is from genome assembly GCA_041589075.1 of Rhodothermales bacterium. Classification (GTDB taxonomy): domain Bacteria; phylum Bacteroidota; class Rhodothermia; order Rhodothermales; family JABDKH01; genus JBFHWK01. The sequence continues at coordinate 748 of JBFHWK010000250.1, forward strand.
ACTACCACGTAGCGGTGCTCGCCGCGCATACGTCCGACGACGAACTCGGGGCCGGCAAGACGGAGATCGAAGTCGGCATCGTCACCGACCTTCCAGTAGACGTTGCCAAATCACAACGCGCCGGGGACGCGACGATGCGTCTTCGGATCAAACACGACATCCGGATGATCACGCTTCACCACAGTGGTAGCGCGGAACCGCTCCGTCCGGAAGACGACGTGGCGAAAAAGATCCGCGACCTCCAGCTGTGGAGCGAGTCAGATCGCAACTGGTGGGACGTCCCCTATCATTTCTTGATTGGTCTTGACGGCATAATCTATGAGGGTCGCGACCATCGGTATCGCGGCGAAACGAACACGCGCTATGATGTCGATGGCCACCTTCTGATCAGTGTACTCGGCAACTACGACATCCAGGAATCAACGAAAGAGCAGATCGAAGCCATCACGAATTTGATGGCGTGGGCCGTTGGGAAGTTTGACATCCCGCTCGATCGGATCTACGGCCACTCGGATCTCGCCGCAACCAGCTGCCCCGGAACGCACCTGCGTAAGTATCTCGACGACGGAACGATTCGCAACGGCATCCGCAGTCGTCTGGCATCAGCGCGCCAATAGCACCGAGACGTCTCGTGACTCGGTGTTCGCCGTGACGATGTCCGCTTTCCCGTCGCCGTTGACGTCACCGACCGCAAGACTCCACGCACCACGGCCAATACGAAAGGGAGAACCGGTGGCCGGGCGAAAGGAGCCCGTGCCGTCACCGACGAGTACCGGCACGACCGAGCCTGCGACGGCGGCGAGGTCGGCATTGCCGTCGCCATCGAAGTCATCGATGACAACCCCCCATCCGGTGGCACCGAAATTGAACGGCGAGCCCGACACCTCAACGGGGCCGGCATCTCCGCCGGATAACAACACGGACACTTCCGGACGTTCTTGATGGGTCACGACGAGGTCGTCACTCTCATCGCCGTTAATGTCCCCGATCGCGGCGAACCAGGGCTGGCGTGTGCGCATCGTAACCTGAGCCTCTTCAAAACCTCCTGAACCGTCTCCCAGAAGCAGCGAAACCGTTCCCTCGGACCGCACCGTGCTCGGCACGGCCGCATCCACGTGGCCATCACGATTCACGTCTCCCACTCCGAGCGGGTACGGACTCGGCGCTACTGAAAAGGGCGAGCCCGCAGCAGCGGAAAACCGGCCCGTGCCGTCGGAAAGCAATACCGAAACATCGCCGTCGTCATGATTGACCGTCAGTACGTCGAGATGACTGTCGGCGTTGACGTCCGCGAGCCGCAGTCCGTGTGTGTGGGGCCTGTCGCCACTCCTCATCCGGAGCGGTTGAGATCGCGGCGAGAATCCGCCGGCGCCGTCTCCCGCTAGCACGACAACGGCGTAGCTGTCGTGGCTGCTGATCGCTACATCGAGGAGCCCGTCGCCATCGAGATCTCCGACCGCGATGGCGTTCGGTTCATCCGGCAGTGACACGCTTGCGGCGGGTGCAATTTGAAAGCGGCCATCGCCCAGACCCAACAGCACACCTACTGACGGCTCCGCCGCGTAGGCGACAATAATGTCCAGGTCACCGTCCCCGTCGACGTCACCAAGCGCGACAAGAGAGGGGTCGGCGTCGACCGTAATGGGCGAACCCGGTGCGGTCCGGAAGAGCGACTCCTGTGCGCAGGCGACGACGCTCGAATTCAAGAGAATCGCCACGAGGAGTAATTTGAAACTACGGATACACGCCATTTTATCTGCTAAGACAATGCATCTCGCATGATAACGGCGGAAGTTCGCAAACTATGGTCAAAGCCGCCGCCCTTCTTCGACAAAATCGATCTCTACGCAGACACCTTCCGGTACTGCCTGACGGCCAGCGTCAACACGAGCACCGCGTACACCACCAGCGCGACGAACTCGGTCACCACTGCTTCGAAGCCGGCACCTTTCAGCAGCACGCGCCGCATGATCTTGATGAAGTAGGCCACTGGATTCACGCGTGTCAGCTCCTGCGCCCACGGCGGCATACTTTCGATCGGCGTGAACAGCCCGCTCATCAAGATGAAGATGACCATGAAGAACCACGCCAGAAACATCGCCTGCTGCTGTGTCTCCGTGAACGTGGAGATCCACAGGCCGATGCCCAACACAACGAGAAGGTACACCGCCGCAAGCCCAAAAATCAGCGGGATGCTGCCGAGCATCGGCACGTCGAACAACAGGCGCGCAATCACGAGGCCGAACGCGAGCTCGAACAATGCGATGATCAGAAACGGCAGCAGCTTACCCGTAATGAACTGATACTTGCGCATCGGCGTGACGTTGAGTTGCTCAATCGTGCCGATCTCCTTCTCGCGGACCACGTTCATCGACGAGAGGAACATGCCGATCATCGTAACGAGCACGACGAGAATGCCCGGCACCATGTACGTCTCGTAATTGAGATTGGGGTTGTACCAACTCGCCGAAACCACCGCAATGCGCGGCGCACCCGCCTGCGACTCCACCATGCCAACCCGCTCTATCGAGATGTCGCGATCGAAGTCGCTGATGATGTTCGACGCGTACGAGAATGCCACACCGGCAGTCGCACCGTCCTGTGCATCGAGAAGGAGCTGCAGGTCGGCCTTGTCCAGGCGGCGCAGGTCCCTCTCGAAGTGGCGAGGAATCCGCATCACCATGTCCGCCGTACCGCGCAGCAGTGCGTCCCCGGATGCAGCATCACCTGTCTCGTGCTCGACCACCTTGAAGTATCCGGACGCTTCGAGTCGACTCGCTAACAGCCGCGACGTGGCACTCCGGTCCTGATCCAACACGCTCAGTTCGATCTGCCGGATCTCGAACGTTGCCGCATTACCCAGAATGATGAGCTGGATGATCGGCATCACGAAGATGATGGGCAGCATCGCACGGTTCCTGAAGATCTGCAGGAACTCCTTCTGTAGTATGAATGCCAGCACTCGCATCTATTCCAGGCGTACCTTGAAGCTGCGCATGCTCGCCGTCATCAGCAGCACCGTCATACCCGCAAGTATGAGGGTCTCCTTCCAGAAGAACTCGATGCCGATTCCCTTCAGCATGATGTCCCGGATGATGATGAGGAACCACTTCGCCGGCACGATGTGGCTGACCCACTGAAGGATCTGCGGCATGCTGGATATCGGAAAGATGAACCCCGAGAGGATAACGGTGGGCAGGAGCAGTCCCGCCAGCGAGACCATTGTTGCCGTCTGCTGCGACGAGCTGCGCGCCGAGATCAGTATGCCCAGCGACAGCGCACACACGATGAACAAGAGACACTCGAGCAGCAGCAGCGCCACGTTCCCCTTGACGGGCACATTAAAGACAAGGCGCGCAAGAACGAGGATCGAGACCACATTGATGAAGGAGAGAAAGAAGTAGGGTATGACCTTTCCGACAATGATCTCGATGGGCCGAAGAGGCGACACGAGCAGGACCTCCATCGTGCCCATCTCCTTTTCACGCGTGATCGTGATCGAGGTCATCAGTGCACACACGAGCATGAGTATGAGCGCAATGAGTCCGGGGACGAAGAGATTGACGCTCTTGAGCTCGGGGTTGAACTGCATCCGGACTTCCGTTGCAATTCTGAGATTGCCGCCGCCGAGACGCCGGGCCTGGTAGTCCTGGATCACGGAAGTCGTGTAGGACTGCATCGTCTTCGCGGTGTTCGGATCGGTTGCATCCGCGATGATCATGATGTCCGCCACGCCGTCATGCGCAAGTCGCTTAGCGAAGTTCGGCTGGAACAGAACGGCCTCCATGATGCGGCCTCTCTCGAACTCGGAACGCACCGCATCGGCGTCGGAAAGTTGGCCGACAACGCTGAAATAATCGGACGCCTCGATCTCGCTCTTTATCTCCTGTGTCACGAAATCGTTCGACGGATCCACGAACGCGACCCGGATGTCCTGTATCTCGTTGCGGACGGCGAAGCCGAACAGGATGAGCTGTATTACCGGCATACCGAACAGGATGAGCAGCGTCCGGTAATCGCGGAAGATGTGATAGAACTCCTTGACGACGAATCCGAGGAAGCTCTTCATGACTGCCCCGGTCTTGCGAGTCGGACAAATAGATCGTCTATCGATCCCACACCGAATTGCATCTTTAGATCGGCCGGCTCTCCGATGGCGGCGATCCTTCCGTCCACCATCATCGAAACCCGATCGCAGTATTCGGCCTCGTCCATGTAGTGTGTCGTCACGAACACGGTGATGCCGCGGGC
>JBFHWK010000251.1:0-4971 GCA_041589075.1 Rhodothermales bacterium
CTCGGTCTGTGCATCGAATCCAAAGTCGTCCTTGCCCTCACGGACCTTCTGCACGACAATCGAGCCCTCCATGCCGGAGTTCTCGGCGATCTGACGCAGTGGCTCCTCAAGTGCACGGCGAACGATGCTGATACCGATGAGTTGATCTTCGTTGTCGCCCTCGAGTGAGTCGAGCGCACCGATCGCTCGCAGGTACGCAACACCACCACCGGGCACGATGCCTTCCTCGATGGCAGCGCGGGTAGCATGAAGCGCGTCTTCGACGCGAGCCTTCTTCTCCTTCATTTCCGGCTCCGTGGCGGCACCGATCTTGAGAACGGCTACACCACCCGACAACTTCGCCAGGCGCTCCTGGAGCTTCTCACGATCGTAGTCGCTCGTGGTCGTTTCGATCTGCTGCTTGATCTGGTTCGCCCGTGCCTTGATCTGATCCGAGTCACCGGCGCCGTCGACGACCGTGGTGTTATCCTTGTCGATCACGATACGCTTCGCGTTGCCGAGATAATCCAGCGTCGCGTTCTCGAGACGGTAGCCTTTCTCCTCAGAAATGACGGTGCCGCCCGTGAGAATTGCGATGTCCTCAAGCATGGCCTTGCGGCGATCGCCGAAGCCCGGTGCCTTGACGGCAGCAACCTTTAGCGTACCGCGGAGCTTGTTGACCACCAGCGTCGCCAGAGCCTCTCCCTCGATGTCCTCAGCAATGATGAGGAACGGCCGGCCCATCTGGGCAACCTTTTCGAGAATCGGGAGCAGATCCTTCATCGTGCTGATCTTCTTGTCGTGGATCAAGATGTACGGATCCTCGAGGACGACCTCCATGTTGTCAGCGTCCGTGACGAAGTACGGGGAGAGGTAACCGCGGTCGAACTGCATACCTTCGACGACTTCGAGCGTCGTCTCGGTCCCGCGAGCTTCCTCGACCGTGATCACACCGTCCTTGCCCACCTTCTCGAAGGCGTCGGCGATAAGGTCGCCAATCGTCGGGTCGTTGTTCGCGGAAACCGTCGCGACCTGCGAGATTCGGTTTCGGTCCTGGATCTCCTTGCTCTGCGACCGAAGGTTTGCAACGACGGCCACTACGGCGCGGTCGACCCCTCGCTTGAGGTCCATCGGATTCGCGCCGGCGGTGACGTTCTTCAGGCCAGAGGTCATGATCGCCTGCGCGAGGACGGTGGCGGTAGTCGTACCGTCGCCGGCGACGTCACTCGTCTTCGAGGCGACTTCCTTGAGCATCTGGGCGCCGACGTTCTCAAGCTTGTCCTCGAGTTCTATTTCCTTCGCAACCGTTACGCCGTCCTTGGTGACGGTGGGTGCCCCGAACTTCTTCTCAATGATCACGTTGCGGCCCTTCGGACCGAGCGTGACCTTGACGGCGTCAGCCAGGGTGTCCACGCCGGTCTTGAGTTTTGACCGCGCGTCGGAGTCGAAAATTATCTGCTTTGCCATGGTTATGTTAAGTGTGCTTGGTTGTCTTTGATCAGTCGTTTGCTGCGGAAGCGTCCTACTTGGTCACGATGCCAAGGATATCGGTCTCCCGCATGATGAGGTATTCCTCTTCGTCTAGCGCGATCTCCGTGCCGGAGTACTTGCCGTAGAGGACGGTGTCGCCCTTCTTGACCGTCATGTCGATCTTGTTGCCGTTCTCGACGCGGCCGGGTCCGACGGCGACGATTGTGCCCTTCTGCGGCTTCTCCTTCGCCGTGTCCGGGATGATCAGACCGCCTGCCGTCTTCTCTTCGGCAGGCTCCGCTTTCACGACAACTCGGTCACCGAGAGGCTTGATGCTGGCCATTGTGATTGTTCCTCCAACCTCTGTTTAATAGCTCAAAAACGCCCGAAAATGACGCCTGACTGTTAGCACTCTATAGTGGCGAGTGCTAGTATGCCGGCAAAAAAATATTGCCGAAGCGTTGTTTTGTTCAAGTCGGCTAGAACCTGGTATCGCGCTTGCTTGTTCCAAAGGCCGCCTGAGATCGTCTTTAATTTTCTGTGACCTTGCCGCCCACCGAACCAGCCGCCGTGCCCCGCGCCTTGCCCATCTCAAACAAGACCCTCCTTTGGCTCCTCCTGGCCGCCGCTGTCGTGGTAGCCGTGCTGGCGCTGGCGTTTTCGACGCCTCTTCTCGGGGACCAGGGTCGCACTATCGTTATGGGTGCCTACCGGAAGATCTGTCATCAAATGCCGTCGCGCAGCTTTTACGTTGAGGGCACACAGGTGGCGCTCTGCCACCGGTGCGTCGGGATCTACGCGGCCATTCCGGTGGCGATCGCAGCCTTCGCCGTCCTGCGGCGGTGGGATCACGTGTTCTCGGCCCGACCGCTGCTGACCGTCGGCGCGTCGCTTGTCCCGATGGGCATCGACTGGGCGCTCAACGCGACCGGCATCTGGACCAATACGCCGTTCAGCCGGCTGGCGACCGGGGCGCTCTTCGGCGTCGCGGCCGGATACTTCCTGGCACGCGGCATCGTAAAGCTCGCGCAACAGCCGGATTCGGATTCACGCGAAGCGGTCGGTGCTGCCAGCGAGGCCGCGTCGGGAGCCGTCGCTCCCCCAAACTGATTGGATTTCTCCTCATTCGGCCGTTTCTTGCTCCGGCCTGTCCAGGCAGAGGTCGACGACGGGCACGCCGACACTTCTTGACAATTATCGTTCGTTATGCAGGAAAAGAAGCAGTCAATTATCCTCGGATCGGCCGTCGTCGCCGTCCTGTCCACGTCGTACCTCGGATTTGTCAACTGCCTCTGCTGTGCCGGTGTAATAGCCGGTGCCATGGTGGCAGTCTGGCACTACACGTCTAACAACGGCATCACGATCTCGGCCGGAGAAGGGGCGGTAATGGGACTGACCGTCGCCATCATCGGTGGCCTGGTCAGTGCCGTGCTCGACTACGTGCTGATCAAGATGGGCATCCGTGCCGACCAGGCCATTCTTCAGGCCGTTCTGGACATGATGGGCGACTCCATGCCGCCGGAGAGCTACGACCAGATGGTCGAGCAGATGGAGCAGGAGGTGACCTTCGGCGCGTTCGCGTTGCAGGCCATCCTGGGTGTGGTCATCTTCTCGATCTTCGGTGCGATTGGTGGAGCGATCGGTGCGTCGATCTTCAAGAAGGGGGGCAGCCAGCAGCCCGCTCTCTAACGAGACGTTGCGCTACCACCGGCGGTCGCGATAAGCGACCGGCGGACCGAGTATCTCCGCAAAAAGTACCGCATCTCGAGCGGAACGGGCCTCCCTGAGTTGGTGGCTCAGGCGGTGCCTGTGCCGGGCGCGCATCGCAGCCTCTGGCGGAGCCGTTTCGATCCTCGTGTGTTTCAACTTCCGAAAAGGCACCGACGGCAGTGCGGGTGTGGACGGAGCACGGGATCTGCCGTGTCGCTCAAACGATTCTTCACGCGCGAAGGCGGTTTCCGCAGCGGGTGCCTGCTGGGGCGGCTGCTGAGGCGCCTGGGTCGGCTCAGCCGGCTGCGTCTCCTGCTCAAGCGAACGGCTGATTTCGCGAAGCGCGCGCTCGAAGGCCGACTCAGCATGGGGCTCGGCCTCAGAAACATCCGGCCCCGGAATCTCACCCGTCTGTGGCTGCGACTTCTTCCCGATCCAGCGCAGAAGCGCAGGCAGCAGAAGAAAAGCGATGATCAGAAGGTCGAAGAGATCCATGGCAGCGAAGCTAACAACTTCTCCGGTCAAGTCAATGAGATGTCCAAGAGGGCGTCCAGTATCTTACGGTTGGCACGCGGAAACGCGTAATCACTCAGTGCACTCGGCTGCGCCCACACACGACGATCGCCCGTTACCGGCCGGCCCTCGACGATCCGGCAAAGGAACGGGAAGATGCGCACGCGGAAGTGGCTGTAGGCGTGCCGGACCTCCGGCAACGCATCCTCCACGGCAATCCTGACGCTGAGCTCTTCGGTGACTTCGCGTGCGCACGCCTGCCGCGGATCCTCCCCATCTTCGACCTTACCGCCCGGGAATTCCCACAGCCCGCCAAGCAGACCGTTCTCAGGACGCTGCTGGATCAGCAGCCGGCCGTCATCATCAACAATCAGCGCAACTGCGACATGGACGAGTGGCGTTCGCGCGCGTGTCTTCTTGACAGGGTATTGTTGTGTCGTGCCGTTCGCATACGCACCGCACTCCTTGCGAACGGGACACGACGGGCACAACGGTTCTCGCGGCAGACAAACCGTGGCGCCGAGCTCCATCAGCGCCTCGTTTGACGTGCCCGGATCTTGCGGAGAAATGAGCTCGTCAGCGAGCGTCTGTATTCTGCGTGCGCCGTCCGTGCTTCGAGTGTCCGCCTCTATCTCGAAGAGGCGCGTGATAACCCTCTTGACGTTTCCGTCGACCGCGGCCAGCGGCACGTCGTGAGCGATCGAAAGAACGGCCGCCGCCGTATATGTCCCCACTCCGGGTAGTGCCATGAACTCGTCGGGCGTCGACGGGATGGACCCGCCGTGGTCTCTCACGACCATCTGTGCGGCGCGGTGCAGGTTTCTCGCCCGCGCATAATAGCCCAGACCTTCCCACTCGCGTAGCACATCATCCGTGTCTGCCGCGGCGAGCGTCTCGATGTCCGGAAAGCGTTCGACAAATCGATTGTAGTACGGCGTTGCCTGATCGACACGCGTCTGCTGCAGCATCACCTCCGAGAGCCAGATCCGATACGGATCGTCCGTGCGTCGCCAGGGCAGATCTCGAGACGCCTTTGCGAACCACTCGCTCAGGTTGGCGCGAATCCACGAGATTTGATCAGCGCGCTCGCTCACGTGGCTCGATATCGATGATGAGGGTCAGCGTGTCCGCTTCGCCGCCGGTGCGCGCCAGAAACTGAACGACGTGTACGCCCGCTTCGCCGGCTGCCGTTTGCCAGAAGAACGCACGACCGCGCCGCCAGCTATATGTCGGAACACGAAGATTCTCGAATTCCGTGACCCGGCCGGTGGAGACCGAGTCGGGCAGCACCGTGATCAG
>JBFHWK010000252.1:0-4970 GCA_041589075.1 Rhodothermales bacterium
CTGGAGACGACACCCGACCAATGCAGCGTGAATAGAGTCAGCTCACCATCGGTATCCAGCAATGCGCATGGTACCGGCGGCGATTCGAATCCATACCACACGAGCAGAATAGGCGGCGGATTGTAAGCGTTCCAATGAACTGCTTTCCCGGTCGGGTTCGGCACTCCAGACGCTCGAACAACGGCCATGGCATTGCCATTCGCACTGTAGGTCGAAATCTCGTTCCTACATGAGGTCGGAAAGAAGTCCCCGCTGCCATCAAACACGCCGCACTCTTCGTCAGGTATCCATCTAATCGCACCCTTGTCCGTTCCATCTGATTTCATCATGCTGATGTCATCAGTCTCCACTGCGACGCCAGAAAAGCCGGCGTCATTCGTCGCCGTTGGGATGCTATCTGTGGTACAACTTGTGACAACCGCCGCGAGAACAAAACCACAAACGAGGGATAGTATTTTCATAGAACACCTCCTACCGCGTTCGGGCGGTATGCTTTAGGTTGTCTGAGGGAAGGCCTCGTGTCTGTCAAAGGGACCTGGGCCTTTTCTTATGAAGGCCTGATAACAGTATCATCCTTGACCTACTAGAAGGGGAACCTCATTCCTTCTGTGAGGAGAAAGAGCACGCACAACTGAAAACGAGCGGCGTCTACTTCTACCGCCTCCAGGCCGGGGACTACGTCGAGACAAGCCGGATGGTCATGGTTAAATAAAGCGACATCTCTAGGCATCTGAAGCCCCGGCTTGCGATGCAGCTCGGGGTTTCGGGTCTTAGGGAATCCCCTCTTGACAGGCTCAGCATCAGAGTCGTTCGTGCAGGTCAGCGCACCTGCGCTCCTGATCCAGACAACCGCTAAGAAAGCAGAAGGACAGTAGATGAAGCTGCACGAAATTGGACTGTTCGCCAGAGACCCGAAGGTGAGCAGGAAGTTCTACCACGACACTCTCGGACTTCGCCTTCACCATGAGGAGCCGGGGCTGTCTGTCTTCGACGGTGGATGGCCGGGCGTCGAAATCGGTGCCTGCTCCGGCTACGCAGATCGCGTTCATATTTCTTTTATCGTAGACGACGTTGACAAGCTGGCTGAGGAGCTTAGTGCAAAAGGAATCGAGTTCGAGGGTCCTACGGATATTCATCTTGACAAGCGGGGCATCACGCTTATGGACCCCGACGGCCTTCGTGTTTCCATACAAAGCCCCACCGAGACATCGCCGGACTGGGTCAAGAACATGGTCAAGTAGACTTCCACCGGCCTCCCATCCGGCGTCTACTTCTATCGCCTGAAGGCCGGGGACTATATCGAGACGAAGCGGATGGTGATGGTGCGGTAGCCCGCAACAAACCTTACGAGTGATCCGAGCCCTGCTTGCGCTTGTGGGCCCGGCTTGCTTTGTTTCGGAGAGGCTTTCAGGGCGCTCCTTTTTTGTCTCTCGACGCCTAAGTGGGCGTGCTTCCCAGCCAGACGTTCACTCCCGACAATCCTATGTCATGGCATTTGTTTTCCTACCGTGAAGAATAAGTAGACCTGAGGGAGATCGCGGCCGCCTTGCTCTCTCTGTCTACTCCCACGCGTAACCTGCATATAGAATCCTGAATCTGGACTGCAGGCACTGCTGCCGGGCTGCCTCAGTTGTCCCGTTGATTTTGCCTTCCTCGGTGCATAGACTGCCGAAAATTCTGCCGACATTTTGGAGGATTGGCAACAGAAAGCGCTGATTGCGAGTTAACTAGAGCCCAGAGCAACGGACTTCTAATCCGTAGGTCGCAGGTCGAATCCTGCCTGGCGCGCACGGAAGATTCGAAAGCGCCGGCGGGCGTTTGACAGCGTTCTGTTTTGTACTGGTGACGTGGCCGAGTGGTTAGGCAAAGGTCTGCAAAACCTTGTACGGCGGTTCGATTCCGCCCGTCACCTCAAAACAAGCCTCGCTTTCTGGAAGGAAGCGGGGCTTTCGTTTTGACTCCGGTGGCAGAGACTACTGATTGTTCTGCGGACACCGAGGACGCCCGGTTCTAGTTGATTCAATATATACGACGCGTCAAGGGAGAGCGGATCAGAGTGTTGCCGGAACCACTCGACATACGCTCTCGCCCATTGGCTTAGTCTCGTTTGTGCGGCCCTACGGCGACCCTAAATTGCCACGCAAGACGACAGACCCTGACCAACATGCCTATGGGTCGTGCTACTGCTCTTCTTGTTACTGCGCTGATCTTTGCGCCGCCGGTGCCCGCGGGGGCTCAATCAACAGGAAGCTGTCTCCTCGGCGGGGCTAGCGCCGACCTCGACGTCGCCGGCGTGCGGGCGCGGATGTTCAACGACGGCGGCTTCTTCTGGCACGGCGGAGAGAACATCTACGAAGTGCCGAAGGGCAGTGGGATCACGCCCATCTTCACGACGAACCTCTGGATGGGCGGACTGGTCGTCGACGAGCTGCGCCTGAGCGCCAGCGTGTATTCGGACTGGGAGTTCTGGCCGGGACCGCTCGACGACGACGGAAATCCTCCGGAAGACTGCACCCTCTACGACCGGCTCTTCTCCGTGTATGACGAGGACATCCGCCGGTATAATAAAACGGGCGAGGCAACACCCGACATGCTCGACTGGCCGTGGGACCTCGGAGCCCCGGTCTTCGACGGCGACGGAAATCTCGACAACTACGACCTCGAGGCCGGCGACCGCCCCTACGTCTTCGGGGACCAGACCATCTGGTGGGTAATGAACGATGCCGGCAACAAGCACATGAATACCCATACCGATCCTATCGGGCTCGAGATCAGGGCGGCCGCTTTCGCGAGTACGATCGAAAGCCACTGGATTCCCTACACCACGTTCTACCGCTTCGAGCTCGTCAACAAGCTGGACTCCGTAATCGACAGTTTCTATTTCGGGGTCTACTCGGAGGGCGACGTCCAGGACCACTATGTCGGGTCGGATTCCGTCGCCGGCATCGCCTACCTATATAACGATGATGAGTGGGACGAGGAAGGCTATGGGAATCGGCCGCCGGCCCTCGGCTTCACGTTTCTGCAGGGTCCGCTCGTGGACGGAGACGACAGGGACAACGACGGCGACGGTGAAGTTGATGAAGACGAGGAGCGACTTCGAATGACGTCCTTCATCAGCCACTCGCACACAGGCAACGTCCGCGGCTGGCCGACCACGCCTGGCCAGTGGTACGGGTACTTGCACGCGCGGTGGCCCGACGGTACGCCATTGACGGAGGGAGGGCAGGGATACAACCGCCACGGCAAACCGACGAACTGGATGTACTCCGGGACACCCCCTGACTATTGGTCTGAAGGAAACCCATACGGAAACGCCTCGCCGGTTTGGTCGAATCCCCCGCAGCTTGGCACGATGATCATGCCTACAGGGCCATTCCGAATGGAGCCCGGCGAAACGCAAGAGATTATCTTCGCCATCATCTTCTCGCAGGGTAACGACCGGCTCGACTCCGTCCACCAGCTGTTGGGCGCACCGGTCAGCCTGCGTGCCGCCCTGCCCCACATCATCGCGTTCGATACGACTTTATTTTCTGCGCGTCTGCCACCCGAGGTTCCCCTACCTGTTACGTACGGTTTGGGCCACTATCCAAATCCGGTGTCCGAGTCGGCCGTGGTCCGCTTCGAGCTTCCGAGGGACGAACATGTTTCGGTCGTGCTTTACGACCTGCTCGGTCGACGCGTGGCTACGTTGGCGACAGGACTTCACGCAGCAGGATCGTACGAGATTCACTTTGAGGCCAAGAATCTGACGGCGGGCCTTTACCTATACCGCCTTGAGACGCCAACCTTTGTAGGTTCGCGAACGTTGATGGTGGTGCGATAGCCCAACAACACGAACCAACTTCCCCTTGGCAACCCTGGCAAGGTTGCCAAGCCTACTATCTAACCGATACGGGTTCGTGCTGGGTCCGCGAGTCAGCTCGGCTTCGGGCCGTGTCAAACCTTCAGCCGGCCGCCACGATTCCTTACGTTAGGACCCGACAACGATGAATGGACGACTTCCGGACCTGTTGTGCGCGTCGATACGGGCGGTGTAGACTCCCGCCGCAAGTCCGGTCAGGTTCACGTTCACCCTGTGCCGTCCGGATCCGGAAGTGCCGTCCAGCGGGACAAGTGCACGGCGTCCGAGCACGTCAAGAACCGACAACTGAACGTGTCCGGGCGCCGGAATCTCGAAATCGAACGTGATCCGCTCTGCAGCCGGGTTCGGGTAGATGCTGAGGGCGAAGTTGTCGGGGCCGGGTGGTAGGAGCGGATCTGGCTGCCGGATTTCGAACTGCGATAGCGCCGGATAGAGGTAACGTACCTGAGCGGCTGCCTCATGGAGGGAGTGAATCATCTCGTATCGGTCCGGTCCGCCGGGTACGAAAAGAATGGCGGCCGTAATCTCCTGACCATCGCCGGGATCCATTCGGTAGGGTCCGGTGCTCAGTAGCAGCCGCCGGTCGCCGGGTTCATTTGGGGTACCCCGCCCATCGATGTTTTCTTCACTCCCGAACTCTGGTGGATCGGCCGGGAAGATGAAGTTGTCTGTTACGGGGCACCCGCCAAAGACCGGATAATTGCAGATCTGGGTACCGTCGCGCCAGAGCCCTTGCAGGTAGCCATAGTACTCGCCACCGGTTACGGGAATGCCCTCGACGCTCGCGTCGAGGTTGAAGGAGACCACCCTGGTGAGACCGAACCGCTCTCCCGGCTCGTCCGTTTCTCCGTCTCGGTCGTTGTCCACGCCATCGCTGTCAGCCGTCGGACCGTCGATCAGTCGGACACCTAGCGCGGGAGGACGATTTCCGTAGCCGAACGGCCCCTCGTCAATGTTGTCGCCATTGTATGTAAACGCCAGTCCAAGTGTCGAGTCCGAGCCGATGTAGTCGTCGTAGGGATTCCCGAGATCGGTCTCGGCGAAGATGCCGAAGTAAGTATCTTCCAACGGCTGTTGTCCCCTATAGACCAGTTCAAACCGATAC
>JBFHWK010000253.1:0-4961 GCA_041589075.1 Rhodothermales bacterium
CGATGATCTCTCGCTGTGAGTCCAAGAGCGGTTCCGAGACGTCCAGCAGCCCGTTTTCGAACTGCAGCTTCTCCTCGTGGCTGGTAACGGCGCGAAGACTGACGGCATCCGACAGCATCATTCCGTGATACTTGTTCTCCAACGTTCCGTCGGACACGACCCGGCCTTCCGCGTCGAACACATACACGTATTCGATATGTTCGAGATGGAGTGCGGTCTCCAGGTGCTCGCGGAAATGATCCGCGCCGTTACGCAGGTCGTCCGACACCGCATCGCGAAGAACGATTGCAATTGAGCGCGCCTTTTCGACTTCTCGCTCAGTAATGCTTTTCTGCTGATTCCTGAAGTTGATCAGCGTAAGCGATGCCGTCAGAACGAATAGGACAACGCCGATGAATAGCATGAACTTGCCACGAAGACCACCCCATCTCAGGCGCTGCGGTCGTGTTTGCATCGGTCGGGATCCGGATGATGAGGCGGAATGCGTCGATTCGGTGGCAAAAAAGGCGATTGAGCCCCTGAAAAAATCGACGGCGCGGAGGGCTTCTTAAGCGTTTGCACGTTGGCAGGGTCGCCATCAGCACAGCCAATTTTAGTATGTTCGTGTCGAGCTTTCCGAAGTCATCGAGATGGCGAACGTCAACCCTAATACGATGTGGCTGCACGCGACGTGGACCCTGGTCGTGACAGCGTTGCTCAGCGGAGCAGGCTGCGGGCCGGACGCGGCCGACCCGGACAAGCTGTATCGCGAGGGTCGCGCGACGGAAGGCGCCGGCACGGGGAAGTTCTACATGGGACGTGAAATAGCACGCGTCCGCCCCCACGACGAAGTGGCAGAATGGCTGGAGCGGCCCGACCGGGAGACGGCCGAGTTCCCCGGACGCCTGGTACGCGCACTGGAGCTAAAACCCGCGGACTTCGTGGCCGACATCGGCGCCGGCACGGGCTACTTCTCGTTTCGGATCGCCGATGAGGTGCCTCACGGACGCGTGTTCGCCGTCGACATACAGCCCGAAATGCTCCATGACATCAAGCGCAGGGCAGAGGAGGGGCAGTACCGAAACGTCCAAACGGTTCTCGGAACGACGAAAGATCCGAACTTGCCCGAGGCCACGATCGATGTGGCGCTCATCGTGGGATCGTACATCGAGTTCTCGTATCCCTTCGAAATGATGACCAGCATCTACCGCGCATTGGTGCCCGGAGGGCGACTGTACCTCGTGGAGTACCGGGGCGAAGACGAAACGCTGCCGGTTTCACCCATTCATCGTCTGACCGTCGAACAGGCAAGGAAGGAGATGGAGATCGTAGGCCTGGAGTGGGTCGAGACGAAGAGTATACTTCCGCAACAACACCTATTAATTTTCCGGAAGCCGTTGTCGCAGACCGGCGATCAAGCGTCGTAGTGATGCATGTGCTTTTTTGAGCTTTCGATACGCTTTTGTTCGGCTGAGGGCCGCCGATACTGACTGCAAATCTTAAGGGCACGGTCAAAACGGCTTTCCCGACACCATCGGCCGCGATTGCGCGGCAAACCACCAGGGTGTGACGCCGCCGTCCGACCCTTGCGAATGCACACACATCGCGACGTCCATGCAGCAGGATAGAGAACCGGTCGCCGGCACAGCGGCAGGCCCCGAGATGCGAAACAGGATTAGTGAGCTTCAGGAGCAAGTCTCTGAGCTCGAGGAGCGCCTCGTCGAAGCAGAGAAGCTCAGCACGATGAAATCCACCGTGCTGACGAATCTGAGCCATGAGATCAGGACGCCGCTGGCCGCGATAGTCGGCTTTGCCTCTATTCTCGACGAAGAACTGTCCGACCGACACGACAAGTTTCTAGACTTCATCGAGCGCAGCGGCAAGCGGATGATGGACGCTTTGAACTCCATCCTGAATCTATCGATGCTCGAGGAAGGCCACTACCAACTGCACCTCGAGGAGGTCAGCGTTGCACAACAAGTGGAAGAGGAGATTGGGGGTCTTCGGCGCCTCGCGGAAGACAAAGATCTGGACTTAAGGGTGGTATATCCGCCGCATGAATTGACCGCATTCGTGGACCGCACCGCGATGGATCGGATCGTACACAATCTCATCGAAAACGCAATTCGCTTTACGGATACCGGTTCCATTGAAGTTGAGGTTGCGCCCGCCGGCACGTCACTGATTCTGCGTGTGTCGGACACCGGTTGCGGCATTCGCCCCGAGTTCCAGCAGAAGATGTTTGCTCCGTTTGCCCAGGAGGATGATGTGGCCCGGAGTTACGAAGGTGTTGGTCTCGGATTGACCATTACCAAAAGCCTTGTCGAGTTGATGAACGGGGAGATTAATGTCGACTCGGAGCCGGGTCGCGGAACCACCTTCACGGTGACGGTGCCGGGTGTGGTCGATCAGTCGGCAGACGCAGCGCCTCCCGTCAGCCGGATCGTGGAACGGCGTGTGGATCGTCCAAGCGTAACTGCCGAGAAGGTCGAGGAGCCTGAGGAAAAGCCGAATGTCCTTGCGGTTGAAGACAACCCGGACATGCTCATCCTACTTCAGCATCTGCTCAGCAGCCGCTGCGAGGTGTCCACGGCCAGCAATGGATCGGCCGCGCTGGATCTGGCGAAGACAAATCAGTTCGACGCCGTCCTTATGGATATCAACCTCGGTGAGAACGAAACGGGCGTCGACGTCATGCTGAAAATCCGAGAACTCAATGGATATGCGTCCACTCCGTTCGTGGCGGTGACGGCTTATGCACTTCCTGGTGACAGGGAGCGATTCTTGCAGGCTGGTTTTGACGGCTACATCGGCAAGCCGTTTACGAAGCAGCAGCTTTTCAGGATGATGGACCAGATTCTGGTGAAGAAGAGGTCGTGAACCTGTCGTCTATGAGGTAGCCTCGCGCCAGCCGGACAAAGGCATCAGCCTGTTTCTCGGCCCAGGCGCTGTCGCGTCCCAGCTCATCGGCCACGAGCGCAGCCGTTGCAGGTGCAACCTGCATGCTGGCGCGCGCGTCCAGCAATAGTGCGCGGAGTCGCCGTGCAAGCACATCGTCCACCGTGCGCGCCATCTCATGGCGCACGGCGTGAACGACTTCGCCCCTTTTATACGGCAGTTTCGGGTGGAGCGGCTCCGACCACTCCGGTTTTTCCGAACAGACGCGCCGCACGAGTTCAGCATCCGAGCCGTACACCGAGAAGCCGTCGTCTTGGTCGGAGAGGTCCTCGATGTGACCATGGAGCCTGAGCTCGCGCGTCACGCAGGGCCGTTCGTCTAGGCGAGCGATTATCGCGGCCTGATCGACCGTGTCTTCGGCCATTTTCCGGTAGGTGGTCCATTTCCCGCCTGTGATGGTTACGAGCCCGGATCTGGATATGTGAAGCGTATGATCTCTGGAGATCTCGGATGTCTTTCCGTCATCGGTTGCACCCACGAGCGGGCGAAGACCTGCAAAGGTGCTCAGTACGTCGCTCGGCGTTGGATCGAGGGTGAGGTAGCGTGCTGCGTGCTTGAGAACAAAGCGGAGCTCCTCGTGTGTCGGACGCGGTTCGAGTGACGGCTCGTCGACGGGCGTGTCTGTCGTCCCGATTACCACCCTGTCGTGCCACGGTATCGCGAAAAGGACTCGACCGTCGTCGGTCTGTGGGACCATGATCGCCGAATCTCCAGGCATGAATGACCGATCGACGACGATGTGGATGCCTTGGCTGGCACGAACCAGTTGCCGGGCGTCGGTGTCGTCCATGCGCCGGATGGCGTCGGTGAACACTCCCGTCGCGTTGATCACAGCGCGCGCCTTGATGCGGTGCGCGTCGCCGGTTTCCTCGTCGATCGCGTCAACGCCTGAGACGACGTCGCCGTCGCGTGTCAGGCCGGTCACGCGCATATAGTTCACGAGCGTGGCACCGTGATCGGCGGCGGTCATCGCCAGCGCCATCCCGAGCCTTGCATCGTCGAACTGTCCATCGTAGTAGATGACGCCGCCACGCAAGCCCTCGGGTTCAATCTTCGGCAGCCGACGCAACGTTTCCTCGCGCGTCAGGTTGCGCGACGTGCCAAAGCCTTCGCGGCCTGCCAGCACGTCGTAGAGACGAAGCCCGACCCCGTAGAAAGGACCTTCCCACCAGTCATAAACAGGTACCACAAACGCGAGGTCGCTTACGAGATGGGGCGCATTCCGCAACAGTCTTCCCCGTTCCTTGAGTGCCTCAAGCACGAGTCCCACGTTTCCCTGCTTCAGATACCGCACTCCACCGTGAACAAGTTTTGTGCTGCGGCTGGACGTGCCTTTGGTGAAGTCAGACATCTCGAGGAGGACGGTGTGATACCCCCTTGATGCCGCCTCGACGGCGACGCCGAGACCTGTGGCACCGCCTCCTACGATTACGAAATCCCAGGCTTGCTCCGGATCTCGAAGTCGAGCGAGCATTTCTTCACGCCGCATGGCAGTCATCTCTGGGTTAACGCTCCGTGCCGGTCGCCGTCGTGAGACGCCGCCTACCGTGGCCCGGGGTTGTGCACTCATCAAGTTCGAATTCAAGTGTTGAATGACCGATGCCGAAGCGGTCGGCCAACATAAATTTGATCGAACTCTTTATCGCTTCCATTTCCGAAACGTCCGAAGCATCAATGACAACGTGCGCCTCAAGTGAACTGGCGTTCTCGTCCATCATCCAGATATGCATATGGTGGACATCTTCAACACCGTCAATCGTTGCGAGCACCTCGCGGACTTCCTCGACATCTATATCAGGCGGTACGCTGTTCATGAGTATCGAAGCGGTCTCTCGCAGTGTGCCGTAACCGTGATAGAGTATATAAGCAGCAATCAGCAACGTCACGATCGGGTCGATCGCCGTTATGCCGGACCACATGTAGACAAGAGCTCCGGCCGTTACAGCGATCGATGACACGGCGTCCGTTACGATGTGGAGGTAGGCCGACTTAATGTTGAGGCTTGTTTGTGCTCCTTTCCGCAG
>JBFHWK010000254.1:0-4923 GCA_041589075.1 Rhodothermales bacterium
CCTGCCCGTCGTGGCCGCTGGGATGGACGGTCTCGGCGAAATCGATGTCGTAGAGATGTGACCTGCTTGCCCCGGCCCTCTCCTCAGGGAGGAGAGGGAGAATCGGTTGTGAGCCGTCCACCTCGTCTCGACGGCTGCGCGCTCATCTACAGTAATTCGAGGGGGAATTACAGTGAAGAGCTACGACGGCCGGATGTTCTGATTCATGTGAAACAGGTTGTCCGGGTCGTACTTCTTCTTGATTTCCCTCAGGCGCCGGTACGCGGCGCCGTAGTTATCCGACACCCGGTCGGCATCGTCCGCGGATTGGAAGTTGATGTATCCGCCAGCTCTCGAGAAGGGGGCGGTCGCTTCATAGTAGTCGCGGACCCATTGGATGTTCTTCTCATTGTCTTTCGCATCGGGCCACATGCCGGCGATCACCGTCGAGAAGTTCGCGTCGCGATTACCGAACGCGGTTGCATCCGTGGGGACTTTATGAACGGCTCCGTTGATGGGGTAGATGTGTACCGTCGACTGGACGGTCGGGACCTTCGGTCCGTGCTCGAGATGCGCGGCGATGAGTTCGTCGCTGAGTTCTTCCACGAAGTTCGCCTTCCAGTAGTGCTGCAGTCCGGGAGGCAGTAGCGGATCGAAGGCCGAGTTCAGAGCCGGATATGGCGCCGGCCCGACATGATGGGCGACGACGGGCGCTGCATTCGTCAGTGGCTTGAGCGCCGCTTCGCCCTTGTCGATCGGTCCCGCCCAGCACGCCACGATTGCACAAAACGTACCTCCATGCCGGTTCTCAGGAATGAAGGGAAGCGGGGGCGCTATCTGCCAGGCGAAGAACGCGCCGAGCTGGGTCGGCGCATCGACCATGTACGTCCGGAATGCTTCGAGTACGTCCTTCGCCCGGTCGGCCTCGAAGAACATCGGGCCGCCGTAGATCGTGCTGACCGGGTGCAGGCGATATTCGAAGTTGGTGACCACGCCGAAGTTGCCGCCACCGCCGCGAAGCGCCCAGAAGAGATCGGCGTTCTCCTTTTCACTCGCGTGAACCAGCTCTCCGTTGGCCGTCACGACGTCTGCCGAGATCAGATTATCGAGCGACAGGCCGTGGCCGCGGGTGAGGTAGCCGATCCCGCCGCCGAGGGTGAGGCCTGCGATCCCCGTTGTCGAGACTATGCCGCCGACGGTCGCGAGCCCAAAGGCATGCGTTGCGTGATCGAGGTCTCCCCAGCGACAACCCCCTTGTGCCCGAGCCGTCTTGTTTTGTGGATCTACCCGGATCCCTCGCATCGACGAGAGATCGATCACGATGCCGTCGTCGTTTGTTCCGAACCCTGGAACGCTGTGCGAGCCCCCGCGGATCGACAGGTCCAGGCCCGATTCAGCGGCAAAGCGAACAGCGGCGATGACGTCTGCCTCGTCCACTGCTCTTACGATGACGGCGGGGCGCTTGTCGATCATCGCGTTGTAGACCTTGCGGGCTTCGTCGTAACTGTCGTCATCGCGGGTCACGACCGGTCCACGTACCGTGTCTTTCAGCGAGTCAATGCCCGGCTTGGTCATTAGCCCCGCAGTTTGTTGCGTCATGACGCAAATCTCCCTCCGCTTGCGACGGAGTCAGGAATATGAGTTGTTGCAGATAGGGCTCAGTGTCTTCAGAACCAACTGCGCTTTTCTTTTGAGCTGTACGCGCTTTTACGGAATTAGTACACCAAACGCAACGCGATGTGAGACAGTGCTCTGGAAACAGGTAATAGCGGGCGATCAGATCGTCTGTGTTGCTCCAATGGGACCTTCAACGGGCCCGCCGACAGCTATATATCTACCCGCAGCCCGAGTGTCGGCACGATCATATCCGTTCGCGAGCGCTGCGCTTCGATCACAATATTTCCGACATCCGTGGGGAACGACTCGCGTGGGAGGAACTGCATTTTCGGACCGAATACGTAACGCGCCCCCAGGCTGACCGAGATTACTGCGTCCCGCCTCCATGCCGGGAAGAATTGGCGCCAGACGTCGAAGTCTATGCCCACGCCGACGCCCGCACTGAAGGCGAGGTCGTTGAATGATGACGTGACCGAAATCTCACTGCGGTCAACACCGTCAACAATGATGACGCCGTCGTCGCCCACGATCGCATCCGTGTTGGTGTCGGCTTCGATTCGCGCTCGGGAAATGAAGTACTTGATACCGAGAATCCCATCCACGTACGGTCGCACCAGTCCTGACTGCGGAGTCAGGCGCGCCACGAGGTGCGCCGACAGTATGTTGCGGCTGGTGTTGGTGTGGATGGAGGACAGATTCGTGTTCGTTTGCAGGAGCAAGGCACGGTCCTGACTGGCGAAGGTCAGCCAGCCGAGCTCGGTGCCGAGGACAAACGGAAAGCCGGGAACGCGGCCTCCGAAAAACGTCGACAGCCCGGCGCCCATCTCGCTGACGTGGTCGTCGAAGTCGCCGCGCGGAAAGGCCGCTACGAGGTCGATCCCGAAATGCATGGGCGGCTCGTCCGGTACCTGTGCCGCGGATTGTGTCGGCAGGAGTGCCAGGAGCAGCAGCAGTAGAATGGTTAGACTTTTCATGGCAGTATGGCGCGCCTGTTATGGCGGGCGCGGTTGTCCGAATGGTCGTCAATACGACCGGAGGGCCCGTCGTCGCCGCATCGCTGCCAACTGCCGGCGGACGGCTTTGTTAGCCGTCTTTCGTGGCTCCTTTCCACCCGGCCGCATGCGTTACAGGGTACGTATGGGGCGGGGTGAGGTTCAACAGGTGGCGAGGCAAATCGGTGGCCCTGGTGGGTTGCCGTCCGCCTCCGTTATTCCCGCGGAAGCGGGAATCCATCAGAGGCGAAGTGTTCCGGACCCTTCTATGGATCCCGGGTCAAGCCCGGGATGACGTTGCGGTGTTCGATGACGTTGATCGCAGCGGAGTAGCCGGTAGACTCCTCTGCGGGTCTTGCGGTCCCCCCGCCTTCGAGGAATCGAGATCCGACTTCCTCATTTGGCGTTCGCTAGATTGGGCTCGAGGGCGCGGTCGGTTAGCGAGGGGACGTCGGTCATGAAGCAGTACGCAGTCGGTCTCATCGGATACGGCGGCTTCGGTGGGTTCCTGCACGAAGTCTGGTCGGACCTCGATTGTGTAGAGGTCGTTGCTGTTGCGGACGAGAATCCGGCCCGCGCCCCAGGAGGCGTCCGGGCCCACGAGGATTGGCGGCACCTGGTTGCGGACGAGCAGATCGATATAGTTGCCATAGCAACTCCACCCGTCACGCACGTCCAACTCGCGTGCGCGGCGCTGAAAAGCCGCAAGCATGTCCTTGTCGAGAAGCCGGTAGCCACGACGCTTGAAGATGCGCGTCGAATTCTCGAGGTCCGTGACCGTTCCGGATGCCTCGCAACCGTAGACTTCATGCTTCGGTTCAACCCTATCGTTGAGTCTATACGCGAATGGTGTCGCAGTGGATGCTTCGGAAACCTTCGCCGCGTAGCCGTCGAGAACTACGCACAGGATGAATCACTGGAGCCGGAACACTGGTTCTGGGATCAGGTCCTCTCGGGAGGGATTTTCGTTGAGCACGCAGTGCACTTCTTCGACATCGTGCAGTGGTGCTCCGGATCGAACCCGAAGCATGTCGACGGTGTGGCCGTTCGGAGAAATCCGAGACAGGAAGACCGCGTGATGGCGACGGTCGTTCACGACGACGGACTGGTCGCCACGCACTACCATTCATTCTCAGGCCCCGACTTCTTCGAGCAAACCTCGATGCGCTTTGTATTCGATCTTCTTCGGCTCGATGTTATGGGTTGGATTCCGATGTCGGGGCGCGTCAATGCCATGGTTACCCGCGAAAACGAAGAGGAACTGCGACGATTGCCGGGGTTCCGGGTTTTGTCGCTCCTTTCGGCGGATGAGATCGAGTTCAAGAACGACTCGCGGAAGACCGGTCGTCAGAACGTTGATGTTAGGGTCGCAGGTCAACAGCACACCATCGTCGGCGCGGTGGAGGGCGAATTTGCGCTGCCGGTAACAAAGTCGGAGGCTTACGCCATGGCATTGCGCGAGTTGATGTTGGACTTCGTCAAGGCTATTGACGATGCCGGTCATCGACACCGCGTGACGCTCGAAGATGGAATTGCGAGTCTAGAGATTGCGTTGCGCGCGGCGGAGAATGTAAGGAGATGAAGTCAGGGGAGAGGAGGACTCAAGTATCCGATGAGCAGCGATGGGAATCGGTCGGGAGAACGTCTGTACAGGGTGACGCTGCAGTGTGTGCCACTGGTGATTGGATTATTCGCTGCATGCGCGCCGCGAGGTGATTCAATCGAAAGGGCGGCGCTCGAAACCGTGTTTGACCAGGGTCGTGGCCAGCTTCAGGTTGGGGGTCCGTACGTGGGTGTAGAGTTTCATCACGGCAGGCCGCTGCCTTCGCGCGTCAGCTTTTATCATCCCGTCGCAAACAGCATCGACCTCAGCACGGACTACTGGAAGCGCGACGAGTCCATGCCGTTCGAGGTCACATTGATGGTCGGTGGCGATACGGTCTATTTCGGTGAGGAGTCACTCACCTACCGAGCGACGCCGGCGTGGGCTACTTTCGAGATGGTCGCTGAGTCATACGGCGCTCGTATCGCCTATCGGTTTGCCGAGACTCTACCGGTGATGGTGCAGGAAATCACTGTCACTAACCGGTTGAGCGAACCGACAGATTTTGTGATCGGCAGCCGCATGCGTCCGACGCTGCGAACGTCCCACGCGTACGACTTCAAGTACGCCTCACGCAGTGGTTACGGGCAGGAGGGACTCGTATTCCGGGCGGACTACGACGACGCCGACACCGATTCGGCTACCGTGTTCATCCTCAATGTGGCCGATTCGCCTGCGAGCTGGGGAGTGGATCGGCCCGAGCCGGACCACATAGAAGGTCACGACGGCCAG
>JBFHWK010000255.1:0-4909 GCA_041589075.1 Rhodothermales bacterium
CCAACCTTGGACGCCGACAAGATCAATGGAGAAGATGTGGTCTCGACTGCGAGGCGATATGATCCGGAGGCGTCTGTCGTTGCTTCGCCACTCAGTGTTCTGAGGCTGCCGGATGCGGTCACTTCCGATGCTGCTACGACAGCGCCCTCGACACTGCCAAGAGCTTTGGCGAAGCCTGAGTCATCAGTGACTTTGCCGTTGACCGTGATCTGAGTTGTGCCATTGGGGCCCTCGTCGGTGCTGGAATCGCAGCCAGAAAGCCCCCCGACAATCAGCAAGGCAGCAGCCACGTTAGAAAAGGCAAGGGTGTATCTCGTCGACATAGTTTGTCTACGCGTCTGTGAGTAGGGTGCGCGCGAAAAGGGTCGGACCGGTCGTCTGGGGCTCTTGGGACTACCCGGCTACCCGTGCTAGACTTGGATCGGCCGCGGCAGGGTGGGATTTAAGTCGCGCAGTTCAACAGCCCCTGTAGGACAAATACTACAAGCGTCGGCGCCGGTCTCCGCCGATGCCATTAGCTCGCTTCACGCTCAGATGTTGATCGACATGCCGTAGGCCGCACGGGTCGCCTCCATCACGGCCTCCGATAACGTCGGGTGCGGATGCATCGCCTCCATGATTTCGTGCGCGGTCGTCTCAAGGTGCCGTGCTGTGACGGCTTCAGCGATCAACTCCGTCGCATCGTACCCGATGATGTGGCATCCGAGGAATTCGCCGTACTTGGCGTCGTACACCACTTTTACGAAACCCTCGGTGTGACCGGCGGCAGCTGCCTTTCCGGAAGCGGTGAACGGGAATTTGCCGACCTTCACCTCGTAGCCTGCTTCCTTCGCCGCCTTCTCCGTGTAGCCGGTCGACGCAATCTGCGGCTGGCAATACGTGCATCCGGGGATGTTCATCTTGTTGATCGGATGCACATTCTTACCGGCGATCTTCTCGACACAGGCAATACCCTCATGGCTGGCCTTGTGGGCGAGCCAGGGCGGTCCTGAAACGTCGCCAATGGCGTAGATCCCCTCAATGTTCGTCCGGCCGAACTCGTCGACAACAATGCTGCCCTTGTCGGTCTTGACACCGACAGCCTCCAACCCCAGGCTTTCGATGTTTCCGACGACGCCCACTGCCGAGAGAACCTGATCCGTATCGATCGTCTCTTCACCTTTCTTCGTCTTCACCTTGACCTTGAGCACGTCACCTTTCGTGTCCACCGACAAGACCTCCGCACTGGTCAGCGACTTGATTCCCATCTTCTTGAAGGAGCGTTCCAGCTCTTTCGAGATATCTTCGTCCTCGATCGGCACCAACCGGTCGAGGACCTCCACGATCGTGACGTCGGTGCCCATGTTGTGGTAGAAGTATGCAAACTCGACACCGATGGCACCCGCGCCAACGACGACCAGTCGCTTCGGTCGATCCGTTTGAAGCATCGCCTCCTTGTACGTGATGATCTTCTTACCGTCGATCGGCAACGGTGGTATTTCACGCGCCCGGGCGCCGCTGGCCACAATGATGTGTTTCGCCTCCACCGTAGTCTTCTCGCCAACCTTCTTGCCGTCCATGTCCACCGACGGCTCCACACTGATCTTACCCTTGCCGGTCAGTCGGGCGTGGCCCATGATGACGTCGATCTTGTTCTTCTTCATGAGGAACTGGACGCCCTTATTCATCTTGTCCGCTACCCCACGACTACGCTTGACTACCGATGGAAAATCCGCAGAGACTGCACCTTCTACATGTAGGCCATAGTCGCCGGCATGTTGAACGTACTCCATAAGCTCTGCGCTCTTGAGGAGAGCCTTGGTCGGGATGCAACCGATATTGAGGCAGACACCGCCGAGTTTGTTGCGTTCGATTACGGCAGTCTTGAAGCCGAGCTGGGTAGCCCGTATCGCGGTCTCGTAGCCGCCCGGCCCGGTACCGATCACGACGACGTCGTACTTGGGATTAGCCATTGGTTCGCTTGTCCTTTACTGAAAGTGGCTGCCGCGAGCGTCAGACATCAGCAGCCTGAGATCCACGGGGTCAGAGGTACGTCAGGGTAGGCCTGGATCAATAACGCCGGCGTCAAAATAACTGGGGGCTGCCTCTCACGCCAGATAGGGCAGACCGCGAGCGGTGTAGCCTTTGTGAAAAGCGTTCGCCTCAACTGCGCCGTGTGAAACGCTCCTCCACGCCCGCGATCTTTGCGACACGCTTCTGGTGGCGGCCGCCTTCGAACGGCTCGCTTAGGAAGACGCGAACAATCGATTTGCAGACTTCGATGCCTAGTGTCCGGCTGCCAAGTGTCAGCACATTCGCGTCGTTGTGCGCCCGCGCATTCCACGCGGTGAACTCGTTATAAGGACACGCTGCCCGAACGCTCGGGACCTTATTACAGACCATAGCGGAGCCGATGCCCGCACCATCGATCATCACCCCAAACCGTGCCTCACCGACACTGACCAGGTGTGCGACCGCATAAGCAAAGTCCGGATAGTCACAGCTTTGTTCCGAGTCGGTGCCGACGTCCTGCACCGTCCATCCCATGTCCGCAACGAACGGCACGATTACGTTCTTGTATGAAAAACCTCCGTGATCACTGCCAATCGCTACGATCCTTGCGGCGTCCGAAATCGTCGTCCCGGGGATGCGAGCCGGGTTTGATTCTTTCGCATCACGCTCGTTGAGAAGTTCGACCCCCAGTCGGCGTGCGGTGTCGCGAGCGAGCGGGGTGATAATGTCATCGCGGCCGAGTCTCACCGTCCTCTCACCCGAGGCATGCGCGTTTCGGACGAGGGCTTCCGTTATGAGTCTTCGACTTGCCATCCCACGAAACTACCGTGGGATTGGTACGCAAACAAGACTGCGTTACAGCCTGCGCAACCAGCCTGCGGGATCGGTCGGCTCACCTTTTTTGAATACGGCGAAGAAGATCCCCGGACCTTTTGGCTCGGCATCCGTTCCAGCCCGCCCGATAACCTGTCCTGCCGTGACGATGTCATTCTTACCCACGTACAACAGTGAGAAGTTGCTGTACACCGTGTGGTATTCGCCGTGCTCGACGACTACGTAGGTCCCGAAGTCCGGGATGATGTCAATGCTTATGACCCTGCCGTCGAAGACTGCCTTGACGGCGGCCGACGGCTCGGTTGCGATGAGCAGACCGGGGTTCGGAACCGTCGTTCCGTTGACGGGATTGACGATGTTGCCGAAGGGTTCGCGTACCACGCCGCGTGCAGGCCAGTCGAGGCGCCCGCGGTTAGATACGAAGTTGGCGGCGAGCTCGGCGTTGGCCCTGATCGCTTCGGGTGACAACTCCCCGGAGCGGTTGTTGGCGTTCGCAATCAGTGCCCGAATACGCGACTCGAGCTGCGCAACCGTCGACCTGCGCTCGTTCAAATCTTTCTCAAGGCTCTGTCGTTTGCGCCGCAGATTCCGTACCACGCGGTTACGGTCCGACTTGAGTCCCGTCAGCCGTTCCTGCTCCGCTTCAGCATCGTTCAGCAGCTGCTCGTTTCTCTGATAAGACGCAGCAAGCTCCTCGCGCTGTTGATACAGGGCAGTTGAGGCCTCACGAATAACGTCGAGCCGTTTTTTACGCTGACTGGAGAACCGCTTCAGGTACTGCGCCCTGATCAACATTTGATTAATGGACTCGGCAGCCAGTATCAGCGCGACATCGTGCATCCGTCCGTATTTGTACGCATGCTCAGCGCGACCGCGGTACTCCTCCTTGAGGCGCTGCAAGTCCGCCTCCAGTATGTCCAGTGATGTCCGCAGTGAATCCTGCTGACGCTGAAGCTGGTCCATTCGCAACCGATAGTTGCGCACGAGTTCTTCACGCATGGCAATCTGTCGATCGAGATTGCGCAGCGTCTTCAGCGTGGCCTGTTCCTCCTGCTTGGTAGAGGACAGGCGCGCCTCGTCTTTTTCGATGAGCTGCCGAAGCTCCTCGAGGCGTTTCTCTGTCGCCTCACGACCGTCCGCCTGCTGTGCAAGTGCGGACAGTGGACCGGCGACGAGCGCGACAAGGAACGCGATGAAGATGGTGGAGAAGATAGGCCGGCATGCGCACAGCGGCCCTATCAAGGCATTATATCCGGATGTACTTTGCATCGTCTTTGACGTCAAACTTCAGGTCGATCTCGGATGGATTGAGGTTGAGGCGGCGGTGCTGAATCGTAGCGCTGACACGATCGATCGGCCTCCGCACCACGATTCGACGCGGCAACGGCACACCGTCAAAACCGTCGAAATCGAGAAACGTTCTTTCTTCGATGAGGGTGCCCGAGGGAGTCCGTTCCTCATATCGGATGATTCGCCAGAGTGCGGGATCGATGAATACGGTCTTACCGTCGTCGCCGTCGGCCAGGAAATACCTAGTCGAGTCGTGCTGGACCATCCATTCAGTGTCGCGCGGCAGCTCTCTCAGTCCCAGCATGTCCATAAAAAGCTCTGCACTGTGCCAGGGAGCCGAAAACAGGTGGTTTGCACTCCTTATATCGCCGTGGTAGACCGTATTCTTAATGCGGTCGTACACATATATGCTGTCATTTGTGACGAGAATTCGGGCCGCCTCGATTCCGAGCTGCACGCGAATGTCCACACGAATTGAATCGCCGCGCCGTTGACGGCTGTGCGCGCTGAAGTGCGCCGTTCCGCCCGGTCCCGCAACAGCCACCGAGGACTCGGCTGAATAGCTCCGGAGCGTGTCGAGCCCCGCGGACAGACGATCGAGTATTTCGTCGGCGGAATGGTTCGGGAACGCCTCGGGAAGGGAAGGAGACAACGTCGGACGCGTGCCGACGCAAGCGGCACAGCTCAAAACCGCAACCACCGCGAGTCGTGGTCCGGCGTGGCAGAATAAAGACGAGCGGCCCGCTCTCATCCTTTATCCGACGCGGTGTCCGCGAGCTTCGTTTTCAGCCGC
>JBFHWK010000256.1:0-4908 GCA_041589075.1 Rhodothermales bacterium
TGACTAAAGGGGGACTCTGTCAACAGCTGCTGTTATTATTCCACGATTAGTTCAAAAAAGAGGCCTGAGAGGACAAGTCGCCGATTGCCTCACAGAGCGGCGGGTGGACGATTTTGAACCGTGAACGCCCGAATCAGGGACGACGTCATCTCGGGCAGACGCCATCAGGACTTGACCAAGGGAATCCAGCCGACGCCCGAGCCGACCCGATCGTCCGATGGATTGTTCGCTTCACTCGTCAGTCGCCACCTTCGTGGCTCCTGTCCCGCATGGGCGGGAATCAGAGGCAGGACGTCATCCAGCGCCGAACGTCATTCGGGGGCTAGGTCATCCCGGTCCCCGAGCCGGGATCCATCTACGGCCCGCAGCGACCTCAGCGTCCAATAGATCCTGACTCTGCCTTCGCGGGACGGGCTCGGTGGAACCACAATCCCCTGAACTAGCGGCGCATCACGCCACACGTGGCAGATCGCCTGCACCCTTGGTCGGTAAGACCACCCGGTCCATCAGCCACGTGTCCACGCAGCGGGCCGCCTCTCGACCTTCGGATATCGCCCACACCACAAGCGACTGCCCCCGCCGCATATCACCCGCCGCAAAGACACCCGGCACACTCGTCATGTAACGGTCATCAGAAGAGACGTTGCCCCGTTTCGAGACGTCGACACCGAGACCTTCGACGACGCCGGTGCGCTCTGGCCCCGTGTAGCCGATCGCGAGCAACACCAGGTCCGCATCCCACACCTTTTCGGTATCGGGTATCTCGGCTACACCGCCGTCCTCGCCTGGGACAACATCGATTGTGACGAGCCGCTCGACACGGCCCGAAGATCCCTCGAACCGCTTTGTCATGATGCTCCAGTGTCGCTCGACACCCTCCTCGTGCGAAGACGAAGTGCGGAGGATCATCGGGTAGTACGGCCACGGCTGCGTTTCGGACCGATCGTCCGGTGGTATCGGGAGCAGTTCAAACTGCGTCACCGATGCCGCACCCTGACGGTTTGCCGTTCCGACACAATCGCTTCCGGTATCGCCGCCGCCAATCACGATGACATGCTTTCCTTTGGCGACGATCGGGCCCCGGGCATCGCCCGCCAACTCATCACCCGCAACCCGCTTGTTCTGCTGATGGAGATAATCCCACGCAAAGTGGATGCCGTTGAACTCCCGGCCATCTACCGGCAGATCGCGTGGCAGCGTCGCTCCACCACAGAGAACGACGGCATCGAACTCACTCAGTTTCTCGACGGGAAAGTCGACACCGACGTTCGTATTCGTTTGAAACACGACTCCCTCCTTCTCCATGACCTCCACACGCCGATCGATAACCCACTTCTCCAGCTTGAAGTCGGGAATACCGTAGCGCAACAGCCCACCGATTCGGTCGTGCCGCTCGAACACCGTTACCAGATGCCCCGCTCGGTTTAGCTGATCGGCCGCCGCCAGCCCCGCAGGTCCGGACCCGACAACCGCAACTGCCTTGCCGGTTCGCGTCGCCGGCGGCTCCGAACGCACCCAGCCCCTCTCGAACGCGGTCTCTGCGATCGTCCGCTCGATCTCCTCGATCGTCACGGGCTCATCGATCAGCCCAAGCACACACGCGGACTCGCACGGCGCCGGGCAGATTCGTCCAGTGAACTCCGGAAAGTTGTTTGTCGCGCGCAACCGCCGATACGCATCTTCCCATCGATCGTTATGCACGAGATCGTTCCAGTCCGGGATGACATTCCCGAGCGGGCAACCCGATTGGCAGAACGGAACGCCGCAGTCCATGCAACGCGCGGCCTGCTTCTGCAGCTGTCCCGTGGCGAGAGGCTCGTAGATCTCCCGGTAATCGCCCACGCGGTCGTCGACGGACCGACGCTTCGGAAGCTCACGCTCGTATTCAAGAAACCCGGTTGGCTTTCCCATCAATCTCGGATCAAGGATCTAGATGTCCTCAGGCCGCGACCTGTGCCGCGACATCTTTTGCGACGCGCTCGCGTTCGAGTCGCTCCAGGGCCAGCCGGTACTCAGTCGGGAACACTTTTACAAAGTGGTCGAGGGCTTCGTCCCAGTTCTCTAGCACCCAGGATGCCACGTCGCTATTGGTATATCGGTAGTGTCGCTCGACCATCGCTCGCAGCTCCTCGCAGTCTTCGGCCGACTCGACCGGAAAGATCTCCACCATCTCTCCGTTACACCGCAACGTGCGGAACTCATGCGTGCCGTCCATGACGTACGCAATGCCGCCACTCATGCCTGCGGCGAAGTTGCGGCCCGTGGGGCCGAGCACGACAACACGGCCTCCGGTCATGTATTCACAGCCGTGATCGCCGACACCTTCGACAACCGCTCGTGCCCCACTGTTACGGACCGCAAAACGTTCACCGGCCTGCCCGCGTGCAAAGAGTTCGCCGCTCGTGGCGCCATACAGGGCAACATTGCCGATGATGATATTCATGTTCGGGACAAAATCACTCTTCGACGGTGGGGTGAGGATGATGCGTCCGCCCGATAGCCCTTTACCGACATAGTCGTTGGCATCTCCCTCGATATGCACCGTCACGCCGCGCGCCAGAAAAGCCCCACAGCTCTGACCTGCCGACCCACGCGCGTACACCTTGATGGTGTCGTCGTCAAGCGGCGTTCGGCGCTGCGCGATGGCGTAACTCAGCATGGTACCCGTCGTGCGATCGAGGTTCGAGATCGGGGTCACGATCTCGACGCGCCGGCCCTGTGTGATCGCATCCCCCGCAGCCTCCATTAGTCGCTCGTCAAGGATTCCGGCGAGGCCATGATCCTGACTGTCCGTCGCAAAAGGCTGCAGGTACTCGGGTGTTTCCGGTGTGTGTAGGATCGGTCTCAGGTCGAGGTGCCGTGCCTTCCAGTGCGTAACGTCGCGGCGCGGGACGAGCATGTCCGCGCGTCCAACCATCTCGGACACCGTACGAAAGCCCAGCTCTGCCATGATTGCGCGCAGCTCTTCCGCGACGAAGTGGAAGTAGTTGATTACGTGCTCTGGTTCGCCGGCGAACTTCTTGCGCAGCTCCGGGTCCTGCGTTGCGATGCCGACCGGGCAGGTATTGAGATGGCACTTGCGCATCATGATGCAGCCGAGAGCCACGAGCGGCGCCGTGGCAAAACCGAACTCGTCGGCACCCAGCAGCGCGGCAATCGCAACGTCCCGGCCCGTCTTCAATTGACCGTCGCATTCCACGACGATACGACTGCGAAGGCCGTTGGTGACCAGCGCCTGATGCGTCTCCGATAGCCCAAGCTCCCACGGCAGCCCGGCATGCATGATCGAGGTCTGCGGAGAGGCGCCCGTACCACCGTCGTGGCCGGAGATCAGAACAACGTCGGCCTTGCCCTTGGCGACACCGGCGGCAATTGTGCCCACGCCGATCTCGGAAACCAGCTTCACGCTGATGCGCGCAGAGGGATTCGAGTTCTTGAGATCAAAAATCAGCTGCGCCAGATCCTCGATCGAATAGATGTCGTGGTGCGGCGGCGGCGAGATCAAACCCACGTACGGTGTCGAGTGCCGCGTTCGAGCGATCCACGGGTACACCTTCTTTCCGGGAAGCTGACCGCCCTCGCCGGGTTTTGCACCCTGTGCCATCTTGATCTGAATCTCGTCCGCGCTCGCGAGATACTCGATCGTCACACCGAACCTCCCGGAAGCGACCTGCTTGATTCGGCTTCGGCGCAGGTTCGTGCGGCCATATCGATCCGGATCCTCGCCGCCTTCACCCGTGTTGCTGCGCCCGCCGATACGGTTCATCGCCTCTGCGAGAGCCTCGTGTGTCTCTTTGCTGATCGATCCGTACGACATCGCTCCCGTCTTGAACCGCTTCACGATCTCGGTCCACGGTTCGACATCTTCGATTGGAATCGATGGCCGAGCGTCTCGGCGCAGCTCGAGCAGCCCGCGCAACGTGCAGAGGTCGCGGTTGCCCTCGTTGACGCGGTCGGCGTATTCAAGATATGTCGTCGCGTCGTTGCGGCGGACCGACTCCTGCAGCTTCGCGACCGAAGTCGGGTCAAAAAGATGCTGCTCGCCGTTTCGGCGCCACTGATACATTCCACCGGGAGCGAGCTGCCGGTTAGCAATGGTCTCAATCCCGGGATAGGCGCGCTCGTGTCGCATGCGCACTTCCTCGGCAATCACATCAAGCCCAACACCGCCGAGGCGCGACGGCGTCCCGCAGAAGTAACGGTCAACGAGCTTTTTCGACAGACCGACTGCCTCAAAGATCTGCGCACCACAGTAACTCTGCAGCGTAGAGATGCCCATCTTCGACATCACCTTGAGAATGCCCTTGCCGATGGCGCGCACCACGCGCTCCTCGGCCTCGTCAAAACCGACATCAGGTATATGTCCGTTGGCGACCGACTGGCGCACTGTATCAAAGAGCACGTAGGGGTTGACCGCGCTGGCGCCGTAGCCGATGAGGGTGGCGAAATGGTGCACCTCTCTAGACTCGCCACTTTCGACAATCAGGCTGCAGCCGAGTCGGCGGCCCGTTCGATTCAAATGGTGATGAACAGCCGACGTCGCAAGAAGCGCCGGTATGGGCGCGAGCGTCTTGTCCGCGCCGCGGTCGCTCAGGATCAGCAGTACACGCCCTTCGGCAACACGGTCCGACGCATCGCGACACAGCTTGTCAAGAGCGTGCCGCAGCGATTCATCGCCGCCGTCGACTTCGAACAAAGCGCTTAGCGTCGTCACGGGCAGTCCGGTGCCATTCAGTTCGCGGATTGCCGCGAGCCGCTCATTCGTGAGAATAGGTTGCTCGATGCGCAGGCGGTGCGCGTGCTGCGCCGACTCCGAGAAGAGGTCGCCCTCCGGACCGAGGTTCATCTTCAGCGAGGTCACAAGCTCCTCGCGGATCGCGTCAAGTGGCGGGTTGGTGACCTGCGCAA
>JBFHWK010000257.1:0-4894 GCA_041589075.1 Rhodothermales bacterium
AACGTCTGCCGAGTGTGAGCGTGTTGTCTCCCCGGTCGTCGTAGAAATGTGTCCTCCCTCCGCGTCCCCTTACGAAACTGGAGTCGATCATCACGTCGTCTCCGCCGCCGGGTAGAATGCGAAGTTTGATGCTGCTGTCTGCCTTGCCTCTTACCGTTATATGATCGGATCCGCCGTGCGTGAGGATGCGGATTTCCCCGGTTTCCTCGGGGACGAAGACGCGGTCGAAGTAGGGAACCCCGGATTCGGTGCGGACCTTGACGTGCACCTTCCCGTCGGCGAGACGGTCCACCACCACGACGTCGTCCTCGTCGGTCGAGTGTAGGTCGACATATCTTGCGAGGAACGCATAGTAATCGTTCGACATGCTCGGGATGAGATCGCGGCGTGACTTCAGTTGTGCCTTGAGTTTCTCGCCCCCGACTTCGGTGATTTCCCTCGGGAGATTGGAAACGGCTTCCTCGATCACCGCATCGGTGAGTCGCTGCTGCATGTCGGCGGCTACCGAATCCCATACGGCCTTGTCGACGCCGACGAGCAGTCGACGATCGAGCTCACGGCCGTTGTACGTAGCGCCTTCGATTCCCGGATACCTTTCTGAGAAGGAGACATACTGCCGTTCGTAGATCCTAGTGAGCGTCATCATGACACCGTCGTTGATCTTGAAGGCCTGATCTCTGTCCTTCGGAACAGGCAGCCATCGGTAGGACCCATCCGTGTCATCCATCCGCGCCCAGCGCCACTGGTCGAAGTGCCGGTCCCGGTCGCCGACGTAGACGTCAAACAGACGCGCCCGCAGAAAACTCACGGCATCGACCCGCTGCCGCGCGTCCTCCTCCAGGTCGTCGAACATTCCGGACGACGAGCTCACTTTGGTGGAGCCGGCAAACCCCGGCTCACCGTCCGGTCCCTCGTTGGGTCGCTCCTCGATAGCGCCGATGAGGCCGGCAAATTCCTCCCGAAACTCGCCCAGCGCCGGGTCATTCGGCATCACGTAGAGCCTGGGCGTGACGTGCAAAATGCCGACTGCTTTGCTGAGTGCCGGGATGAGCAGCGAGGCGTACGGATGCTGGGAGCTGATCTGGTCGCGAATCACGTCTGCAACAAACGTGTGCCGGAGATCGTCAGGCAAGCCTCGTGCGGGATCCTTGTCGAGCGATCGGAACACGTAGCGAATCCCGTCGGCCCCACGCATGTGCAGACTTGTCGTCTGACCAAATCCGCCTCGTTTGATCGGCGTCAGCCCACCGGCAAAGGTCTTTATGTCCATAACCTCGATCTCGACAGGTATTCCCCAGATGTCGCGATACTCGGTGCCGAGAATCCAGCGGTGGAGCGGGCCCGCCGCATATCGCGGGTTTGGGGCGACGGTGACGCGGTTGCCGGGAATAGCATCTTGAGGCGGCACTTGAGCTTTCACGCTCGTCGCTACGCACGAAGAGGCGATCAAAAGAGCGAGGAAGCGGGTGCGGATTTCCCGATCGATGAGTGACCGGTGATCAACTCGCGACACATTGCGAAGATGGGCGGGCGACATTCCTGACTAACCGAGCGAATCGATTCGAAAACTGGCTAAGGATATGCATTAGTGATCCGCCGGCGCCAGTCTGCAGTCAAGAGTGAACTCTCTGGCTTGGAGTGCTCTACGCAGTGGGTCGTCCATTGCGATCTTCGAGATTTCTACGTACCTGCGGTCTCCGCAAACAGCAGCTCGCGCGTGGCCGGCCACATGGCAGCTTCGGGATCGTTGGCAGCACCGACCACGCCACGTGGCTCCAGTTCTAGTCTCCGCTCGAACGCCTTCAGCGCAATGCTGGTGTTTCGGCCCGGCAGGCCGTCAATGGGCTTACCGGCGTAGAGTGGGGGATCGAGCGCCTGCAGAGCCCGTTGCACCCTTTTCCATGTAGCCCGGTCCATAGACATCTCGTCATCCTCCAGAAATCGTATGAGATCTAACTTGTCAAACAGTTTATCTCCTGGACACTGTGTAGCCTTTACGTCACGATGAGCCCAGACTTGACGGTCTCCCGGCCTGCTTTTTCCGAGATTGGAGAATCCTCCGTTGGATCGCAGGTCGAGGAGCCAGTCTCCCAATTCTTTGAGTTGCGATTCGAAATGGGTTGGCGTTGGCCGGTTTTGGAAGTCTCCCTGAAAAGCGATCCCTAGGGCCGATCGGTTATGGCCCTGTGTATGTGCTCCTGTTCGGTCGAGCCCACGACCCTCACAGAGCACCAACTCGCCGTCCTGCATGCAGAACGCGACCATCGAGTACGGAACGTCTGGGCCGAGATCGGCTTCCCGAATTGTCTGAAGGACACGCATGTTCTGCTGTACCTCGGCAAGAGTCTCCCACTCGTTGCCGCTAGTGTCATTGTCCACGACGACCGTGTGATGGATGAACACCTCGGTACGCTTGTCCCGACCTATCATGTGACCACGCCGCGGCAGATCAGGTCTTGCGCCCCACTCTTGGCGCGATAGTAAAATCACAACTGCAATCCCGAGTTGTTTTGACGACGCCGTGCAAAGACTGATCGGTCGTCACAGGCCATGATGACTCGGCCCACGCCCCGACACTACTCGTTACTGACTGCAAGGCGCATAGTCAATAGGAATTCTGGTCTATTTGTGTCCAGAGAACGGGGCCTGTCTTCGCGGTGCACACTCGCCGCGTCGACTGCTTCACCGACTTGGTCATTCCCAAGCATCATTCGAAAGACCGTCCTAGCGCTCGGAGGCACGTTGCTGCTCGACCGCCTTACGCCTGTAGCCCAGCCCTTTAAGTGTGTCTACGCGCGCAAAAGGACGCCGTTAACCTCGCGACTGCGCGGCGTCCTGCAGTTGGGATGAATCCGATTAGTCCTTTTGTACTACGAAAATTGGTCCTTCCCACCCATTGTCAAGTCTCCCAAAATGCCCTATTAGAGCCGATGGATAACCAACGGGCCCGTTTTCCTAGCGTTACTATCTACACCGTTGTGCCTCGATCCGCTCACGTGGACTCGTTCTTTTTTGTTGTGACTAAGGGAAGTCGCCTAGCGCCGCGAGCACAAGGATTAAAGCGTTTCCGAAAGGTCCGGTCATCAAGTCCTTGTGCATCGCAACTCGGTTCGACGAACCACTTGTTGAATCCGCAATTGCTCATTTCGTCAACGACCGCATAGTTCCATGGCAGATTACAAAGTCACCTATGGTGGCGCCGATAAGGAATCGCACAAATTAACCGTGACAGACGAGTACGTAGTCGTGCGTACGCGAAACCGCACACCGCTGGCGAGAACTACGTTATCGACACGTTCCCAACAACGTATCCAGGGTTTGGAACGAATCGTAACCTACGAAGAAGCTGGAGTGGAGGTGTATCGTTGTCCGGGCCGTGCGGAAGAGGCTCGCAAATTAAGAAATCAGGTTCGCTCAACACTGAAGAAGGAGCCTGAGGTCCAGTTCGCAGGAAGAGTCTTGTGCGATGTAAAGAGTCGAGCGCCTGTCGTTTACACGGAAAATCTCTTCATCAAATTCGTCGACGAGATCAAGCCCTCCACGTGCCGTCGAATCTTGCGTAAGCTCGGCCTTACGATCAAGCGCAAGCTGGATTACGCACGCAACGCGTATTTCGTCTCGGCCGATGAAGGGACGGGATTAAAGATCTTTGCACTTGCCAATCGGGCCTTACGGGACAAGAACGTTGAGCTGTGCCATCCGGAGTTGATCCGGCCGGCTCCGCGTCGCGTGGCTTTTCCGGAGCAATGGCACCTGATTCGAACGACCATCAACGGCAACGTGATCAACCAACATGCCAATATTGAGGCCGCATGGCAGCTAACCGAAGGTGACGGTATTACGATCGCGGTCATTGACGACGGTTTCGACTTGCAGCACGAGGAATTTGCCGGCTCACTGAAGATAACGGCACCCCGGGATGCCACTCGAAACACAAATAATCCGGTTCCCGGAAACAACGATCATCACGGGACAGCCGTCGCCGGTGTTGCGTGTGCAAACGGTTTTCACAATGCCTCCGGGGTTGCGCCAAGAGCTCGGCTCATGCCGATACGTCTCGCCTCCGCGCTGGGATCTCAGAATGAAGCCGACGCCTTCGTATGGGCCGTTGATAATGGCGCGGACGTTATATCCTGTAGCTGGGGACCGGCCGATGGAATGTGGTGGGACCCGAACGACCCCACGCACAATCAAGTAGTTCCGATCCCGGATTCGACACGCCTCGCCTTGGAGTACGCCATTCAGCAGGGACGTGCGGGCAAGGGATGTGTCATTACGTGGGCAGCCGGAAACGGAAACGAACCAGTGGACAACGACGGTTACGCGAGTTACCCGAAGGTAATCGCGGTGGGTGCGTGTAACGATCAAGGTCGGCGCAGCGCCTACAGCGACCAAGGTAACACGCTGTGGTGTTGTTTTCCGTCGAATGACGGAAACGTTTCCGTGACTCCGGGAATCTGGACGACGGATAGGTCTGGCGTGGTCGGGTACAGCTCTTCCGACTACACGGACGATTTTGGCGGTACGTCCAGTGCGTGTCCGGGAGTTGCCGGCGTCGCGGCTCTGATACTCGCTCGCAATCCGGACCTCCGCTGGGACGAGGTGAAGGATGTCATTCGCCAAAGCTGCGATCGGATCGATGTCGCAGGTGGCGCATATGACGCGACGGGACATAGCGTGCAGTACGGCTACGGGCGCGTCAATGCGCGTCGTGCCGTAGATCTCGCATTGCCCGCCCAACCACTCTACACCGCGGTCCATACAGCCATTCAGGACGTGCCAATAAGAGACTTCAAAGTATCGCGTCTCGCTGTTGCTGTGGGTGACACCAATCCACTTCAACAAATCGTGGTGCACGTGGATATCGAGCACACCTATATCGGTGACCTCATTG
>JBFHWK010000258.1:0-4893 GCA_041589075.1 Rhodothermales bacterium
GCAAGCGGGAATCCATCTGACGGTGAGGTTGGTTGGGCCGCGGATAGATTACTCGCTTACGTCTCGTCAGTCGCCGCTCTGGGGCTCGTGTCCGCATCAAGTGCGGGATGACGGTGTGCTGTAAACGGGCGGTGCGCTTCACCACTACTGTCATTCCCGCGCAAGCGGGAATCCATCTGACGGTGAGGTTGGTTGGGCCGCGGATGGATAACTCGCTTACGCTCGTCAGTCGCCCCTCTGGGACTCGTTTAGGCATCAAGTGCGGGATGTTGTTGGCCGCCTCGCATTCGCTTGTGAGTCGCCTTGGGCGGTCGTGTCCGGATCTAGCGTGCCTCGGCGAAGCCTGCACTCAGGCGGGCGAAAGCGCGCACTACTTCGCGGTACAGCAGCCGTGCCGGGCAAAGCCCCACACACGTGCCGGGGGAACCCCGCCCGGGCAGTAAGGGGGTTACGCTCTGATCGTTGCGAGTGCTATGCCGATTCTTAACACCACCCCCACTACAAAAGAATCTGGCCGGAGGTCTACCATGGGCATACTGCTACGGGACTCACTAAAAGTCGGTGGTCTGATTGCGATCGCTGTCTCTATGATGGCACTGACGCTTATCAACAATGATGGACCTCCGGCCGGCATGAGCTGGCATGGGGGAAGTGGCACAACGTGCTTTACGAGCGGCTGCCATGGTTCTGGCAACATGGCACCGAACTCACCGACGTTCGCGGTTACCGCGGCGCCGACGTTTACACCTGGGACTACCGTTCCCATCACCGTGACATTTGGTGCCACGGGCCGTTCCGCGCACGGATTTGAGGCTTCGGTCGGCGACCCCGACGCGTCGCACGGCCATGTCGGAGGCCTAGCGATCTCTGACGCGACTAACACGAGGCTCGCAAGCGCCGATTACGTATCTCACGCAAATCCAGATCAGACGTCCTGGAGCTTCAACTGGAACGCACCCGATCCCGCGCCGCGCCGTGTCACTTTCTGGGTTACCGGCCTTGCTGCGGATTCAAAGAACAACAGCGACACCTACCGCGACAGCCTGACGATCTTCAACACCGTGTTCCTCCCCGTCGAGCTGGCGTTCTTCGACGCGCACCTCGACGGCCGGTCAGCCGTGCTTAACTGGCGAACCGAGTCCGAAACCAACAACGCCGGATTCGAGGTCGAGCACGCGCAGCCATCGAGCGCCTATGAAGTGGTCGATTTCGTCCCGGGTGCCGGTACCACGACGGAAGCGCGAGACTACCTGCACATCGTCTCTGACCTCGGCCCGGGTGCACATCGATTTCGCATTCGCCAGATCGACCTCGACGGCACAGCGACGCTGTCGCAGCATGTCGAACTCCTGGTCGAGGTGGCTGATGCCTTTTTGCTCTCCCAGGCGTACCCGAATCCGTTCAACCCGACGACAACGTTTGACGTCGCCGTTCGCGAAGCGCAAACGGTGAGAGTCGCCGTGTTCGATGAGGCGGGTAGGCTGGTCACTGAGATCTTTCGTGGGTCCATGGCTGCGAATCAGGTTGAGAGCCTTACGTTCGACGCCTCGGGCCGCGCAAGTGGAGTGTATCAAATCCGTGTGACCGGTGAGACGTTTGTGACCTCTCGCAGCGTGGTGTTGGTGAAGTAGGGCCGGGTGCCGGCCCTATTCAGTCTACGGGGAAATATCTGCGTTGCTGTGCGAAGGCGGAACCGGGTGACGCATCCGGTTCCGCCGGACAGGTGGTGTACGACTTGCCCTTACGTCGACGGTGGGCATGTCCTGTTCTCGCGACCCCCGCAAATCCAGTTTATTGTGTTGCGAGTTCCTCTATTCGACTTGCGGAGTGAGGGCGGCACATGAAAGGCGGTTTCGTCGGGGCCTGTTCAACCCTCCGTCCGCGCGCGCACGCGTGCGGCGAATTGGAATGGACCTGCCTGACGACGAAATGCTCGCCCGCGTGTAAGTGTCTGTACCGCACTAGTCTGGCCGCACCATGGATGCGTGCTCGCCTCACAATCGTGGCACTCGCCCTAGGTGCCTTCACGGCAGTGATCTGTGTCCGGCCTGCGGCCGCCCAGCAGGAGGAGGATGAAGAGTGCATGATGTGTCATGACGACCGCTCGCTCACTGCCGAACGAAATGGACGAACTATCTCCATGTTC
Source organism: Rhodothermales bacterium (assembly GCA_041589075.1). Lineage (GTDB taxonomy): Bacteria > Bacteroidota > Rhodothermia > Rhodothermales > JABDKH01 > JBFHWK01. The sequence continues at coordinate 2,147 of JBFHWK010000258.1, forward strand.
GTTGACTATCGGAGGTTCGCCCTTTCGGTCCACGGTAAGGAAGGCTGCATCTCGTGTCACTCGGATGTGGACGTCGATGACCTCCCGCACGAGGACAACCTCGACAAAGTCGAGTGCGACATGTGCCATGACGATGCATCTGAAGCATTCGTCGGTAGCCTCCACGGGACGGCGCTGGAGCAGAACAGATTCCTCGCTCCCAGTTGCGTGACGTGTCACGGCAAGCACAACATGCTGTCGTCGCGCAACGAGAACTCGCCGACCTACGTGATGAACATCCCGAACCTCTGTGGCAACTGCCACAAGGAGGGCACGCGTGTGTCCGAGCTACGCACGGTCAGCCAGCGGCACATCCTTGAGAACTACTCGCAGTCGATTCACGGAGACGGGCTGTTCAGGCGCGGGCTTACGGTCACGGCCGTCTGCACGAGCTGCCATCGTGCCCACGAGATCTTGCCGCATGAAGACCGCAGATCATCGATCCACCGGGCGAACATCGCCGCCACATGCATGAGCTGCCACGCTCAGATTGAACGCGTGCACGTCAAGGTCATCGACGGCCGTCTCTGGGAGAAGGCGCCCCATCAGTTGCCGAACTGTGTCGACTGTCACCAGCCGCACAAGGTGCGACGCGTCTTCTATACCGAAGGCTTTCCCGATTCGAAGTGCATGTCATGCCACAGTGACCCCGACATCCACAAGATTGAAGACGGGGAGCGCATCTCTCTTTTCGTAGATGCGGAGGAAATAGCGGGCTCGGCGCACGTCGGCAACAACTGCTACAAGTGCCACACGAACGTCAGTTGGTCTAAGGACCCCATCTGTCTGGACAGCGGTCCGGTCGACTGCGCGATGTGTCATTCGGAAGCGGTGCAGGAATTCCAGACGAGCATGCACGGGCAGCAGTACGCACGCGGCAATGAGATCGCGCCGTATTGCACGGATTGTCACGGCTCGCACGACACCATGAAGCGGACCGATCTGGAGTCACCCACATTCGCACGCAATATCCCGGACCTGTGTGGACGGTGCCACCGCGAGGGCGAGGAGGCCGCCGTCGCCTACACCGGCACGGAGCGCGAGATCATCGACAACTACACGATGAGCATCCACGGAAAGGGACTGTTGCAGAGCGGCCTGATGGTGACAGCCACATGCATCGACTGCCACACGGCGCATCGCGAATTGCCTATCTCGGACACGCTGTCGACCGTTCATCCGGAGAACATCGCCTCTACTTGCGGCAACTGTCATCTCGGCATCTTCGAGGAGTTCAAGCATAGCGTACACAGTCCACTCGTAACCACCTCGACAGAGGGCAAACTCCCCGTTTGCAACGACTGCCACCTCTCGCACGAAATCAAGAGAGTCGACGTCGGAGATTTTCGGCAGCAGATTCTCGACCAGTGCGGCAACTGCCATCTCGATGTAACCGAGACGTACTTCGAGACTTTTCACGGCAAAGTGTCGAAACTGGGTGCCATCCAAACCGCACGATGCTACGACTGCCACGGCGCACACGACATTCTCCCGACATCAAATCCGGAGTCGCGACTCAGCCGGGCCAATGTTGTTGAGACGTGTAAGTCCTGCCACCCGAACTCGAATCGAAAGTTCGTGGGGTACCTGACGCACGCTACGCATCACAACAAGGACAAGTATCCCTACTTGTACTATACATACGTGGCGATGACGACTCTGCTCGTCAGCGTCTTCGGCATATTCGGGATTCACACGCTCCTGTGGATGCCGCGAGCGCTGGCGGAGCGGCGAAAGAACCGGAAGGCAAACGGCAAGACGAATGGAAGTGGACAAACCCAATAACCTGGTTGTCGAAGAGACTCCCACGCATCTGGGTGATGCCATCCCGCCCGAGTCAGCTCCGGAAGTGCCATCAGCGCCTTCGGGAAGCGAGGAGGGTGTGTATTTCGAGCGGTTTGACGCTTTCTCACGTTTCCTGCATCTGCTTGTCATCATCAGCTTCCTCGCGTTGGCGCTGACGGGAATGACCATCAAGTTCTCCGGCGTCGGTGTCTTCCAGGCTCTTTCGCGCATCATGGGTGGCTATGAAGTCACCGGCTTCATCCACCGCGCAGCGGCGGTCATCACCTTCGCGTACTTCGTGATGCACATCGGTTATCTGTTCAAGAAGAAGCGTCACAAAGGGAGGTCTGTGAAACAGATGTTCGGAGGTGAGCGCACCCTCTGGTTCCGAAAGCAGGACTTCATCGAGTTTGGCCAGACGATAAAGTGGTTTCTGGGCATCGGTCCGCGCCCGGGATACGGCATGTGGACCTACTGGGAAAAGTTCGACTACATGGCTGTGTTCTGGGGCGTGATCGTCATCGGCAGCAGCGGTTTGCTGCTGTGGTTTCCGGAGTTCTTTACCAGGCTTGGCGTGCCGGGTGAATGGATAAACGTCGCGACAATCATTCACAGCGACGAAGCACTTCTCGCGACGGGTTTCATCTTCACTGTCCACTTCTTCAACACGCATTTTCGGCCGGACAAATTCCCGATGGATCCGGTCATCTTTACGGGACGCGTATCGCTCGAGGAAATGAAGGAAGACCGGCCCCGTCTTTATGAATATCTCCGCGAGAAGGGCGAGCTCGAATCGCATCTCGCAGAGGCGCCGCCGGCCTGGCTCGAGCGGTGGGCACGCATCTTCGGCCTGACGGCCCTGGCCATCGGCATCTTCACCATCGTAATGATCATCTACTCCATGGTATTTCTCTATCGGTGAC
>JBFHWK010000259.1:0-4857 GCA_041589075.1 Rhodothermales bacterium
AGCCCGCGCGCCCGATCCGTCGCCTTCCAGATTCTGAGCCTCTTCCCCTGATCCCGCATGCATTGGAAACGAACGGAGCAGCTGGTCGCCGCCGCCGTCTTCATCTACGCCTTCGTCCTGTACGTACTCACAGTGGCACCCACTGCGTCGTTCTGGGATTCAGGCGAGTTCATTGCGATTGCGAACCGGCTGGAAGTGTCGCACCCGCCGGGAGCCCCCTTCTACATGTTGGTCGGTCGCTTCTTCTCAATGTTCGTGCCGACGGCCTATGTCTCCCTGTCGATAAATCTCGTCTCGGTGCTTGCAAGCGCGTTCACGATCCTGCTTGCGCACCTGATCATCGTCCGTCTGGTCCGTGAGTGGCAGGGCGAGTCGTATGCCGATTCGACCCTCAATCGCTGGACGGGCCTGATTGCAGGCATCATCGGCGCGACAACCTTCGCCGTCACCGATTCCTTCTGGTTCAACGCCGTGGAGGCCGAGGTCTACGCTCTGTCGATGTTCTTCACGGCGATCGTGGTGTGGCTGATCCTCAAGTGGACCGAAGAGGCCCGCATCGAGGAGGCAAGCATCTCGGGAGGCCGGCACCCGTTCTCGCTCGCGGCCAACCGTTACCTAGTGCTAATCGCGTATCTGTTTGGCCTCGCTATCGGGGTCCATCTGCTGAACCTGCTTGCCGTCTTCTTTATCGCGCTCATCGTGTTCTACACCGAGTTCGAGCGCGGCGACCTGTCCCGGGGCGAGTTCATCAAGCAGGTCATTATCACAGGTGTCGTGTCGTCGCTCGCCTTTCTGTTGATCTATCCGGGAATCACCGTCTGGCTTCCGTCCATTGCGGGTGCTACGAACTCAACTATTCTCACAGTGCTGGCTGTGGCTGTTCTCGCCACATTTGCGATTCGGTATACGCAGAAGCGCAGGATGGCCGCCGCGAATCTGATCGCCCTCTCGATCACGATGGTACTTATCGGTTACTCGACCTACGGCGTCATCTTCATCCGCAGTGCAGCCGATCCACCAATCGATGAAAACGATCCGGAGAACACGGAGGCAATCGTCTCCTATCTGAAGCGTGAGCAATACGGAGTGACGCCGATATTCCGGGGAGCCACCTTCGACAACAGGTCGGGGCAGTTGGGATCAAGCGAGGTGACGTTCCCGCGGCGGCATTCGCCGGACCAGAACCACTGGCGCGAGTATCGCCGTTACTCCTCGGACCTTGATTTCTTTCTGAGGTACCAGATAGGGCACATGTATCTGCGGTATTTCGCCTTCAATTTTGTTGGACGGGCGAGTGACGTGCAGGATGCTCCTTTTGTTACGGGCATCTCTTTCCTAGATCGCGGTAAGGAGGACAATTTTTATTTCCAAACGCCCAGCGAGCGCGCCTCACGGAATGCCTACTTCGCGCTCCCGCTACTGCTCGGGCTGCTGGGGCTCGTCCACCACTTCGTGCGTGACTCGCGGAGGGCTTTCGCCGTTCTGGTTCTGTTTTTGATGACGGGCATCGGGATCATCATCTATCTGAACCAGCCGCCGATGCAGCCGCGAGAGAGAGACTATGCGTATGTGGCCAGTTTCTTCGCCTTCTCGCTCTGGATCGGAATCGGGGCCGCCGCGATCCTCGAGTTTATTCGTGACGTGTGCGAGCGACGCGGCTTGAAGTCGTCCTTCACCCGTGCTGCATTCTTCGAAGCGGGGGCTATCGTCTTCGTCGCCGTGCCATTGCTGATGCTCGTGATCAATTTCGATGATCACGATCGCTCCGGTCGATATGTTGCTCCCGACTACGCGTACAACATGCTGATGAGTACCGCGGAGAACTCGGTGATATTCACCAATGGTGACAACGACACGTTTCCGTTGTGGTACCTGCAGGAGGTCGAGGGCGTGCGACGAGACGTGCGGGTCGCGAACCTGTCTCTTATGAATACGCCGTGGTACATCAATCAGTTGAAGAACCAGTGGTCGCGCGAATCTGAGCCGCTGCCGTTCACGATGAGCGACGATCAGATCGAGGGTATCGGGCCGCGAGCCTGGCGGCCTTCGGAGATCACCTTGCCGGTGAATAAGCGAGCTCTCTTTTCGACCGACGTCGGACTGACGTTGGAAGACACGAGCCGCGTTGAGAGCCCAATGAAGTGGACGCTCACGGGCCGCAAGCTATCGGAGGACCTCAACTATCTGCATGCGGCGGACCAGGCGGCGCTCGACATCGTTGTTACGAACGCACGCAACGACTGGAGGCGACCCGTCTATTTTGCCGTGACCGTGAGTCCGGACGGACAGCTCGACCTACAGAACTACTTCCAGTTGGAGGGTCAGGCTCAGCGAATCGTACCGATCCGAAGTGATGAGGGCTTTCTCGGCAGAGTCGCGCCGGAGGTCACGCCCGAACGCCTGCGCCAGTTCCGCTTTCGGGGCCTGGATGATCCGGACGTGTACTTCGATGAGAACATTCGCAACATGCTGGACAATTACCGGAGTGTGTTCGCGCACACGGCGCAATCGCTTGCGCGAGTCGGCCGACGCGACGCGGCTCTTGCGTTGCTCGACACGCTGATGGTTAAGATGCCGTTCGAAACGATTCCCGGCGATGCTAACACGTTTATCATGATGGCGAACGCCTATCACGACGCCGGGAACAAGGAGCTCGCGGTCGAGATTGCCGAGCGTTCGGAGCCGCTGATCCTGCGCCGGCTTCAGCTGGCCACGACGCAGCGCCAGCTCGAGCTCGCGGCGCGCTTCGTGCAACTTGTACGGCTCATCTACATGGAGGCGGGCGACTTCGAAGCGGCGTCGCTGCTTGGTGACCGCGTGGCCGACGTTTTCGGCGACAGCACCTTCCGGCAGTCGCCGGACGAGCTCAGATCGTTGTATGAGCGGTCTTTCGGTACGCCCGCCGATGTACAACAAGGCTCCTGACCTGTGGGCCCACTTACCCCGCACCGGACCGGATGACCATCGGATGGAACCGGTCGTTTATCTGTAGTGAATAGTGACCGGGCGGGTAGAGACCGTCCAGTGTCAGATAGAATCGATAGGGGCGGACCACGCTGGCGCACAGCATTCCCCGCGGCCGGCGCATCTCGAGATCAACGTCGACCAGGTTTCCCGCCCTGCTCTGCGTGACCGAGTTTAGTTCCGAGCAGGCATCCGGAAATGCGCCCTTGATGAGAACCTCAACGGGAATTCCTGCGATCGGCGGGATCGGGACCGGAGCCGGGCGGATATGCACGGTGTCGAATACCGCCGGAAAGTATATGTAGCTGCTGGCCTCAGCCGCCGGCGTTATCACAATCGTCTCTCTACCGTCCGCGGCCTTGCCTTCGTAGCGATGGCCGTATCTATCGTCGGGAGGTCGCTCGGTGGTGCGGGCGCCGGAACACCCAAGCATGATACCGGAAAGAAGAAGTACGCCGAGAATCTGAATACGCATGTCACATCAAATCGTGAGCGATGGCCCGTTGTTTTTTATGCCTTCTCGGCGAGAAAAGTTACGTCCGCAGCCGAGCCGTTCTCGGCGACGGTCTCCATGAGCGCATCTCCCCAGAGCCGTTCAAGATCATAGAATGCTCGGCGTTCTTCGTTGAAGACGTGCGCGACCATGTCGACGTAGTCGAGCAGGACCCACTGAAGGTGGTCGTATCCCTCAGTATGCCACGGCCTCTCGCCGAGGTCATCCTTGATGACTTCCTTGATGGCGTCGGCGATGGCCTTGATCTGGACATCGGAATCTCCCGTGCAAATGACAAAGAAATCGGCGACGCCGCTCACGGTTCTTAGGTCCATCACAGCAACGTCGCGGCCCTTTTTCGAGAGGCATGCATCGACGGCCGCTGCCGCAAGCGTCGACGCGGGATTCTGACCCGTTCGTTTTTTGCCTTTCGTACGTGTTGGGATGGGGTGCCGGCCTCTCGCCATAGAGTCTTTGGACTGATTATGAAAGCGTCAACTGGGTGATGGAGCGTTTACGGCTCTTCGAAGGGACGCAGCCCGCTATAGTCCATGCCGATAACCACGGACGCGTCCAGAAAAAAACCGGTGTCTACCTCTTGTTCGACACGCGCTTCATCGATGCCGAGAACACGCGCGACTTTCCGTGCGGATTCAAGATCGCCTATACGGTCAACGACTTTTGAAAACTGGAGGTCGGAGCGGGTGTAGTTGCCGGTCTCGACGACGTCAAACCCGTGTTGTCGTAGAAACTGCGTGGCCTTGCCGGCCAGTCCAGGAACGCCGCAGCCATTTCGAACTTCCACCTGGATGATGTGTCCTACGAGGCTTGATGCATCGGACTCGCGATGCGGGTCGACCCGTGGTGCGAGGATACGGGTTCCGAAGGCGTACAGAAGAAAGATCGCCAGTAGGCCAGCCGCCACCAGGGCAAGATTGAGGAACCGGTTAGCCCAGGCGCCCCTGTTTCTAGGCATAGGCTATGCGGCGGACATCCTCATGAATACAAAATGCGCGATCGAGGACGGTGATGCCTCGCCGCGCATTCTCGATATACAAACAAACGTGTGCTACGTCCAAGGGCCCGGGGCCTCGCAGCTGCCGTATTCCTTTATCGATACCGGTATCGGGGGTAGTACCCGTACGGACTGACGTAGTAACCGTACGGGCTCTGTCGCACCGACAGGTGAATGTTCATGTTGCTGAGCGGACGATAGTTGATCTCCGCGTTGCGTAGAAACACGCGCGGCGAAGATTGCGAGAGACTACCGGCCGAGTTGAAGCCGCTGCTGAACGGCGAGTACGCGATGCTCACGTCCGCTCTTGCCGACAGGTCGTCGCTGAAACGCCACATGAGTGAGTTCGTGTACATCGCCAGCGAGCTCGAGAAACCACCTCCGG
>JBFHWK010000260.1:0-4807 GCA_041589075.1 Rhodothermales bacterium
ATCGCTGTGGTTGTGATAACCGCGAAGCTGCACGTACCGCGTTCGCTGCTCCTCCGTGAGAATGTCCATCATGGCAATGTGAGCCGCTATGTGCGTCCATCGGAGCTTGCCGCTCAGATTGGCGGCATGCATAACCAGGTCACTGGCCGACTCAGGTTCGACGGCGGCGGCGAAGGTGGCGAACAGGCTGTCAAGCTGTGTCTCGGTCCTTACGATTTCGTTTCCGAGGATGATTGCTTCCGATCTCATCGTTTTCATTGCGGCTTCGGTACGGCGATACTGTTCTGGCGTCAGCTCTAGCTCTTCGCGAAGGTCAATGACGTGGCGCGGCCCGGGCAGGCCGTTGAGTTCGGCAACTTTGGCCAGGCCCATGCCCTCTCCCGACTGCAAGCCGTCGATCTCCTCAGGCGCCAGTGCCTTGACCGCGCGTGCCTCCTCTCCCGCGTAAGGCGACCGTGTCGACTCATGAGCAGGGCTGTTGCCGTGCTGTATGCAGGAGGTAGCGAGCATGGCCGTGACGAGGAAAAGGGTACCGCTTTGTAATCGCCGGGGATAAAGCATCTCTAAGTCAGGTTCGTGATAGTAATGCGCGTTGGATCTTTCCGGGCCAACACGCTGAATGAGATTGTAATCGAACCCTCGAAAGGGTAGTGCCCGGTAATGATGTCGGAGTCTGCGTGTTCCTCTACGACGTCGTGTACGATTGTCTTGATGGTGCGTTGGTCGGCGTCGTACTCGCTTGAGGATAGGCCGTGTATGATGCGCAGTGTTGCACGGCCGCGGTTTGAACACAGCTCGATGCAACGGCGCACCAAGGTCTCGGCCTCGGCGAGCCGTGCGCCGTGGAGATCAAGCTCGACCGTTGTTCCGTCGTCGGTTACCGTTGGATATGGCATGTGGTCGAGGATCTGTATTTAAAGCGTGATTGACGTTCGATAATTGGCGGTTATGCGTGGGTGGCTTTCACGTGGACCACATTTCGCGTGATCGAATCACGGTCAGATCATGTACACCTTGTTCGGCGGTCTGAACCATTGCTCGCGCAATCAGTGCTGCCGGCACCGTCCGCCATGCACGTGGTGCGACCTTCATCAGCCGTTGACCGATCCTCTCGAGCGGTCGCGACTCGTCGCGATCACCACCGATTATTGATGGCTGCAGAATGATTAGTCCCGGCCAATCCTGTGCGCGCAGAGCTTGCTCCAGTTCTCCTTTGACCCTTGAGTAGAAGAAGAAGGAATCGGGATCGGCACCCAGTGAACTCACGACAACGAATTGCTGCGCTCCGCGCACGCGCGTGCACTCTGCAATCCGAAGTGGATATCCGAAATCGATTTGCCGAAAGCGTTGTTTTGTACCGGCCTTCTTGATCGTGGTCCCGAGCGTACAGAAGACATCATCTACGACGAGACGATCGGATACGAATGCAAGCTCCTCGAAGTCGATGACCACTTGCTCGACCTTAGGGTCCGCCACTGCCGTACCGAGGTCGCGACGCGTCAGCACGATGACGCGGCCGTACGTGTTGGACGCTTTGAGAAGGCGCAGACACTCACGTCCTACGAGACCTGAGGCGCCGCAGATCAGGGCCCGTTTTGGCTCGGATTGGTCAGGTTCGTTGGGAGTGGGCAAGTCGAGAGGGTTATAGGATTGCTATTGGGCGATGCGCGCCGGTCGTCGATTCCTATCTTATTACTCCGGTGTAATGTCTATTCCGAGTCAAATGCTCCCACGACGGCGTTCGTTATGGATCCCGGCGACGCTGGTAGTCCTGGCCGCGGCTCTCTCCGTTCCGTCGGCCGCGCCGGATCCCGGACCGTCAGAACTGGAACGTGCAGCGTTTGTCTGGGATCAGGATTCGCTCTGGCACGCCCTCGAGCGAAACTATGCGCGGCTTCGTGGAAGTAATTGTGACCTGTTGCAGCCTGATATCGACGGGCGCATGGACCGCGTGCGCGGAATGCTGCGGCGGCTGCGACACGCTCGCGTTGCGGCAGACGCGCTCGTCCTGGACTCGCTCGAGACCGCCACCTTCCAACTCGCGCCGCTGGTGGCGTCGTGCCCTAGCGGCCTCTCGCGTTACGTCGACCTGTACGCGGAAACGAGGAGGGTCGTAAAGCTGCAATCGCGCGGTTGGGACGTAGGCGCGTCGCCCGTCCGCGATCGGCTGTATCGTGCGCTCTATGGAGGTCGGGCGGCCGTCGAAGAGGTCATGCTGCAGCATCCGGATCGTATCGTGACGCTGCTGCCCGGCGTCGACGAGCCTTCGGCCACACCCTCGGTCGTTTTCGAGGGCGTGCGCATTCACTCGGGCGACATCCTCGTGTCGAGGGGCGGTTACCCGACATCGGCGCTGATCTCAAGGGGAAGCGACTATCCCGGTAATTTCTCGCACGTCGCCCTCGTTCACATCGACGAATCCGGCGTGGTGTCGATCATCGAAGCGCACATCGAGATCGGTGTGGCGATCGCCGACACGGAGAAATATCTGGCAGACAAGAAGCTTCGAATCATGCTGCTCAGGCCGCGGGCTAATCTGCCAGTGGTACAATCGGACCCGCAGCTTCCGCATCGTGCGGCATCGCTTGCACTGGCCCGAGCTCGCGAGCGACACATCGCATATGACTTTGAGATGGACTACACTGAACCGTCGAAGCTCTTCTGCTCGGAGGTGGCTTCGGCGGTGTACAAAGAGTTCGGCCTGGATCTGTGGATGGGTATCTCGACCATATCCAGTCCCGGTTTGCGGCGATGGTTGGCGGGCTTTGGTGTCACACACTTTGAAACGCAGGAACCCTCGGACCTGGAGTACGATCCGCAGCTCACGGTCGTGGCCGAGTGGCGCGACGCCGAGACTCTCATGGGGGATCATGTCGACAACGCAGTCACGGACGCGATGCTGGAAGGTGCCGAAGGTGGCGATCGCCTTGAGTACCCGTGGTACCAGCTTCCGGTGGGACGGATTGTCAAAGGCTACAGTGTGGTCCGAGAGATGTTCGGCAGTTTCGGCCCGGTGCCGGAGGGAATGTCGGCAAGTGCTGCGCTGCGTAACAAGGCGTACTCGGCACGACACGACCGGCTATCCAAAGCCGTACTTCGGCGCGCGACCGAGTTCACCGCCACTGAGGAATATCCACCGCCATACTGGAAGCTGCTCGACATGGCACGGGCAGAAGTAGAGTAGACGAGCCGATTCAGATGGTCGGACGCGGCGTCCACCTACGGGTGTTCGGTGGGCTGAAACTCTCGATTTGCCGCATCACCTCGGTAGCGCTCGGCGCCGATAGAATCAGCGATTCATGTTCCGCGCGGATGAAGCCCTCGTGCGCGGCCTTGCCTACAAAGGAAAGGAGTCCGTCAAAGTAATTCCCGACATTCAGGAGGACCACGGGCTTGGCGTGGATGCCGAGCTGCGACCACGTTAGCGCCTCGAAAAATTCCTCTAGGGTTCCCAGGCCGCCCGGCATTGCGATGAATGCGTCGGACAGCTCGGCCATCAGCGCTTTGCGCTCGTGCATGGAATCGACGATGCGTATATCGGGCACCCGCGGGTGCATGAGCTCACGCTCGACGAGCGCGTGAGGGATGACGCCGATTGCTCTGCCTCCGGCATCAAGTACCGCGTCCGCGATCACGCCCATCAGGCCCACATGGCCTCCGCCGAAAACGAGTTCGAGATCCCTGGCGGCCAGCGCCTGACCGAGTTCACGGGCGCTGTCCGCAAAGGCCGGGCGTTCTCCACGTCGTGAGCCACAGAATACACAGATGCGCTTCATCAGGGGTCCCCAGTCTCGAATCGGTTACTTCAACTTAAGCCATTTGAGGGCCTCTCGCCGACTCAGTGGTGCAAGCGCCGTACTCTCGACAAAACGAACCACGCGGTCGGAGTCCGTCTTTGAATGCTCACGGAGCGCCCATCCGATGGCCTTGTTGATGAAGAACTCCTTCGATCCCAGGTTCTCCCGTATCAGACTCGTGAGCAAGTCCCAATCCGTTTCGTCGCGATACTTGAGCTGGAAAAGCAGGGTCGTGCGGCGCAGCCAGAAGTCGTCCGACGATCGCCAACTCTTAATGAAGCGGCGCCCATGAGCGGGATGCCGACGGCAAATCGCACCCACTACGTTGATTGCTACGCCGTCGACCGTATCCCACCAGGATTTTGTGCAAATCATGTATTCGCACAGCTCAAGGTGACGCGGCAACAGAACACTCGTGCCTTTCTCGATGATGTCCACGGCGGCATACTGATATTCGCGTTCGGGTTGCGACCACAGCGACCTCATTACGTCGTCCATAGAGGCGGCGTCTGGATTGCCGTGTTCCTTTAGGAACGTGTTGACCACGGATCTTCGCGCCGGTGCCTTGATACCCAGGTACTCGAATTGATCCCGCATATACTTCTTCATGGCGGGCGCCTGTGCCGAATCGGCGGCCTCCCTCAATCCTACGAGAAGCGGCTTCACGTATGTCTTTGCGCTCGGCATGATTTCACAACTTGATGAACGCACAAACCTTTGATAACGGCGGGCGATTCATCTCTCATAGTAATCCTCAGTGTGCAGCTCTAAGCCAGTCCCGGTACGTGTACAGGCTGCCTTTTCCCCCGCATGCAAGTAGGTCGCCGTTCCAGAGATGATCTCCGTCGGCCGACGGAATCTGAACGGCGCCGACATTCTTGCCCAACAGCGTACGCCGCAGTCGGATCGTAAGGTCATTTTCTGCGAGACGCACCATCGTGTCCCGGCACGCGGTGATCCACATAGTACCGTCTGAGAAATCCACGCGCGCCAGGCGAAGGTTCGCACCG
>JBFHWK010000261.1:0-4778 GCA_041589075.1 Rhodothermales bacterium
GCCGCATCGGAGCTCTCGAAGCCGAGCAGGAACGGATAATCGACTTTCACCCGGCCGGTGCGTTTGTCGAGCACCGTCCGCACCTGCCACACCTGCAGTCCGTAGTAGTTCGCCACGTCGCCCGGATCTGCGATGGTGATGTCGGTCCGGATGCGGCGGGGCGCGCCGGTGTCTCGCGATCCCGGCTCGATGACTTCCGCCGCGAATGCCGTGACGTCCGCGGCCAGCGGCAGGGCGTCGCTCCCCTCGGTCATCTCGTGACCCGGCGCCGTCACACGCAGCGTGTACTCCCGCCCCACTTCGGGACGTGTGCCGGTGCCCGTGTACAAACCGGTGTCGGAGCGTGCGAGTCGCTCGAGCATATTCTCGCCGTCCCACAGCTCGACCACCGCATCCTCTATGAAAGCCGGTGCAGCGGCCGACGTGAAGCCGATCGTCTCTGTCACTCGCACGACCCAAAGGCTCTCGGGCATGAAGAAGCTCTGCGCCACCAGCCGCGTCTCGTGCGGCGGCGCGTTGACGTCGACCACCGTCTCGCACGAGACCAGCACGCTCACGACGACGAAGGGCAGTATGTATGCGATCGTTCGCATCACGCGATCAGAACGTGAAGCGGTACGCCACAAACGGCAGCAGCGGAAACAGGCTCGCCTGCTTGTACACGCGCTCACCACTCGTACCCCGCGCCGTGAAAAGGTAGAAGGGATTGAGACGGTTGTAGGCGTTGTACACACCCACCGACACGGTGCTCTCGCCGGCCGAGCTGAAGAAGGCCTTGTCGAGCCGCCAGTTGAGCGCAACGTCGAAGCGGTGATACGCCCGCATGCGATATCCGCCCCGCGCACCGTACTCGCGCAGCTCCGGCAGCACCGTCCCGCTGCCGGTGAAGTAGCGCGGGTCGAGCAGCCGGGCATCGAAGAAGCGCCCCGTGGCCAGTGTGATCGCCTGCCCGGTGCCGTACACCCACACGAGCCCGACGTCGAGCCGCCGCGAAAGCCGATGCGTCAGCACGAACGAAACATCGTGACGCCGATCGTACCGGTACGGAAACTTGCGCCCCTCGTTGAGTGCGTCGAACTGTCGCCACGACCACGCCAGCGTGTATCCGATCCACCCGCTCGTCCGCCCACCACTCTTCCGCAGAAAGAACTCCGCACCGTACGACCAGCCCCTGCCGATCTCCACCTTGTCCTGCCAGTCCTCGTTCGGCGTGATGAAACTCGCACCGGGTTTGTACTCGATCAGATTCGACATGCGCTTGTAATACGTGTCGATTTCGAACGCGTACGCGCCGCCACCAAGCGATACGCTCGTCCCCAGCCCGGCCTGCCACGCCTTCTGAGGCGGGATGCGGTCCGTCGCCGAGAGCCAGAGGTCCGTGGGCAGGTTGATGCCCGTGTTGGTCAGGAGATGTAAATGCTGCTGCATCGTGCTGAACGATGCCTTGAGCGACCAAGTCGGTGTCACGAGCAGCCGCACCCCGAGCCGCGGCTGGAGCGACGCGTAGCTCGTCGCGTTCACGCGCATCCCGGACGCGTGCAGCCCGACGTTCGCCCGAAGCCTGCCTGAAATTCGCACGTCGTCTTCGGCAAAGGCGAAGTACTCGAGACCGGAGAACGCAAACGTGTTGGGTGTGATGGTCGTGTCCGAAAACGCCCCCTCGGTCAGCCGGAGTTTCAACTGCCCGACACCCGGGTTGAAGTCGTGCCGCACGATACCGGCGCCGAACTTCACCTGGTGCGACAGCGACGGGTTGTAGTCGAACTCGACGCGCGCGCTGATGTCGTCGATGCCCGACGAATACGTGATCTCCTCGAACTGCTCGGTACGCGGCGGACCGGGGTCGATCTGCGTCAAACGCGTCAGCACGTCGAAGTTGTAGCGGCTCAGTACGAGCGTGGTGTTCGCAAAGAGTTTGTTCGACAAGATGTGGTTCCAGCGCAGCGTCGACGTCATGTTACCCCAGTCGGCGCCGCCGCGGTTGATGTTGCGCGGTGCGCCCACTCCGCCGCCCGCCGCGGTCTCGAGTGTCGACCCGTACACGTCGTCGCCGAGGTAAAAGCTCAGATAGAACCGGTCGTGGCTCGTCGGCGCGTAGTTGAGCTTCGCGTTGACGTCGTAGAAATAGGAGACGAGCTTTTCACCGGACTGCAAGCGGCTGTTGAGGAACGGGCGCGCGAGTATGTCGATGTACGTCCGTCGTGCGGACACGATAAACGACATCCGATCTCGCGCCAGCGGACCCTGCACCGTCATCGACGACATGACGAGCCCGACGGACCCGTCGACTGTGTACTCGCGCAGGTTGCCCTCTTTCATCCGGAGATCGACGACCGACGAAAGCCGCCCGCCGTAGCGCGCGGGAAAGCCGCCCTTGATCAGCCGCACCGAGTTGAGCGCGTCGGAATTGAACACCGACAGGAAGCCGAACACGTGACTCACGTTGTACACCGGCGCGCCGTCGAGGAGGATGAGGTTCTGGTCCGGTCCACCGCCGCGCACGTACAGCGCCGTGCTCCCCTCGTGGCCCGACTGCACGCCGGGTAGGAGCTGCAGCGTCTTGATGACGTCGATTTCCCCGAGCAACACGGGCAGCTTCTCCACCTCGCTGATGGGCAGGTCGATCGCGCCCATCTGCGGTGAGTCGACGACGCCGTCCGCACGGTCAGCGACAACCTCGACTTCGCCGAGTGTCGTGGGCGTAGCCGTAAGCTCGATGTCGATGCGCCCGTCCTCGGTGAGGTCGAGCCGCAGCAGCCGCGTCCGATAGCCGACGTACGAGACACGCAATTGCGTCACGCCGGCCGGCAGGGTCAGGCTGTAGAATCCGTACACGTTCGAGACGGTGCCGGCTCTGCGTTCAGGGAGAAACAGTGTGGCGCCGATGAGCCGCTCGCCCGTCGCCGCGTCCGTAACGAACCCACTGATGGAAACCCGCGTGTCCTGTGCGAGCGCAGGCCCGGTGCACAGTGCGGACATCAAGATCGCCGTCGCAATGCACACCGTCCTCGCGAGGACACACGCGTGAACATCACCGAAACATCGCCACACCTTTACTATCGCACTATGCCCGCGGCATCCGCTCACAGCGCCACCTCCAGCGAGACGTACGGGAAGAGCGGGAGTATCTCCCGTGATACTTTTTGAAGCTCACCCGTTGCAGGATCTTCGCGCAGGCTCCAGTCACGCACGTTTCTGCGATCGAGCACATTGAGCACACCGATCTGCGTGCGCAGCCGCGCCCGGCCGACGTCGTAGGTGAACCGTGCCGACGCGTCGAGCTGCGAGAGCGCCGGCAACACGTCGTTCTCCGGGTCACTCAGCGGACCACCATCGAACAACCCGCGCTCAGCCAGCGGTTCGAGATAATCGTAGTAGGCCTGGCGCAATCCCCAAGACCGCCCGAATGCACCCTGCCATTTCAGGGTCATGGAGATGTTCTCGTTGACGGTCGCCTCGGCCGTTAGTGCCAGAAGGTGCGGCACGTTCCAGGGTACGTCGAGCGTGCGCCCTCCGAACCGTCCGGGTGTTGATCGGCGTGCGACCGTGTACTCATATCGCGCGTCGAGTCGCAGCCTGCGGAACGAATGTCCGGCCGTACTCGACACGCCGTAGGCAAATCCTTTTCCCGAGATCAGCGGCTGCGTCGCACCGGCGGTCGTCGTCGTCGCACCCGAGGCCACACTGCCGTAGTCGACGACCAACAGATGCGGGTAGTGCTTGTAAAACGATTCTAGACCGATGCGCCACGAGCGACTCGGCGTGTAGCGAACGGAGCCGACCACGTGATACGCGCGCGACGGACTTTCATCGACCGAAAGCGGCAGCCAGTACCGAACCGACGGGACGAGCGCCGTCGTCGAGTACGTGGTGACGTCGACCTGATTGACGAACTGTCGATACAGTCCCGCCGCCGCACGCAACGACCACCGCGAACCGTCCGGCTCTCCGAGATCGTACGCGAACGCGAGGCGCGGCTCGACGAACGTGCGCCGCGAACGGGTGAGATACGATGCACGCGAACCGATCGTCACGACCGCGCGCGTACCTACCGTGACGCGATCCTCGACGAAGAAACTCAGCGTGCGACCGTCTGAACGCCGTGACTCGCCCGTCACCGGCGGCGTCGATCCCGACGGGTCCAGCGACAGCGCGAAGTCGCCGACGATCTTCGTGTACTGCGCACCGGCCGACACAAAGTGGCGTGACCCAATGGACACGTCGACGCCCATCTCCAGTCCGAGCTCGTCGAGATCGTTGAAGTCTTCCGGGCGGGTCGCGGTTGTGTCCTCGTTACCGTTGAGGCTGAACGGCGCGCGCTCGAATGGATGCGCAAACTCGTAGCTGCTGCTCCACGCTGCAGCCCGCGCAAACGCACGGTTGGACAGCACGCCTTCGTAACGCACCTGCCGCGCCGTGTTGAGCCACGCGTATTCCTCCGCAAGATGATCGTCCGCAACGGCCGTTGCGTCACGACGCGCGAGATCGTCGCCGAACGTGTTGTTCCCGCGATAGTACGAGACGAACAGACTGTGGAAACCATCGAGGGTCGTGCGCACCGAGGCGTGGACGTCGGAGAATGTCACCTCGGGCGGCGTTTGGATGACGGCATCGGGCGCTCCCTCGCCGCCGGCGTACGCATCGAAGAGTGCCTGTGCGAGAAAGTCGTCGGGGCGTCCCCACGAATCGAAGAGGGTGCGCGCCGCGCCGGGCTCGTAGACGTCCCACATGCTGTGCCGGCCCGCGATCGTGCCCGCGACCGACAGCCGCTTGCCGAC
>JBFHWK010000262.1:0-4755 GCA_041589075.1 Rhodothermales bacterium
AGGAAGTCGGTCGTTTCCGCGCACGAGACCATCAGCCACGCGCTAGCCAGCGCCGCCAGCCCCGTCAACAGCGGGTTTCGCTTCGATATGACGCGCCTAGTTCGGGCCATGACAGGGTTGGCAAACCTGATCCGCATTGTCCTGATGGCAACTGATGCACGAGTTCAGATCGGCTGCGGCTTCGAAGCGATGCATGCCGCCGTCGATGGTGTTGGACCATCCCGGTCGGTGGTTCTGAGGAAGCACCTGGTTGTCGATGTGGCAGTCTGCACAGAACACTGGATCTGCATGGCACGTCACGCACGCCCGCTCCTGGCCGCGCGCATCGAGTGCGTGGGTAAACTGGTAGTTGAGTGGATGGGTCAATCGATCCAGATTGTCACCTTCGTGGCAGTCCTGGCAGTATGACTCTTGGTGACACGTTTGGCACTGCATGCGGTCGAGCGCATCGTGTGCATCCGCGCGAGCTAATACGCCGTGGACACGAAGGAAGTCAGCCGCATGGGTTACCGGGCGCAAGTCCTCGGACGGCATGTGGCAGGTCGAGCACTCGAGCGAAGCCGACTTCTGCTCGTGACAGTCGACGCAATTGATCATCGTAGGCAGCGCACCGACCGCGCCCACCACGGGGTCAACCGGCCGTAGTACAGCCGCGTGACAATCCTGACATTCGAGTCCGGTCCCAAGATGCCCCTCGTGCGTGAACTTCTCGCTGTAGTCCGTGATCGGCGTCAGCGGCTTTGCCTCGTCGACATTCGAGTGACACGTACCGCATTCCGCTTCGTCATCGACCTCGTGACAGTCTGAGCACACATCTTTGTTCGGCAAGAGATTGTCCAGCCCGCTCGCACTCGATTCGACACCACTGTGACAGTCGTCGCAAACCAGACCCTCGTCCTCCACGTGTCGGACGTGATCGAAGATCAACTCCGAAGTTTCGGCGACGAGTCCCGCCGGAAGACGCGCTTGAAACACGAACGCGATCATCAGCGGAGACACGATCAGGAGGATCGGAGCCTTGAGCTTATCTATGATATTCGCTCGCGTCACAGGGTTGAAAAACTATAGGATACTCTAAACAGGCCCCGAAGGTCGTTGTCGTATAGGCTGTTCAAACTCTCCTGGACTTCTGCATCAATCATTAGCCGCGGTACGGGTCTATAGCGAAGGCCGGCCGAGAAAGATGTGGCGTCCTCGTCGAAGTCTGCGGTGTACCGCTGGAAATTGTAGTAGCTGCTCTGGCCGCGCGCTTCCAATCCCGGGGCGACCTCGTATCGGACCTCTCCATAGAGTCCGACTCGGTCGCCGCCAAAACCCGACTGGTAGACGACACCGACCGTACCCCATCGACTCGCGAAAGTGGCCAGCACCTCATTGCCCGTCTCGCCTTCCTCATAAAGTGTAACGTAATTCTGCAAGCCCACCTGGTAGGCACCAAACCTGTAGAAGCCGGCAACGCGGAACTGGTTATACGCATTGAGCTCGAAGATATTGAAATAGGAGTCCTCCAGCACCTCCGGCTTCTGGCTCTGAAACTCGCCGGAGAAGGTCCAGGAATGGGTGGAGTACGTCAATCGATAGCGCATCCGATGGTAGTCGGACGACTTCAGATTGTAATCGAGCTGCGCGAGATAGAAAAGCCCCTGCGTCGCCTCACCGGATAAGGAAACTCCCGCGAGCTGCCACACGAGCGCATCGGATCGGACACGCTGGAAATAGCTCGCGTCGATCTTTGCCGATTTCGAGAGCTGCCCGGAGCCGTATGCGCCGAGCACGTTGCCATCGTCGGTGGAGCCCAGTTCAAAATCACGGCGCAGCGGTGGTTCGAGTCCGGCGACCAGCCGCACCGTAAGTCGATCCGCCGGATCGACGTCGACGCTTACCGCGTCAGCCGTCCCACGTATCACACCGCTATACAGAAACTGGCGGCCGACGCGAACCTGCGCGTGAGGGTCGGGTCGCCACTGGAGATAACCATTATAGAGGCGCCCCTCCCAGTCTGCCGGATCGCCGCGCCGCGCCACGCGCATAGAGCCGTTGAGTCGCAGGGTTGGTGCGTCCTTGAGCCACGCACGCACGCGAAGGGCCTGGTAGAAGTCGAGCTGACTCGATTGTTCGACCGTCTCGAACGCGTAGGCATACGCGTCCAGACTTCCCTGAACGACGACCTGGCCGGAAACGGATACCGTCCCGGCCAGAATCATGACCGTAGCAATCAGACTTCGTCTGATCACAAGCCCCCCTTATCAGTTACAATGTCAGCCGCCGCTCTTGTGGGCAGCCTTCGTCTCCTCCGGAATCGGGTGCGCAATCTTCGCGGCAGACTTGTCGAAGTCGAACGGCTTGTAGCTCGGACTCTTTTCGTTGTGACACGTCACGCACACTTCGGCGTCCGGCCTTACCAGACCAACGGTTGCCCCGTCGATCTCGCCGGCGGTGATTGACGTCATGGTCGACTTCTTGTAATAGTCGCCGCCTGCACCATGGCACGACTCACATCCCACGCCGTCCTCGATGCTGTGTTTCTCGCCGAGCAACTCGGGTGCCACGCCGAACGCGGTCACATGGCATTGCAGACATTCGCCCGACGCCTGCGGGTCGTCGATGCCTTTGGCGGCGGCGATCTTCTTGGCCTCCGGTGTACCCAGCGTCTGGAAGGCCTTTGCATGTCCGCTTTCCTCCCATTTCTGGAACTGCTCACCGGACTCAGCTTTCCGATGGCACGTCCGGCACTTGGCCACGCCGATAAACTCGCGGTCAGGTAAGACGGTCGCATGTATATCCTCTAGCGTCGCTTCTTCACGCGGCGGTTCCTGCATCCCCAGGCCCGCGGCCACGAAGCCAACAAGCACAACGCCCATGGCAAAAGCGGTAAGTAGCTGTTTCATTGATCCCTCAATCTGCCCAGTATCTGGCAATACGTGTTCACGAAATCGGACGACCCTGTCGTCTATTTATCGGCCCCAATTTCAAAATCCTCACATCCCGCGCTTCTCCGCTCCACTTGGAGGCCACGCCAAGTCATGCAATCTCCGTTCCATTGGCAGCACCCGTTGTAGGCAACCGCCCTACTCCCGCTGAGAGGGTTTCACTCCTTCGCGCGGGCTTCAATCTCTCGAATCTTGAAAAACAGGGCCACGGCGAGAACGGTTATAAAGAACGTACCGACTCCGAACCACATACGGCGTGACCAGAAGCCGTCAATCTCTCGGATCGCCAGTGCAAGTGCCTCCTGGGCCTTCGATCTTCCCTCCTCCGTCACTTCCTTGATCCGTTCCGGGTCGAACGTGTGGACAAGCGTCCGCGCGCGTATCAGATTCTGATGCGATTCCTGCAGCAGATACGAGATGTCGGTATCATCCATGCCAACACGGCGGACCTCACTGGCACGGATCGCGGTGATGTCGTAGGATGATACTAGATCGGCAAGGTGCGCTCGTATCTGTTCGGCTGCCATATACCCTTCTTCGCCCGCCTCATGACAATTGACACAGACAGACGTAGCGCCGATCCCGACGAAGTCGTCCGTCGGCTTCCTGATCGCATGATTACCGTGACACTCTTCGCAGAGATGCAGGTCCCACTCGTCGAAGGCGTCTGCCATACGCGTCGCGACAAAGAAGTTCATGTTGTTGACATGGCACGTACCGCATACGTGGCTAACCGACTTTAACCCGGGGGGCATGGCGCCATGGTTACCGTGACAGTCGTTGCACGCCGGTGCGCCGAGGTCATGCTTCTCCAGCAGTGCCACTCCGTGAACACTCTCCGCATACTCCGAGTAGTAATTTCGTCGGAGTCCGGTCCCGGCCATCACCTCCGGATCGCCGTGGCAGTGGTTGCACGTGGCCGGCACATTCAGCGCGTGGACAGTCGACCGAGCGTCCTTAGGTGATAAGATGCTGTGCGCGGTGTGGCAGCTGGCGCACTCAGCCACCTTTTGCGATCCCTCCTGCAGTTTCTGGCCATGATCGCTCTGCCAAAACTGGCTCACTTGGTCGGTCCGTATAGCCGGCTGAAACTGTCGCATGAAATTGATGTCGGCGTGGCACTTGCCGCAGAGATCCGGTATCTCGGCTCGCGACGGTACACCGACAAAGCCCGCGCTGGCGGACATCGCCTCCTCTTCGTCATCCGTGGCCGGGTCGCCGCCGTGGCAACCTGCGCACGAGAGTCCCGGTTGCAGATGGACGTCGTATGCCTGAAAGTCCTCAGGCAGACTTTCGATGTCCACGTGACACACAACACACTGATCGTCCTGCAGCAATTCGGGGACATCCTGCCCGGACACAGAGGGGATCAGTGCCATCACGTGCAGCACTGTCAGAATTGACGACGCCGAGAGCGCGACTCCCGTTGCAAGGTTTTTCTTCATGCTACCGTACATAGCCCAGAATGGTCATGGCAACAATGTAAAGGAGCACTAAGATCCCAATGATCGTCATCGGACGAAACGTTTGACCCGGTTTTGCCTTCCACTCCCAGACGGGAACGAGCAGCCAGGCGAGCGCAGCCACTCCAAAAATTACCACACCGACGACTTCTCCCTCGATAAAGAGGATATGTGCCGGCAGCAGCTTCAGCGTCTCGAACATAAACATGAAATACCATTCCGGACGTATTCCTTCCGGAGCCGGTGCGAAGGGATCGGCCTTTTCACCAACCTCCCACGGAAAGAAAACAGCCAGATAGAGAAGTATGTTCAAAACGATCAGCCACAACAGTGCGTCTCGCAGGACGAAGTTGGGGAAGAAC
>JBFHWK010000263.1:0-4724 GCA_041589075.1 Rhodothermales bacterium
AAGGGATTGCCGGCGGCGCTGCTGATGGCAAAGCTTCAGGCGACCGTGCGCGCCGTCGCACCCGAATACGAGTCGCTCTCCGAACTCGGCGAACGCGTCAACGAAATTATCCGGCGCGACGGGCTGCCCAGTCGCTTTGCCTCGCTGGTGTATCTCATCCTCGATTCGAACTCGACGACGGTCCGGATGCTGAATGCAGGACATCTGCCGCCGTTGATCTCCGGTGCCGACGGCCTGGTCGAGATTCCACATCCCTCGCCCGCGCTCGGGATTCTGGATGCGCCGACCTTCGAGGAGCAGCGAATAGAATTGGCCCCCGGTGAGTTTATGATCGTGTTCTCGGACGGACTGACGGAAGCACGTGATGAGTTCGGGTCGTTCTTTGGTATGAAGAGGCTCGAGAAGCTGGTGCCGCTTCTGAGGCACAACACGGCGGCCGACATGGGCGAGCGAATCGTACGACGCGTCGAAGACTTCGTAGGCAACGCGCGCTGGACGGACGATCTGTCGATCGCCGTGATCCGGAGGGTAGGATAAGGCGCGTTGGCAGGGCTGGGGCGCGGTCCGGCGACGGGGCTGACATGGGTCCTCGTCCCGGTAAGTGGGGTGATACTGGGTCAACCGAGATGCGGACAGGGTGACTTTTTGGGGCCGAGAACCCACTTTTGGGCGCCTGCACCAAAAAAATTTTGCGGCCTGTCCTGAAAGCCGAAAACGTCACCGTCTATTATGGGTGCACGTCTAGTCAAGCACTTCTGACATTGGGTGGACTAGGTTCGGCCTGGGAATCGAACCTAGAACTTGAAGGCCCGGGTTTGGTGGAGCCCGGGCCTTTCTTTTTTACGTCGATGCGAAGCGGTTTTTTTGGCGATTCGTAAACTTTGTAATGTAAAGTACTTGATTAATACAATCGGAGTGCGTTTCGTGTAGGGCGGCAACAGGATTATCAAACCGATGGACATGGAGCACGACCGGGCGGCGATCGCGGCCGGATCGGAGGAATCGGCCGCGGTGCGCGAGGCAATCGGGAGCCTTCAGTATATCCGCGAAACGATAGAGCGGACCGAGCGCTTTTCGGCGATTCCTGGATGGGGAGGGGTCGCGATGGGAATCATTGCCATCTTCGCAGCGGTCATCGCCGGTAACACGTCCACGCCAGCGGCGTGGCTGTCGGCGTGGCTGCTTGCGGCAGGACTGGCTGTGCTCGTCGGCGTGGTCACCATGATCCTGAAGGCAAGGCGCACCGGCACACCGATGCTTATCGGTGCGGGGCGAAAATTCGCCATGGGGTTACTCCCGACACTGTTCGTCGCCTCGGTGTTGACACTTGTGCTCTTCCGGGCCGACCTGTATCACCTCCTGCCCGGATTGTGGCTGCTGATGTTCGGCCTTGCCACGGTAACCGCAGGCATGTGGTCGGTGCCGGTCGTTCCGATTATGGGTATCTGTTACATGGTCCTCGGGATGGCGGCCTTTGTCGTGCCTGCGTCTTGGGGCGACGCGATGATGGCGATCGGCTTCGGCGGACTCAACATCTTGTTCGGCGTAGTCATCGGGAGGTGGTATGGTGGATAAGAGCAAAAGAAGATCCGCACCGACATCGCTTTCACTGGCTCGCCTGGACAAGTTGGTTCATGGCCGCGTTCGCCTAGGGATTTTAAGCGCGCTTGCCGCCAACGAAACGCTTCGCTTCAATGACCTCAAAAAGCTTCTCAAAGCAACCGACGGAAACCTGAGCGTGCATGCGAGGAAGCTCGAGGAGGCAGGGTATATCCGCTGTCGGAAGTTCTTTGACGATCGCACGCCTGCGACCGAGTACCGGATCACATCGTCCGGACGCGAGGCCTTTCGTAGCTACCTGGATCAGATGGAATCGTTGATACGATCACATCGCCGCCAGCGACCCTGAATCTGCCTTTGCAACGCGGTCGAGTCGGCGAAGACAACTTTATAGCACGAAGTGACCGTCATGACCAACTTCTTCGATTCGACGGCCGTCGGTCTTCCGATGATGCTCTTCACCGTCATCGGCGTAATTGCAGCGATCCCAGTCGTCGTGTACGCGCTGAGAAAACGCAGACGTGATCTTCTGGAGAAGACTGGAATGGCCGCAGGGCTATGGCTCGGCATCTATTTGATCCTTTTCTCGCTGGCAAGCTTCACCAGTCGCGAACGCACGGTTCCACTCGGCGAGCGCCTCACTTTCTGCGGATTCTACCTCGACTGTCACCTGGGTGTCCGCGTAGATAGTGTCCTGAGAGCGCCGGTCGTGCACACAAGTTTGCAGATTCATCGAGCCCGTGGGGAGTATTACGTCACGTGGCTTCGCTTCGATAGTGACGCGGTCGCGGTGCCGCTGACGCTGGATGCGCCGCAGCTCGTTGCAGTTGGGGCAGGCGGGGCAAGGATCGAGTGCGACACGGATGTCTCAGGCCAGGTAATGCGCGATGCCGGTTTGTCAACCGAGCTGAGCCGCAGGATTCAGCCCCGCGGGGGCAGCTATACCGTGGCGTGCGTTTTCGATGTCCCGGCCGATCAGGTCCCGCCCAGACTGCTGGTGCGAAAGGGCGGGTGGGTGGAGCGCCTGAGTGAGCGATTCCTGATCGGTGACACCGACAGCGCATTTCATGCGCCGGTGTACCTGACCCTGACCCCGTAAAATGCGGCGAAAATTGGCCATTGGGCGTCGGGAACCAAACGGGTAATTACTTGTTCAAACAAATAACAAGATAGTTAACTTAGAGAAGACGAGGACAAGCGAGCAGATGAGTATTAGCAGAAAGCATGACGACAAGCAGCCGATCGTGCGTCTGGTAGGCATAGCCGGCAGCCTTAGGGAGAACTCAGTAAACCGGGCTTTGCTACAGGCGGTGTCCGACCTCGCGCCCGCCGATGTCGCGGTCGACATTCTCGATATCTCGGAGATTCCGCTTTACAACCAGGACCTCGACAACGACCGGGAACGTCCTGCGAGTGTCGAACAGTTGAAGTCGGCCATTGACGCAGCCGACGGTGTTCTTATCGCCACACCCGAGTACAACTTCGGTATATCCGGTGTCCTCAAGAACGTGATCGACTGGGCTTCGCGTCCGGCGATGCGCTCGCCGTTGCGGGGCAAGCCAGTGGGGATCATGGGAGCATCGCCGGGAGCACTTGGCACGGCACGCGCTCAGGAGCAGTTGAAGACCATCATTCTTTCGACGATGGCGAATCTGTTCCCGCATCCGGGAGTAGTCATCGGCAAGTCCAACGAGAAGTTTGTTGACGGCGAGCTCCTTGACGAGGTGACCGCGAAGTTCCTCACGGAGTACATTGCGCAGTTCGCGGATTACGTGCGAGACTTTGCCCAACTGAGTCTGGCCGCGTAGCCGTGCAATCAAGAAACCCGCGGGTCCCTCATGAGCGAAAATTCGAAAGCCATACCGGGCATCCATCATGTCACGGCTATCTCAGGGCCGCCTCAGGAAAACGTCGACTTCTACGCAGGCTTTCTCGGTCTGCGATTCGTGAAGAGGACAGTCAATTTCGATGACCCAGGCACATACCACCTGTATTACGGTGACTATCACGGACGCCCCGGATCGATAATGACTTTCTTCCCGTGGAGTCATGCGCCGCGCGGGCGCGCGGGTGCCGGCATGGTCGGCGCGACATCTTTTGCGGTGGCTCCCGAAGATGTGGACGAGTGGGTTGGCCACTTTGCCGATGCCGGTCACGATTTCGGCGGCCCGACCGAGAGGTTCGGCGAACGCGTGCTCGGCTTCTACGACACGGACGGGTTGCGACTGGAGATAGTTGGGCGTCCGACCCAGGAAGGACGTGCGGTGGGGGACGCAGCCTCCGCGATATCCGCCTTTTACGGAGTTACGCTCGTTCTCGCTGATCCGGACGCAACCGCACGGTTTCTCACCGATGTATTTGGATATGTTAGCAAAGGTGAGGAGGCGGGTCGACTGCGATTCGAATCTCCCGCCGCAGGCCGCGCCTCGGTCATCGACATTGTGCGCGCGACCGATCGGGGCCGAACCGGAGTTGGAACGGTCCATCACGTCGCTTTCAGGGCGTCGAATGACCAAGAGCAGCTGAAGTGGCGGGAAGCAGTGGCTTCGTTCGGGCTCCACGTGACGGAGGTGAAAGACCGTAACTACTTCCGATCGATCTACTTCCGCGAACCGGGAGGCGTGTTGTTCGAGATTGCGACAGATCCGCCGGGCTTCACCGCTGACGAGCCGCTGGACGAGCTCGGAAGTTCACTCAAGCTTCCGCCGTGGCTGGAGTTGCAACGGAGCCGCATAGAGGGCAGTCTGGAGCCGCTGGTGATACCTGCGGTGCGAGCGGCGCAGCCGTGACCTCGCCACAGACTGCAGCCGGCTCGACGACGGGTCCGCACGACGCGCAGCCCGTGCGCAGCTACGGACCAAAACTGGGAGAGGCGGCCGCAACGGTTGTGCTGATCCACGGCCGCGGCGCCACGGCGGACGGCATGTTTATCCTCGCCGACGCGCTTGGCGTTTCAGATGTCTCCTATCTCGCACCGCAGGCGGCCGGCAATACCTGGTACCCATTCAGCTTTCTCGTACCACTGCAGCGCAACGAGCCCGGACTCTCATCCGGCCTCAGGAAAATCGGCGCCATAATTCGGCAGACAGCGGAGGCAAATGTGCTGCCTGAACGCACGGTAATTCTGGGTTTCTCCCAGGGTGCCTGTCTTGCGCTCGAGTACG
>JBFHWK010000264.1:0-4707 GCA_041589075.1 Rhodothermales bacterium
AGGTAGTCTGCAGAACGAAAGGTCGCTCCAAAGTCGAAGTAGCCCTCCCCCTTCACCCAGAAAAGGCTCTGATCCAGTCTTACCCGGTCGGTGATCTGCAGCTCGTGGTGCAGTTCAACGTGAGGCTGATGAAAACTCTCGGTATCGCGGGTGAACCCGCTCGAGTTGAAGCGCCGGTCGATGGTGGTTCCGTCAGGCGCTTCCAACGGCCGATCGTTAGCTGCCCGCGGAATGCCCGAAAAAGCGAGGCCGTCCAGCTGCGGTCCACCGTAGGCCTGGACCGTCAGAGTCGAGCTATCGCCGTATCGTGTGCCCCCGACAAAGAAACGCCAGAACCGGGTCCATGACCAGTCGCGGTAACCATCGGAAACGAGACGGCTGAAACGCGCAAAACCGACATACCGATCTTTAACAAGGCCCGTGTTTGTCTCCAGTGACAGGCGCCGCGTGGCAAAGGAACCGACGCCGGCGTCAATCTCCGCATATGGGTACGGGCGGTACGGTCTAGCCACGATATTAATCGCACCGCCAATTCCGGTTGAACCGTACGCAGATGCGCCGGCCCCGCGCTGAACCTGAACGTCCTCGACGGAGCCGTCGATGTCAAAAAAGTTGATCCAGAAGACGTTGAAATCTTCGGGATCATTCTGAGGAATACCATTGATCGACACCGCGATTCGGCGCTGATCAAAACCGCGCATCCGCAGCGTGGAGTAGCCAATCCCGTTTCCGTTCTCCGTGTGATAGGTTATCGACGGTAATGTGGACAGCGCGACGGGCAGATCTTTCATCGCCGGCTGTTCCTGAAGCTCGCGCGCTGACAGGTTGCTGAACGTCAGTGGCGTCACCTGCGATTCCGCGCGGTTCGCCGAAACGACAACCTCCGACTGCTGTACCGTCTGGACGGACAACGCAATCTCGAGGCGACTGTCAACAGCGGGTACGACCTGCAGCCAGTACTTGACGCCGGCATAGCCGACATGGCTCACCGACAACCGATACCCACCGGCCAGGACGCGGACGAAACGAAACGAACCATCGTCAGATGTTACATCACCGTACCGAATCTGGCCGGAAAGACCATCCAGCAACACAACCGAAGCCTGCGCAAGCGCCGTCCCCGCGTCGTCGACCACTTTGCCGAAGACGGCGGACTGGGCGTGTGCGTCCGCAGCTTTGAATACGCAGAGCACAGCCATCACGGCCGCAACGCTGCACCACTTTGACGAGGCAGCTAAGAAGTCTGGGGGCTTCATCAGGATTTTGAGCGGCTATTTCGGACGAGCTACCTGGAGGTCGGTGGGTTAAGCAGCGGTCCGGGAGCCACCCCCTGACGGGCGTGTCGCGATCGAGGCCATGATCCATTTCCCTCCGCCGGCATGATCCGGTTCAGGTTCCAAGGGTGTGTTCTCAGCTCCGGAAGGAGCACCCCCAACGGTTTTCGTGTAACGAAAGCTGTAACGGAACGACTACTGCAAAGGTTCTGCCTCGCGCACCGGCGTCGGAACGACGCCCGAAGGCCTTTGTAGACTTGGATTGGACAGACGGAAAACGACTAACATGGCAAACATCATACTTCGGCCGGCCTGGCACCTACCGGAATCCGGCGCCACCGAGGAATCCCTTTATCGAGGCCGCCGGGAGTTCATAAAGAAGATCGGGCTGGGAGCCATTGGGCTCGTCGCCACCGGTACCCTGAGTGCCTGCGGAAACCACGCAGCCTCTCGCTCGCTCCAGTCACAGGGCGGCGGCCCGTTGGACACGATACCGGAGGACGCCACCCGCGCCGGCTATCCTGCGGCTCGAAACGAGTCGTTTACCGTTTCGGAGCGCGCACTCACGGATCGGATCACCGCGTCATCATACAACAACTTTTACGAGTTTGACGGCTCGTCAAAGAAGGTCTGGCATCTCACGGGCGCGTACGATCCGTTCCCCTGGAGCATCAAGGTCGACGGACTCGTGGAGAAGCCGTTGGAGCTTGACTTGGACGAGTTGATTCGGTCGATGGAACTTGAAGAACGAGTCTACCGATTCCGTTGTGTCGAGGCCTGGTCCATGACCGTTCCCTGGACAGGCTTCCCGCTGCGGAAACTCGTCGAACGGTGCAAGCCGCTGTCACGCGCGTCGCACGTCCGGTTCGTAAGCGCCAATCGACCCAAAGAGATGCCGGGGATACCGTCCCAGCCGTGGTATCCCTGGCCCTATTACGAAGGCCTGCGCATGAATGAAGCGATGAACGAACTCGCGTTCGTCGTAACGGGCATGTATGGCGAGCCGCTAACAAAGCAAAACGGCTCACCGTTGCGACTCGCCCTTCCCTGGAAGTACGGTTACAAAGGACCCAAGGCTGTAGTTCGTATTGAGTTCGTTGACCGCCAACCGCGAACCTTTTGGAATGACCTGCAGCCAACGGAATACGGATTCCTATCCAATGTGAATCCGTCCGTACCGCATCCGCGATGGAGCCAGGCGACGGAGAAGTTCATGAGAACCGATGAGGACATTCAACGCATTCCGACGCAGCTTTACAATGGTTACGCGGAGTGGGTCGGATCACTTTATCCTGACGGGCCAAGGGGCTGACCCAACAAGTTTCGTCTTTTAATTTGCGGAGCGGGTTAATACCTTCGCGCTTCGTCACAACCCGCCCTGCTCGAGACCGTTCAGTTACATGCGACTCGCCAGAGGTGTCGAATTCCGATCTCTCGACATCATTTGCGGAATCGACGCTCGCATGGCACCCGTCTTGCGATCCGCAACGCTTGTCGTCCTGGCAATCGCGGCCACTGCGTTCCCGAGCTTGGCGCAGACCGGTTCGCTGAGCGGCTTCATCACGGACTCCGAGAATGGCGAGCCGCTCGAACTCGTCAATGTCGTTCTGCGCTCCGATGACGGCAACATTCGTGGTGCGGTTTCTAACAGTGCGGGTCTGTACGTCGTTTCCGGGATTCGGCCGGGGCGCTACTTCGTCAAAGCGTCCTTCATCGGATATCGTCCGTTCACAGACACCCTCCGGTACATTGGTGGTGAAAACCGACACCTGAATTTCATGCTGCAGCCTGAAGCAGGGACTCTGGATGAGGTCGTGGTGGAGTCGGAGCGCGTGGGTGGTGCGGCAAATCTTACGGCGGGTCAGCAGACGGTGCGACCGGCCGACATCGAGCTGGTACCGGCTCCCGATCTATCGGCGGATCTTGCGGGTCTGATTACGACGCTGCCGGGGGTGGTTGCCCTCGGCGATCGCGGAGGGCAGCTGTTCATTCGGGGCGGCGAGCCGACGCAGAACCTCGTCCAGATCGACGGGGTGATGGTATATCAGCCCTTCCATATCGTAGGCTTCTACTCGGCCTTCCCGGCCGATCTCTTGACGCGAACCGACATTTATGCAGGCGGTTTTGGAGGTCGCTTTGGTGAACGGATTTCCTCGGTAATCGATGTCAGCACGCGAGTAGGAAACAATCGTCGGTTTGAGGGCGCTGTTACGGTCTCGCCCTTCATAAGCGCGGTCCTGCTTGAAGGCCCGATCGTTCCGCGCCGATGGTCGCTTCTTTTCTCCGCACGTCGGTCGCTCGTCGACGGGGGAGCATCCGAGATTATCGGAAGAGAGCTGCCCTTTTCATTCGGTGACGTTTTCGGAAAGATCAGTGGCAATGCCGGTCCAAGCGGACGGCTCTCGGCTTTTGTTTTGCGCACGCATGATCGGGGAACGATCGCGGAGGACCGTGGCGGGGCGCCACCGCAGGAAGTTCGGTGGACCAACCTGGCCGCGGGTGTCCGTGCCGTGGCAATACCGCGCATTACGCCGGTCATGGTAGATGCGCGGGCATCGTACTCCCAGCTCCCGACGGAACTGGGCAGTGTCGCAAATCCCGAGCGTACCTCCCGCATAGAGAACGTCAACGTCGCGGTCGACGCAACCTTCTTCGGCGTCGACACCGACGTAGATGCCGGGGCATCACTTCGCATAATTCGCATTCAGAATACACTTGGCGGAATATATCAGAACATTGACTCTACGAATCAATCCATTAAGCATGTGGGCGCGTACGTGGAGCCGGAATTCAAGATTGGCCGTAATGTCCGGTTGCGCGCCGGAATCCGCGCGCAATTTTTTGACATTCGATTCGCGCCTTTTCTCGAGCCTCGGCTTCGACTGATCTGGCAGGCCGGCGCGCATCAAGTCAGTGCCTCCGCCGGCATCTATCACCAGGCAGAGGTCGGGCTTTCCGACCGAAGAGACGCGGCGAGCGTCTTTACGGCGTGGACGAGCGCCCCACGTCCGGTTTCGGGCCTGTCCGACGTGCGGGCAGGACGCGCACCCAGAGCCTTGCATGCGATTCTCGGTTACCGCGCGACGGCCGTTCGCTCGCTCGAGCTTTCGGTCGAAGGTTTTTACAAGCGGCTGACAAACCTGTTCATTGCAGAGTGGACCGCTTTCCCGCGGTTTACGACCAACCTGCAGCCGGCGACAGGATCTTCCTTCGGCGCTGATGTTCGGGCCGAGCTACGGACGCGAAGACTCTACGCATACATTACCTACGGGCTCTCGTCGACACGATATAAAGCCGAGCAGGCGGCGCTGATTCTCTGGTACGGAAGCGAAACTCTGGATTTCCGGCCGCCTCACGACAGGCGTCATCAGGTGAATGCCCTGACCAGTACAAACGTGCAGGGTTTTGATATCAGTCTCCGGTGGGAATTCGG
>JBFHWK010000265.1:0-4685 GCA_041589075.1 Rhodothermales bacterium
GCCGCCAAATGCTTACCGCCCCGACGCACATCGTAGATTAGGTTACGAATTGGGATCGACGACCGCCTTTGCACGAGGTAATCATGGGAAAGAAAAAGCCATTTCAGACGCGCCGTGACTTCATGAAAAGGAGCGCGGTAGCCGCCGGGGGCATTCTCGCGGGGCAACCACCCAGCCTGTCTCGGCCGAGAACTCGACCGACGGGGCCCTCGCCAGGTCGCGTTATAGGCGCGAACGAGCGCATCACGGTCGGATTCATAGGGCTCGGATGGCAGGGATTCGACGGGCATCTCGCAACGATTCTCGAGCACGGCGCCGAGTTCAATGCAGTCGGCGCGGCGGTTTGCGAGCCGTGGACGCTACGGCTCGAGCGAGCTCGCGCGGCAGTCGGACTTCCTGGAGCTGATGCGTATACCGACTACCGGTATCTCCTCGATCGCAATGACATCGATGCGGTATTCATCGGCACGCCCGACTACTGGCATGCACCCATAGCGATGGCTGCCCTCGATGCCGGCAAGCATGTCTACTGCGAGAAACCGCTCACGCGTTATCTCGGCGAGGCCCTCGATCTGCATGACAGAGTAGTCGCGTCCAACCGCGTCGTCCAGATCGGATCGCAGTACTGTTCGGAAGGCAAGTGGCACCGGGCGGCGGAGCTGGTCGCAGCCGGCAAGATCGGCGCACCCGTGCTCGCGCAGGCTTCGTACATGCGCAACGTACCCGACGGCGAGTGGAACTACGAAATCGATCCGGCCCTGACGCGCGAGACGCTCGACTGGAGGCTGTGGGTGGGCCCCGTGCCCGACCGGCCCTTCAGCCCCGACGACTACTTTCGTTGGAAGAAATACCATCCCTACGGTGCGGGCATCGTATCAAATCTGCTGACGCACCGGATACTGCCGCTGATGCTCGCCATCGGAAAGCCCGAGTTTCCCAAAAGCGTAGCCTGCCTCGGGTCGAAGAAGATCACACCAGACCGAGACATCCCCGACAATACACAGCTTATCGCCGAATTCCCCAGTGGACTCTCGATCGTCGTAGTTGGGAGCACCGTGAATGAGGTTGGGTTACCGCAGATCATCCGCGGCCATGAGGGGACGTTGTATTTCGGCGGCAACTCGGTGGAGCTTAGGCCGGAGCGGCCCTTTGCCGATCTTGCCGATCCGGAGCTGTACGAGAATGTCGAGCCGGTCGTGAGCGTGAAGAATCACGTGGCCGATTGGCTTGGTGCGATACGCAATGGCAACACACCGACGGGCAACATTGATCTCGCCATAAAGGGACACACGGTCGTCTGTCTCGCGGAGATGTCGCAGCGGCTCGGCGAGATGCTGCATTTTGATGCGGAGACGCGAACGATCACGACGGGGAGCGGGCGAACGATCGAGCCGATCTCGCATGGTACGTTGACGTAGGCGGCCCTCGGCCTGTAGTCTCCCTCAGCTAAGGGGGGACGAATCACGTTTAGTCGGTGGCGCAAGCGCGCGCCCCCTGTAGTCCCCCCAGTGAGCGGGACGATTCAACTGGGTCTCCCTCTCCTTCGAGAGGAGAGGGCCGGGGTGAGGAGCCACTCCCCCCTGCAGTCGCCCCTCGGCGAGCGGGGACGAATCACGTTTAGACAGCGGCGCCAGCGCGCGCCCCCTGTAGTCCCCGCTCGGTGACGGGGGAGGGTTCACGCTTAGTCCCGAGTTAACCTTTTTCTGCAATCCGATTCCCGACTGGCGCGTAACAGGCTTGTGGCACCTTACACAAAGGCTGACTTCATCGATCATACCAACACGTTCATGCGCCTTGTATCACTAGTCTTCGCAATCGCAATCCTGGCGGGCACCGTGCCGACCGCCGCACAGGACCACGCCGACCTCACCGCGCTTCTCACGAGGTACGTCCAACCCCGCTCCGACGGCGTGGACGGTGTCGACTACGACCGCTGGCGTGACCACACCGAGGACCGCAAAGCGCTGGAAGATTATGTCGTGCGACTGGAGGCGACGCCGGTGTCGACCCTGGGTGACGCCGACCGCTTCGCGTTCTGGGCCAATCTCTACAACGCCGTCACCGTTCGCCTCATCCTCGACGAGAACCCTAAGAAGTCGATCCGCGAGATTCGCCCTCACTCGTTCGCGTTCGGACCATGGGGAGCAAAGCGAGTGACGGTCGAAGGCGAGCGGCTATCTCTCGACAACATCGAGCACGACATTCTGCGTGCGCGGTTCGGAGACCCGCGTATCCACTACGCGCTCAACTGTGCGTCGGTCGGCTGCCCCAATATTCGGACGGAGGCCTGGGAGTCGGCCACGCTCGAGGCGGATCTCGACGCGGCGGCACGTGCCTATATCAATCATCCGCGCGGTGCGACCGTCACCGACCGCGGCCTGCGCATCTCAAAGATATATAAGTGGTATCGCGAAGACTTTGGCGATTCTGATGAGGGCGTGATCGCACATCTGCTCCAGTACGCCGACGACGATCTGCGGCAGGCGATCGAGGCGCGGCCACGCATTCGCGGCCACGAGTACGACTGGGACCTGAACAAGGCGGAGGAGCCGGCACCTTGAGCGCGCCAGTCGACTTAACGGCACCGTGGGAGTCGATCGATCGTGTCTGTCCCCATGCGGTCTGATGTGCGCACACGTGTGCGCATCACTATCTTCTGCGCGTCGCATTTCAAGTGCACGAGTCCCAGAAGCATCGGACATGAAGATCACACGCATCACTGCTTACCAGGTCGATCTTCCGTTACATGAGGGGAGCTATAAGTGGTCGGGCGGCAAGTCTGTCTCGGTGTTCGACAGCACCGTGGTTCGGATCGAGACAGACACCGGTATTGTCGGACACGGAGAGGTCTGTCCGCTTGGACCCTTCTACCTGCCGTCCTACGCGTCCGGTGCTCGGGCGGGCATGGCTGAGCTTGCTCCACATCTCATAGGCCAGGACCCGACGGCGATCGCTCCGCTCAACCGTCTGATGGAGGCGGCGTTGAAAGGTCATCCGTACGTCAAGTCGGCCATCGACATGGCGTGCTGGGACATCCTCGGAAAAGTGAGCGGCCAACCGGTGTGCACGTTACTCGGCGGCAGGTACGGACACGATTTCGCGCTGTATCGGGCAATCTCACAGCAATCGCCCGACGAAATGGCCGAGAAGGTCGCGCAGTATCGATCGGAGGGTTACCGAAAGTTTCAGCTCAAGGTGGGTGGCAACCCGCATGTCGACATCGACCGTATCAAAGCCGTGTCCGAACTGATGCAGACGGGCGACGTGCTGATCGCGGACGCCAACACGGGCTGGCTCATGCACCAGGCGATGCGCGTCGTCCGGGCAGTGCGCGACATCGACGTATATATAGAGCAACCGTGTCTCACGTACGAGGAGTGTCGCTCCGTCGGCCGCCGCACAGATCATCCGATGGTCCTGGACGAGTGCGTGGACGGCATCGACATGCTTCTGCGCGCGCACGCCGATCAGGCCATGGACGTCGTCAACATCAAGATCTCCAAGTTCGGTGGGTTGTCGGGTGCGCGCCAGGCTCGCGACCTCTGCGTGTCGATGGGTATCGGCGTGACGATCGAGGACAGTTGGGGCGGCGACATCATAACGGCGGCGATTGCCCATCTGGCACACAGCACGCCGACCGAGTTTCTTTTTACGGCGACCGACTTCAACAGCTACGTAACGGTCAGCATTGCCGAAGGTGCGCCGCAGCGACGCGATGGGAGGCTCGCCGCTTCGACGGCGCCGGGACTCGGTGTCGAGCCGCGGATGGATGTCCTGGGCGAGCCGGTGATTGACGTCTTGTAAGTCCATAGCGAAGCTCAGCGGCACAAACGGTATTCTGATGATCGCCGCAGTTGATCGCAGGCCGCACCTCCTACGGACCCATGGACTTCCCGCAGGTTTAGCCAGCAGTCCCGGCACATGGACGCCGTGTCAAACAGCATCAGGCGCGATCACGATCTGAAGATCGACGGCTACGAGCGGGTGCGGGATATGAAGGTAATCGACGCGATCAACTAGAGCGTCCGGGCGAGTGGGCCGGTGGCTTGTGACGGAGAGCGGATGACGCGCGGCCGCGCGTTACGTGGCGAGTGCCGAAGCCTACGTCTGAATCGCCTGTAATAGAGTCAGGCCGGCGCGGGCCCAGCCCGGTCGTAAACATGCCGCTCTTCAGCGGGTGCGAACTTCATGAACGCCAGGAAACCGACACAGGCAGCATAGGCGAGGCCTCCGAGTGCGGTCGCCCAGGTGATTCCCAGGATCACGAAGACGAAGATGGCGAGCACGGACCCGAGCACCGTGGCGGCCGCGTTGACGGCCCAGAGCCACTCGATCAGATGCTGGCGCGTCGCAGCCGCGAGTCGCAAAGCGCTCGGGAAGGGCATCCCCATCAGAAAGCCCAGCGGGAATACGGTGCCCGCGACGATCAGGACCTTGACGGCAGCGGGCTGCGGCTGCATCAGCCGGGTCATCCACGGCAGCAGAATGACGTAGAGCACCAGGAGGGCGACAATGCCGACCAGGATCAGCTGCGCGCGCCGCGACAGGCGCTCCTCCGGGATCAGCTCGCTCAGCCGACTGCCCAGGCTGCTTGAAAGCAGGAAGGTGAAGATGACGACCGTGAGCGAGTACACCGGCTGACCGAGGAACACGATAAATCGGTGTATGAGCGCGATCTCCACGAC
>JBFHWK010000266.1:0-4683 GCA_041589075.1 Rhodothermales bacterium
CACGTTCGCCTCGCCACCGCCGAAGGTGGCATCAAAAGCTTGCGCCTGAACGAAACGCGACGCGCCCCGCGATGAAAGTCGCAACATAATCTCGCCAAGCGTGACAACCGTCTTGTTCAATGAAGTCATGATCGTTTTCTGGAACCAGTTCGAGCTGAGCGCACGTTCTCGACAACACGTTGCGCACGTTCCGTCAATACGTCAAATCGACTGTCCGATATTGCCACCGGATCGACCAGATCACTGCCGATTCCGACTACGGCCGCACCTGCCCTGATCCATTCGCCTGCGTTGTCGACAGTGACGCCTCCAGTTGGCATCAGTTGCGCGTGGGGTAAGGGACCGCGTATCGCTTTCAGATACCCGCGGCCGAGTACACTAGCTGGAAAAATCTTGATCAATTGCGCACCGGCGTTCAACGCGACCGCTATTTCGGTCGGAGAGAAGCAACCTGGAGCCACGACCACTCCGCGTCGAGCGCACAACTCGAGTATTCGAATGTCCAGCATGGGACTCACCACGAACTGAGCGCCCGCATCGATCACCGCGTCGGCATCGGCCGTCGTCATTACTGTTCCGGCACCGACGACCGTATCGGCCGGTGCATCTGCGGCAGTCGTTCGGATGAGCGACACGGCGCCCGGCATTGTCATGGTGATCTCCAGACAGCGGACGCCGCCGGATTGAAGTGCCCGCGCCACCTCCGGCAACACGCCCCCGTCAGGGAGGCGTATGACTGCCACGACTCCGCAGTCGAGCAGTTCTGGGAGAAGATCGTCTTTCATCAGTACTTGCGGCTGCAAGTCGCAGCAGATCATTACTGTATAGGCCGGCCCGCCTTCAACGAGGCGGTGTAAATTGCATGCCGAAGATAAGGAGGTCGCACATGACGGCGCCTGCAGATTGCTGAATAAACAGAAGAACCGAAATCGCAAGAACTCCGGCCGGCAGCAGATCCGGAACTGCCGTCTCCACGCAGCTTATGATGGTCACAAAGCCCGCTCGGGCAAGGGTCAAGCAATTGTGACTTCAGACAGCCTCCGAATTTCCTTCCGGCCTCAGGGACCCCGAACGTCACTGCAACGTCTGCGTACTTTGGCGCGCGCAATGTTCCTATGCCTGTGCGTGCTCGGGTCGTCGAGAGTTTCTGCTCAGACGGCTTCGGTCCGTGGTTTCGTCACGTCCGCTGACGATGGTGAATCACTGCAGGGCGTTAATATTGTCATCGACGATATGAGCGGCGGCGTACGAGGCATTGCCACGAACCGCGACGGCTTCTTTCTGATTTCGCGCATCGCTCCCGGCCGCCACGTTCTCCGCGCGTCGTACACGGGCTTCGTGACGGTCGTCGACACGCTACAGGTCAAGTCCGGTGACCGAATCGTGCTTTCGATTGCTCTCGAAACCGGCGAGCTCGAAATGGACGAGATAGCGGTCGAGGCCGAGCGGGAGGGCGGCGCCGGAATGCAGACGGTGAGGGCGCGCGACATAGAGCGTATTCCGACCCTGGACGTCTCCGGTGACCTGGTGTCCTATCTCTCGACCGTGCCGAGCGTCGTACTCATGGGCGATCGCGGCGGTCAGGTCTTTATCCGCGGCGGCGAGCCGACGCAGAACATGATCCTCCTAGACGGAATCGACATCTTTCAGCCCTTTCATGTACTCGGATTCTATTCCGCCTTTCCCTCCGAGATTGTGAGCCGTGTCGATCTGTATGCCGGCGGCTATCCGGGGCGCTACATGGGCAGAATCTCGTCCGTGCTCGACGTGCGGACGCGAAACGGCAACAAGAACACGATCAATGCCTCCGCCGCGTTGTCGCCGTTCACGGGATCGGCTCATGTCGAGGGACCACTTATCAAAGGCAGGGTGTCCGTCCTCGGCGCAGGGCGGCTGTCGACGCTGCGAAGACTCGCCAGGCAATATGTTGCTGATCCGCTGCCGTACCACTTCAGCGATCTGTTCGGGAAGATGCATGTGGTTGCGAGTCAGAACAGTCAGTTGTCGCTGACCGTCCTCGACACGTACGATCGCGGCACGCTGACTGCAGAGGATGATTTTTTCGAGCGCAAAGACGTCATCCGATGGAGAAACACGGCCGTCGGCGGCCGCTACCTCTTCGCTCCGACGGCGCTGTCCGTACTTGGCGAGTTTCTTGTTACCTACTCCCGTCTTCAGAGCGAATTCGGTCCGGCCGCGGCCCCGAATCGTACAGCCGACGTACGATCCGTAAGCACGTCGCTCAACATGACGTACTTCACCGGTCCGTCCGAGATAAGCTGGGGTTTCTTCTTCCGCGCGCCGACGACCGAGGCAGAGCTTGACGGTTTATATCAGAATCTCATCACGCGGAAATACATCTCTTCGCATACGGGTGCGTACATCGATTCCGAGATTTACCTCGGCGCGGGCCTGCGCGTGCGACCAGGCCTGGCCGTCCAGGCATTTGGATCCGCGCCGATCTCTCTCGAGCCGCGCCTGCGCATGCGACTCGACCTCGGGAGGTACCACGTGAATGGTGCCGTTGGGCTGTACCGGCAACACTTCATTGGACTCGCTGACCGCCGGGATGCCACGAGCATCTTCACAGCCTGGATCGAGACACCGCGAAACGTGCCGATGCGCGCGCTGCATATGATATTCGGCCAGCGGATCGAAATCGCCCCCGGCGTTGAGCTGTCGGTTGAGGGCTTTCGAAAGGAGATGGCTAACATCTACATCAGCGAGTGGACCGCGTTTCCCAGCTTCACCACACGGCTGCAGACGGCGAGCGGCACGGTCAACGGTGTCGACGTTCGGCTGGACCTTCGACACTCGCGGTTCTTCGGCTTCGTAACCTACGGTCTGTCGTCGACCCGATATGAGGTAAACCCGGACAGTCCGGCGGCCATTGATCCGGGCAAGTTCCGGCCGCCGCACGACCGGCGCCACCAGGTGAACGTTGTCGCCGCCGCCGACCTGTACGGTTTCACGCTCAGCACACGTTGGCAATTTGGCTCGGGACTTCCGTACACGCCGGTGCAGGGGTTCGACGGTTTCATTCTGATGGACCGCGCCGTCGACGTTGCGCGTGTTCGCGGATTCCCTCGCGTCATCTATGAGAGTGTTCCGTACAGGGCACAACTGCCCGCCTATCACAGGCTCGACGTTACGCTCGAGCGAAAGTTTGAACTGATACGCAGCGTCGACATGACCGTACAACTCGGCGTGCTTAACGCGTACGATAGAAACAACCTCTTCGCGCTCGACCTCTTGACCACGCAGCGATCGGACCAACTGCCCATCATTCCAGTGATCGGGACGAAGGTGGAGTTTTGATGCCATGATTTCGACGAGGCGCATAGTTTCGAACAGAGCGTTTTCGCAGTCGACATCGTCGCCGCAAAAGACCGGAACGCGGCCGGCCGCGATTCTGTCGACATTGGCTGTCGTTCTGATCGCCCTCTCACCGTCCGGCTGCGACGACAGCGTCGACCCGTTTATCGGGACCGATCTTCCGTTTACGATCTGGGGCTTCATGAACGCCGGAGCGGACACACAGTACGTCCGTGTATTTGCGATTTCCGACGAGCTAATCCCAGATCAGGGACCGATCGACGCGGAGGTGTTCTCAACGGATCTGACCACGGGCCAAAGGAGGCAATGGTCCTACGAGCAAGTTCAGTTCGACAGCCTCATCCAGGGGCACATCTTCTGGTCGCCGTTTCGTGCAGAGCATGAGCGACCCTATCGCCTGGAGGTTATTCGATCCGACGGGGCTGCGTCCGTCGCGTCGGTCACCGTTCCGTCTCCGGTTGACATTGATGTCGACGTGGACATCTCGGAGAGGACGACTATTCCGGTCAGGATCGTCGGTGACGTGCCGAACCTCGTCGGCACCCGCGTAACCTATAACGCCGTCAACGTGCCGCCGAATAAGGTGTGGCCGGTCGGAACACCGATTGCGGATCCGGTCTCGCTTCCGGTGACGATCATCTACGACAACGTGGTGACCCGTAAAACCGACGAGTGGGAGCTCGAGGTGGACCTCGTACGCGATTTCATTGCCGTTGAAGCCATCTACCGGCGCAACTGCCTGATCACGACAATTTTCGGAAGCGCGCCGGATATCTGGCTCCGGGACATCGAGTTCACCGCGCTCGCCGCCGATTCAACATGGGCACCTCCAGGCGGGGTCTTCGACCCGAATCTGGTGGCGGTGCCCGGCACCTTTACGAACGTAGAGAACGGGTACGGTTTTTTTGGAGCGGGGCTGGGAATCCGGTATGCGTGGACACCCTCGACCGATGCAAAACGCGCGGCGGGGTACAATTTCGAGGCACAGTGCAATTACCTCTTCGCCATAGAGTCTCCCGAGTGTATGAATCCGCCGGTTCCGTGCGTCGAAGAGAACATCACCGATTTGTGGCGCATCTGGTTACGGTGATCCGGAAGGCACGCGTTTCGGGCGCTGCAGCCCTGTTTCCGGCCGGTCGACCAGTGCATAAATCCGCCCATCTTGCCTTAGATAGATGTTTGTACTAAGTTTCACCCCCGGATGCTGGTTCCGCCACGAACGAATCGGCGTCCGTGGGTCATTTTCGTCATTTTGCCACCCTTTTCGGCACTTCGGAAGGGAAGCGGGATTTGTACTTGTTGGTGGTTGGCGGCAGAGAAGGTGATTGTTCACCGGCGTGGATCCCG
>JBFHWK010000267.1:0-4667 GCA_041589075.1 Rhodothermales bacterium
TACCCGTCCGGATCGATCTCCACCTTCTGCGGTGTGCCGGCGCGGAAAGTCAGCGTACCAACCGTGTCGCCCTCCAACCAGAAGTCGACCGGCAGCACCTGGTTCTCGGTCGAACCGTCGTCGTACGTCACGCGCACCGTCACCGGCATCGGTGCCAGACCCAGATCGGCAACCGATACCACTACGCTGCCGTCTTCATCACGCTCGACCCACGCGACGGCCTGATCCAGCGGCCACGTCTCGTACATCCATGTCCGAAAGAACCAGTCGAGCTCCATCTCCAGCACATCTTCGAAGGTGTTGAACATGTCCCACGGTGTCGGATGCTTGTACGCCCATCGCCGGCCGTACTCGCGGAGCGCCTCATAGAATCTGTCGTTGCCCACGATGCCGCGCAGCGCATGCAGCGCGATGCCCGGCTTCGCATACGATGCGATGTTGCGGGCGAAGCCGTTACGGTAGGAATCCGCATGGACCATCGACGACTCCTCCAGACCGCTACGAACTAGCATACGGTAAGTCTGCTGCTCGGGTGGCCACAGCGATTTCTTCCAGTACGCCTCTTCGCCGTCGTTTTCGTTGAACGTGGCCGTGCCCTCGTCCATCCACGTGTACTTCTTTTCGTCCTGACCCACGATCATCGGAAACCACATGTGGGCGAGCTCGTGGATGGTGACGCTCATCAGCCGCTCCGCATCGCGGTTTCCGCCGATCAGTGTGATCATCGGAAACTCCATGCCGCCCCGGATGATACCCTGCACGGCGGTCATCTGCGGGTAGGGATATGGCCACAGGCTCTTCGATAGATACTCTATCGAAAACACACTGAACTCTGCCGCCCGGTCCCACGTGATTGCACCGGGGCGGTATAGTGCGTGGATCATCGTCTCGTCCGTTGCGCCGTCGCCGTCGAGATCGCCGACCGCGGCGTGCGCGGCGTCCCACAGGTACTTATCCGAAGTGCCGAACGCGAAGTCACGCACGTTCTCGGCCTTGAACTTCCACGTGAGCGTGCCGCTCCGGCTGTCGACTGTAGATGCGCCGGGCCTTCGCTCATCGGCCGTCACGACATGTACGACTTCGTGCACGCGCGCCGCTTCGGCGAGCCGCTCTCTCACCGACTCGGTAAGCACCTCACCCGGATTCTGCAGCACACCCGTGGCACCGATCAGCCAGCCTTCCGGAACCGTCAGCGACACGTCGTAATCGCCGTAACCCATGTAGAACTCACCTTCGCCGGCGTAAGGATCGAGGTCCCAACCATAAACATCGTCGTACACCGCAATCTGCGGATACCAGTATGCGATGTACCACACCTCGCCGTCCTGGCCCATACGTGGAGCGCCGCCTTGCTTCGGAACCTCGAAGCTCCAGCTAAATCCGAGTGTGACCGAGCTCCCGGGCGCGACGCCGTCGAACATCGAGAGCGTCAGCTTCGTGCCGGTGATTCGATAGCCTTCCGACGGCTGGCGTTGCCGCGGCCATGCGAACGGGTTGTACTGGTGCTCGACGAGGTCCTTGCCGTTGAGCGTCACGCGGGAGACCGACATTCCGCCCGTCACCTGCACCGACTCGGTGCGTCGCACGCCGGGGCTGTGAAGGTTCTGGTATAGGTTCACGACAATGCTGCGGAGCGTGTCGGGCGAGTTGTTGTAATAGACGACCTCTTCCGTGCCGCGCAGCATATTTGACGACGGCGAGAGTGTGGCCGCGATATTGTAATCGGCGCGGTTGGTCCAGTAGCCGGCACCGGGCTCGCCCGTCTCCGATCGAGTGCCCAGAAACATCGCCTGCTCGAAGAGGGGCGGCGGCATGATGGGGTAGGGAACGGGGCGCGTGTACTGCGCAAATGCTGGTGCCGCAAGACATAATGCTGCAGCACTCGTCAGAAAGATTCGAAGCATAACCTCAAGGCCTTTTGAGAGGCATCATATGCTGGATTCAACTGTCCGCGATGCCGAGTGGACGGTTTCGTAGGGCAAGCGCGTGCTGGTGCCGAACCGCTAATCAAGCGTCGT
Organism: Rhodothermales bacterium; assembly: GCA_041589075.1. Taxonomy (GTDB): domain Bacteria; phylum Bacteroidota; class Rhodothermia; order Rhodothermales; family JABDKH01; genus JBFHWK01. Next base: position 2,019 of record JBFHWK010000267.1, read on the forward strand.
CGCAATCGTTCCCCCTACAGAAAAAATTGAATTCTTGTTGGAACGAGCATTTTGCCGATTTCTTCATGAACAATGCCCGGGCCGAACCCGTCGCACGGTCGGCCCCGAGTCCTTCGGCGCCCGTGCGATCGCGCCTCGATCCGCCCGAACCGTTTCTTTCGCTGTAAGCATCATGTTTCGTCTGATTTCTTCGTTTCTGACACTCGCGGCTGTTTTTAACCTCGTGCCGCACGCCGCGGCTCAGTCCTACATGGGCGCCCCCTCCGCCGATGGCTCCCAAGTTGCCTACGGGTCATCCGTCGGCATTGCGGGCCAGCAGATCCTCGTCGCCGAGCCGACCAACGACTACGCTTCCGGGCTCATATACGTGTACGAGAAATCGGATGGAGAATGGAAGGAGACCGCTAAGCTCGCCGCACCCGACGCGCAGTGGGCAGACAACTTCGGTGCGTCTATTCATGTGAGCGACGAGACGCTGGTTGTCGGAGCTACAAATCAGGAGAAGGGCGCCGGTGCGGTGTACCTGTTCAATCGATCCGGCGACGGACCCTGGACGTTTGAGTCGCGACTCGTTGCGAACGCCCCCACCATAGAGTTTGGTCGATCCGTTGATATCGACGGCGACTGGCTGCTGATTGGATCTTCGGGAAATATGGAGGAAGCCGGTTACGCATTCGTCTTCCGTCGTGGTGACGACGGCAAGTGGACCGAGCACTCTGCGCTTCGGCCGGATTCCGCGATGGCGATGACCGGCTACGCGTCGAATGTGGCCTTTGCCAATGGTATGGCGCTGATCGCCGCGCCGTCAGCCCCTGAGGGAGGCCTTATCTATACGTATCAGTATGACTCCGCCGACGATGCTTGGGTTGAGGTCGACATGTTGGCCGGATCGGAGGGAGCGGCGCGCGACCGTTTCGGCATGTCGATCGCCGTCTCCGGCGACGAGATGCTCATCGGTGCACCGGGTGCAAGTCAACGCGCCGGTGTTGCTTATTTCTATGAGTACGACGATGAGATCGGAACGTGGGTTGAGAAAGAGGTGCTCAAAGCGTTCGACAACCCGCTCTTTGCGGCGTTTGGATCGGCACTGGCCTTCAACGGTCAGGAGGTCTGGGTAGGTGCCCCGCTGACGGGTCGCTTCCGCGGGACCATCTACGTGTATTCTCGACGTGACGGCGAATGGACCGGCGTCAACAAAGTGTCCGACCACAGTTCGCGCCGCGGCGATTTCTTCGGCGGCGCGCTGCAGGTTTCCGGTGATGTGGCCGCGGTAGGGATTCGCGGCGCGGACTTCGGGTCGGGCCGTGTGGCGATCCTCGAGCGTACGTCCGCCGGTTGGGAGCCGCGCGCGTCGCTCGCGGGCGCCGACGTGGGCCTCGAGCCGATCGTGGGCGATAAGGTGATGTGCAGCGACGGCAAGGCCGACATCTTTACCTGCCAGGGCGTCGATATGATCTCGATGCTGCCGGTCAAAGACATCGGCGGCAGCCGCGGCGTGCGTGTCAACGACATGTGGGGATGGGAAGACCCGGCGACCGGACGCGAATACGCGATCGTCGGCCGCGTAGACGGCACGTCGTTTGTCGACATCACCGACGCATCGCATCCGAAGTACCTCGGCGATCTGCCGCGCACGAAGGGGACACCTCCGAGCGTCTGGCGCGACATCAAGGTCTACAAGAACCACGCGTTCATCGTCGCCGACGGGGCAGGTGAGCACGGCATCCAGATCTTCGACCTGACGCAGTTGCGCAACATCGAGAACGCACCGGTTACGTTTAAAGAGACGGCCCGCTACGACAAGATCCACAGCTCGCACAACATCGTCATTAACGAGTCGACCGGTTTCGGTTATGCCGTCGGCAATAGTGCGGGTGGTGAGACGTGCGGCGGTGGTCTGCACATGCTCGATCTCTCGAATCCTGTCGAGCCGAAGTTCATGGGCTGTTTCGCTGATGAGACCACCGGCCGTCGCAACACGGGCTATAGTCACGATGCACAGTGTGTAATCTATTCCGGTCCCGACGTCGACTACAGCGGCCGCGAGATCTGCTTCGGCTCTAACGAAACGGCGATCAGCATTGCGGACGTGACCGACAAGAACGCGCCAGTCGCCGTAGCCACCGCCAACTACCCGAACGTCGCCTACACTCATCAGGGATGGCTGACCGAAGATCACAAATACTTCCTCGTCAACGACGAAGGCGACGAACCAAGCGGGCTCGTCAAAGGCACGCGGACACTCATCTGGGATGTACAGGATCTCGATGATCCTCAACTGCTCGTCGAGTATGTCACCGACAACCCGGCCACGGATCACAACCTGTATATCAAAGGCAACTTGGTGTTCGAGTCGAATTATCGGAGCGGTCTGCGAATCCTGGACATCTCTGATATCGAGAACCCGGTGGAGGTCGGCTATTTCGATACGGTGCCTTTCGGGAGCGATGAGGGCGGCAGCGGAGGTTCGTGGAGCAACTACCCCTATTTCAAGAATGGCGTCATCGGTGTGACGAGCGGCCGTGAGGGGCTCTTCCTTCTGAAGCGACAGGAAGAAGGCATCTAGCCGTACGTAACTCGATTCTGACAAAACGACGGGGCCGCCAAATGGTGGCCCCGTTTTAGTATGTTCCGTTTTTCGCAGCCAGA
>JBFHWK010000268.1:0-4640 GCA_041589075.1 Rhodothermales bacterium
CTTCTCAACTTTGCCCAGTACGACTGCGTCTTCAGGTTCGGTCGTCACACTGGCTTCCGGGGCAACCGTGCTGTCGCAGGCGGCGAAGAGCAGGGCCGGAACGACTAGGGCCATGAGCGCATACGTTAGAGAATGGCGGCGTGTCGCCGAGAGAAGCACTCTCATGAGAGGTCACCTCCTACATTTGAACCGGTTCTGCCGCCCGACTCTCCTACTACATGAGTCTCAACAGCGCTCGGCCTAGAAATACAATGCAGAAGTCGGCAAGTCGAGCGACGGGATCGGGTCTTGTTGGCGTTCCAAGTCGACTATTTCGTCAGCCAAAACAACCCCGCGAACAAAAGCCCGGCTCACAAAAACGCAAGCCGGGCTGTTGATAATTACGGAGCAGAAGGAGACTACTTCGACAACACCATCCGCCTGGTTTGCACGTAGTCCCCGGCCTCAAGGCGGTACAGAAACACGCCGCTCGGCAAGCCCGATGCATCGAACGTAACCTCGTACCGGCCCTCCGCGTGCCTGCCGGATGCAAGTACCCGCACCTGCCTACCCAGCACGTCAAAGACGGTCAGTATCACGTCAGCGGCCTGCGGGAGCGCAAAGGAGATCGTCGTCGTTGGGTTGAAGGGGTTGGGGTAATTGGCGAGGAGATCGAAGGTTGCCGGAGCCGCTTCGGATCCGGCGAGGCGTTTCCCGGGCCCTTCGGGCACCATACGAACGGCGTCGTTGCCTCGTAAGGGCTGACCTCCATAGGTCGCGCCCGTGAGCCAGGCCTCGGTATCCATACAGCCGAGGCCGGTGTCCTCGAAACTGAAATGAAAAACGAGGTCGAAATAGCCGTCGTCGTTCGCGTCCTTCTCGTGACGTATAAGTTCGCCGGTCTTCCTGGACGCGTGGATCTCCTGGGCCTCGATCCCGATCCTCCCGAAGCGTACGGTCGTGTGGTCGACCCTAGTCGCATCGAAGCCCGCACTGCCCAGAATAGCGACGGGGATCACAGGCGCGTCAATAAGGCAATTGATGGAGTTGGGATCACTGCCCGGCTTAACGTCGACGTAAATCGATGCAGGCGGTATCCGCTCCAGCGTCAGCAAGGCCCATGCTGTGGATAGGATGTCGTCGCCCCAATAGTCCGGCTGCCAGCTACCGTCGGATCGCTGGTTCGCGAGAATGGCCTCTGCGAATTCCCCGTACCAATCCACGTCCACGGGTACGCCGCGCACGACGGTAACACTCTCGACACCGAGGGTCTGGAATCCCTTCATCAGACAGTACATCGCCTGGAAGTGGTGCGGCCTCCAGCCGGGATCCGGATTTGGGTCGTCCCAGTGGCGACCGATATAGTCGAGCGCGGCCTGGGCCCGGCTGCTCGACGCGTCGTCGCCAACGAGTGCCATCTCGAAGAGGAGGTTGCCCGTCTTGAGCTGGTTGACCCAGTTAAAGGAATTGGTGTAGCCTGAACCGCCATCATTGGGGTCACCGTCCACGTCGTTTTGAATGTAGTCAACGTAGCCGCTCAGGTTGGTCTTGAGCGACGGCGGGATGACGGCACCAAACTCGTCCGCGTAGTAGAGGCCGAGCACCGCATATCCCGTGTTGGAGTTGTCACTTGGCTGATTACTGGCCCAGTATCGCCAACCACCATCCGGGTTCTGAGACCCGGCGAAGAAGTCCACATTCCGCTGTACCACCTCCCGATACGTCAGACCATCTACAACTGGATTGCCGACACTCACCACCCGGGCCGGGGCACGGCCCGCGGCTACGGCCATCATGGCGATACCCGTGTTGTAGGTTTCATGCCAAGACCCCCTAGCAAAGCAAATCGCAGGACCGGGACAATGGGCAGCTTGATTGAAGAGGTAGTCTAGTCCATCAATCACGTTTCCGTGGTACTCGTAATCCGGGTCAAACGGAGACTTGCCCAAATCGAACGCCCGTTCTTCCAGTTTGACCAGGGCAAGTCCAGTCTTGCCGACTTGCTCCCAGGTGCCCCAGGAGCCGTCTAGGTTCTGCTGCTGCACAAGCCAAGTCACACCGGCATCGATCGACGCCTGAATCTCTTCATTCGTAGGTCCCTGTGCGAGAACCGTCCCTGCCAGCAGCAGGGGGATAATCGTTAGAACGCCGGCAAGCGTAGTTATTCGTTTCATGGGATGCCTCCAGACTAATACGGGAATTGATGTGAGATGCGCACGCGGGCGCTCTTCGCAGAAGACGGACGCCAGACGTCAGCACACAACTAGGAGCCTAATGACGGTTCTCCAACACTCGAACCGGCTCACGGGCGACCGGAAGTGGATTCCACTGTCAACGGTGATGTGTGCGTCGCCTCTTGAGATCCTTTACAACCCGTCCTACGCAAAGCATATCTAGGTGTCGACCCCGAGAGCCGCCAGCGGGGAATCGCGGGCTTCTGGGTAGGTGAGTGTGCCCCCTCAGCTACATCCGAATGCCCTTCCTGAAGGGAAATCCCTGACAACAAATTCCTCACCGCGAGCGATGCCGTTGCGTGAATCGGCAGGGCCGATGTCACGTCATCACCATCACGCTTTCATCTTCATGGGATGGGCAAAGCAATGCTACAACTAGACGGGAGGTGGCCGCCATATCATATCTTGTCGGAGACATGGGCAAGCCAACTGCGCATTCTGCCTCACCAGGAGTTCATTAGAGCATCAAATCATGAAGTGCATTGTTTCTCTATTCGCACTGGCCCTTCTCGCCCACCCTGTGCTCGCCCAGGCACCGGCGGCGACAACACAGCTGCAGACGACACTGGCTGATAGCGATAACGGTCGCGTTGTCGCTTCACCCGACGACCTTCCCCAACTCGGCAAGAGCCCGCTCGCCGATGTGATCGCCGCCATGACAACCCGCGAGAAAGCCCTACTTCTCGTGGGGATGGGCTTTCGCGCCAACATCCCCGGTATTCCGCCCATGTCTCCGGAGGATGCAAAGATCCCGGAGAAGGTCCCCGGTGCCGCCGGCCGCACACACGCCATCGCACGCCTGGGCATCCCGTCGATCACACTCTCGGATGGACCGGCCGGTGTCCGCATCGACCCGGTGCGGGATGACGACACGACACGTACTTACCACGCTACCGCCTTCCCGGTCGCGACGCTGCTCGCATCTTCGTGGGACACGGCGCTCGTCGGGAACGTCGGCGTCACTTTCGGTCGCGAAGCACGCGAGTACGGTGTCGACATCCTCCTCGCGCCCGGCATGAACCTGCATCGAAATCCCCTCGGCGGACGCAACTTCGAGTACTACTCGGAAGACCCCCTGCTGTCCGGGCACATGGCAGCCGCATTCATCAACGGCTTCGAGTCCCAAGGCGTCGGGACGGCTCCCAAACATTTCGCGGCAAACAACCAGGAGTTCAACCGGATGAAGCTGAACACGGTGGTGAGCGAACGCACACTCCGCGAGCTGTACCTGAAGGGCTTTGAGATCGCCGTCAAAGAGGCCGAGCCGTGGACGGTCATGTCGGCGTACAATTTGATCAACGGCGTACACTCATCGCAGAGTCCTGAGCTGCTGACGACCATCCTGCGTGACGAGTGGGGCTTCGAGGGCTTCGTCATGACCGACTGGTTCGGAGGGACCGACCCCGTCGAACAGGTCGCCGCCGGCAACGACGTTATCATGCCGGGATTTCCAGCGCTCACGGCGGCCCTCGTCGCCGCCGCTGAAAACGGCACCTTGAGTCAGGAGCAGTTGGACACGAGCGTCGAACGGGTTCTGCGTATCGTGATGCAGTCGCCCACGTTTCGCGGCGTCGAATACTCAGAAGAGCCGGATCTTGGCACGGGTGCGGCAGTCGCTCGCAGGGCCGCAGCCGAGAGCATGGTACTGCTAAAGAACGACGACGGCACGCTCCCCATCGCGTCATCGCACACCATCGCCCTCTTCGGCAACACCTCGTACGACCTGATCATCGGCGGCTCGGGCAGCGGCGACGTCAACGAGGCGTATTCCGTTTCTCTCGACGCGGGTCTGAAGCAGGCGGGGTTCACGATCGATAGTGAACTCGAGAAGAGATACACGACGTACATGGTCGATGCAAAAGCAAAACGCCCGCCGCCTCCGATGCCGTTCTTCCCACCGCCGCCGATTGCGGAAATGTCCGTCGATGCGGAAACGATAGAGCGAGCCGCCCGGAACGCAGATGTAGCCATCTTTACACTGGGAAGACGGTCGGGCGAGTTTGAAGACCGGGCCCGCGACGAGTTTGAACTCAACGATGTGGAGCGGTCACTGCTCAACGACGTCTCGGAGGCGTTTCATGCCGTCGGTAAGAAAGTCGTCGTGGTGATGAATGTCGGCGGCGTGACGGAAGTAGCGAGCTGGCGTAACGCGCCGGACGCGATCCTTCTCGCTTGGCAACCCGGACAGGAAGGCGGCAATGCAATCGCGGACGTGCTTAGCGGCCGCGTCAATCCGTCCGGGAAACTGGCATCTACGTTTCCGACCGCCTACACGGACGTACCCTCGGCCGAAAACTTCCCTGGCAAGGTGCTGCCGGGCGACCACGAGCCTCCGCCCATCGCACTCATGGGCTTGCCGTCGGAGGTTATCTACGAGGAGGGCATTTACGTCGGCTACCGCTACCACAACACGTTCGATGTCAAGCC
>JBFHWK010000269.1:0-4578 GCA_041589075.1 Rhodothermales bacterium
CGTGTTGTCTCGCACCTTTTCGATATCCGCATCGATGTGTCCGTTTGCGGCAAAAAGATCGAGATCACCGTCGAGGTCCACATCAAAGAAGAACAGTCCGAAGGTGAGCGTATTGAGACTTCGCCGACCGATACGCGACGAGGCCGCACGGTCTACGAACACGCCATTGCCGATGTACGTGTAGAGACCGATCATCTCATTGGAGAAATTCCCCACGGCGACCGACACGCCCCCACCAGGACTTATTGCCGCGGCGTCGACTCCCATCCCCGCACGTGCCATCCCGTGCTCGTCAAAGGCCACGCCGCTGAGCACACCCACATCGCGGAACGTGCCGTCACCTAGATTTTCGAACAGCTGATCCGGATTTGTATCGTTCGTGACCATGAGGTCGGGTAGTCCGTCGCTGTTGAAATCAAACGCCACGGCTCCGAGCGTCTTGCCGATGGCAACCAGGCCGCTCTCACGTGTCCGATCCACAAACTGCCCCCCGGGTCTTCCTTCGTAAAAACGGCCTTCCACACCTTCGTAGATCTGCGGAGCGCAGTACATCTTGCTCGTTCCGTCGGTCGAGCACCATAGGTCCTCATCCGGCGACCACACGACATAGTTACCCACGAAGAGGTCCGCGAGGCCATCTCGATTGGCGTCAAAGAAAACGGCTGCCGTGCTCCAGACCGGATCGCCTGCGACGCCGGCACTTCCAGCCACGTCGATGAACACTCCGTCGTCGTTGCGCAGCAGCCGGTTCTCTCGCACCGTCGTGAAGTACACGTCGGAATCCCCGTCGTTGTCGTAGTCGGCGACCGTCAGCCCCATGCCGTAGTCCTTAAACACGTGCAGACCGGATTCGACGGTCCGGTCCTCGAACGTGCCGTCGCCGCGATTACGAAAGAGCCAGAGTGATCGGAGATTTTCCCGCTCGTCTTCGGTCCAGACGCCGCCTCCGACGAGAAGGATGTCCTGCCATCCGTCGCCGTCGAAGTCGATGAACGCGGCGCCGGACCCCATGGTCTCGGGAAACCATTTTGCACCCCGCGCGCCGTTCACATGGCGGAAAGCAGATAGGCCCGCTTCTTCGGTGACCGGCGTGAACGTGATCGTCGCGGATGCGTCATCCGCCTCGTCCGTCGGGCCCGGGTAGTCGGCCGACCGACATCCTGCAAGCCCGGTAAGCACCACGATCAGACACAAGAAGATGGGTGCGTGAGGCATGTGGAGGACGCGTGAATACCGTGGGCAGCACAAACTACGAAACGGCCTTCGAGCCGACGGCCGAGCCCGCGTACGGTCTTGCTGCAGCGACGAATTCACCCGGCCGGTCATCATCAAGTCGGGCACTTTCTTTGCGGTTATCTGAAGTGAGTGTCCGGCCCCGAATTACTCAGTGAAACATCCTGGAGGCCCGGAGGCGCTAGATGGTCAGATTGAAAAGAAATTGCGGGTTCGCGTCCGTCATACCCCGGATCATCGCCGTTGCCACCCTGCTCGGTATGGTCACTTTCGTGGACGCGACCGCCCAGGAAAATGCCGCAACTGAGGGCGTCGTACGGGTCGTGAACTGGCCCGAATCGCGACCGCCGCTTGAGGACGGCAGGGCCGTCCCCAGACTTGACTACGCCGACTACGACCTGCTGCCGTTCCTTGATTCCCTGCGCATAGCGTACCGGTTCGAGGAAGAGGGCGGGAGGCCGAACGTCTTCCTGACGCTGGAGTGGTTCCCGGGACGTCGCGGCGTGCTGAACGGAAGGGTCGTTCGCGCGTCGCTGCTGCCGGACGACATACGGATTGAATCTATCGATCTGCTAGCAAGTGTGATTGCCGACGGCAGGGTCGCGGCCTCATTTTATGTCCCCCTCGACACGATCGATCTCGCGTCCTCGCCGTCGATGACGACGGTGGAAATTCGTGGCGTGTCCTGGGATTCGCTGTTCACCGACGTCGACGAATCGGCACGCGATCAGCTGCGCGGCCTGGAGTTCACGCTCGAGGCTCCACGTATTCTCCGCATTGTTTTTGCGGTGCCGCCGGAAGCGGCTCGACGACCCGGCCGGCGCGGGCCGTACGTTGGACCGGACCGAACCGAGTGCATCCCGGACGTCGGTGTCTGGATTTCGATACGCGGCGGACACCGGTGGCCATCGCCGCCCCGTCGCGCTACACGCGCCGAACGGGAGCGTCGTGGCGAGATGGCGCGCGGCGGACTCGTCGACCGGACCGGACACGACCGCGGATACGATCGCGATCGGGCCCGCGACCCGGGCGATTCGGGACGAACGACTCGGGGCGATGAAGATGGTGACGGCGAGCAAGCCTCCGGCCGCGAACGCACGACCGATGGAAAACGCAACAGCGAGCCCAAGTCCATCAAGTTGCCCAAGAAGAAGGACAACGACGATGACGATGACGACGATCGGCTGTTTCCCGCCGCCATTGCAGGCGCGGCGGCAGTGGGCACCCTCGCCTATCTGGCCGGCACAGGTGGCTATTTCGGAAGCGTCGACAAGGCTCCGATGGGTCTCATGTCCGGCTACGTTGAGCGAAGAGGCGGCGTGCTCCTCCACGTCGCAATCAACCCGCAGGTGTTCGGCTCGGTCGACGGTCCGGAAAACCTCATTGCAGGGTTCACCGGATTCTATGACGTTTTCCAATCGCCAGTGCAGCCCTCGCTGAGCGTCGGCGTGAGGATCACGGAGGAGGATTCCGAGACGGCCACGACCAAACCAAGCGTGGCCGCAGGTGTTGTCGGCAACTTCGGTGAGGTGGTCGTGCTTGCAGGCTACGACTTCTTTAGCCCCGACATGCGCATCGGCGTCGCCTACAACTTCCGCGGCCGCCGACGGTAACGCATCGATCTCCTAGTCAAGCGGTAACTCGCGATCCATGTAATCGTCGAAGTCAGGTACCTTGCGTTCGTACGCCTGGCCCATCAAAGGCGACGAGAAGATGAAGTCCGCTGTGGAGCGGTTGCAGGCAACGGGAATATTCCACACGACGGCCAGGCGCAGCAGTGCGCGAACGTCGGGATCGTGCGGCATCGGGCTTAGTGGATCCCAGAAGAAGATCAGAACGTCGATTTCGCCTTCGGCAATGAGCGCTCCCAGCTGCTGATCACCGCCGAGTGGGCCGCTGCGGAGTCGCCGCACGTCCATATCCAACTGCTTCTTGACCAGTCTCCCGGTAGTGCCGGTCGCCACGATTCGATGCTGCGACAGAGCCGACCGGTTGAAACGCGCCCACTGTAACAGATCGTCCTTGCAGTGATCATGTGCCACCAGAGCTATCGTTTTCGTTGATTGCATGTAAGAGATCTCGCTACTTGCTTCCGAGCGGTTTGCAGGCGTGCACGTGGCACAGGACCAAGTTACATTGCAGAACCATGGCCAGGATTAGCCAAGAAAAAAGATGTCGAAATTACCGAAACGCTATCGCGACTTCGTAGCGGCGTATCCCGCCGTTGGTGACGCCTACAAGGCACTCGGCGAAGCGACCATTCACGCAGGCCCACTCGACCGCAAGACAGCCCAGCTTGTAAAACTCGGTATCGCTGTCGGTATGCAGCACGAGGGTGCGGTGCACGCGCACACGCGAAAGGCAACGGCCGCGGGCTGCTCACCCGCAGAGATCCGTCATGCCGTCATCCTCGCTACCACGACACTGGGCTTCCCGTCAATGATGGCGGGACTGAGCTGGGCTGACGACGTGCTCGTTAATGAACACTGATCTCGGTTCGAACCATTCGCGCCGCGGTGCCGGCAAATCTCTCGACGTGACCGGGCTCGTGCTGGCCGGTGGCGGCAGCACCCGCTTCGGGCAGGACAAGGCGATGGTACCCGTCGACGGCTCGCCTATGGTGCAGCGTGTTTTCGACGCGTTGAGCAACGTCGCTCCAAGAGTCCTTGTCTCAACCGGAGCAGAGGACAGGCCGTACGCAACAGCCGGCAGAGTGAGAGACGTCTTCCCGGGACGCGGTCCGCTGGCCGGACTGCACGCTGGCCTCCTCGCCTGCCGCACGACATGGCTGATGGTGGTGGCATGCGACCTGCCCTTCCTTCGAAGCCGGGATCTGGAGACCATACTTGCCGCGAGAACGCGGGACGCGCAGGCCGTAGTGGCGGTCGATTCCAGCGGCCGGCTGCAACCGTTATGTGGATGCTATCACGTTTCCGTGTTGCCGGTGGCGGAGGACATGCTGACTAGCGGAGAGTCGGCCGTACACGGACTGCTTGAGCGCATCGCCCGCACGGAAGTGCCCCTCCCCGACACGTCTCTGCACAACGTGAATCACCCTGAGGATTTGCGCTAGTTAGCTTGTCATGACAAGTCATCTCATTATCTTCCACGAGCGTAGCCGAACAATTCGTGCAACTCCAGCGTCGCCCGCAACTGAATGGCCGACAACACTTCACAGCGCCTGAACCGTCCGGCCCGCAGAGCCGCCCGCGTTTTCAACTTTCTCGCGTGGCTACCCGGCTACACGCGCTCGGAGTTGCGGGGCGACCTCATCGCTGGAGTCACCGTCGGCGTGATGCTCGTGCCTCAAGGGATGGCGTATGCCGTCCTTGGCGGCGTCCCGCC
>JBFHWK010000270.1:0-4578 GCA_041589075.1 Rhodothermales bacterium
CCGCGTCCAGGCCATACCCTCCGTGCCACATACAATCGCGCCTTTCAGACCCCGGCCACCAACCACATGTTCGCGGACGTCATCGGCCAGCGGGACGTTTTTCAAGGTGGTCAGCTACAACCGCTTCTGGGCTTTAGTCCGACCATCGATCTTCGCGCGCAAGGCACACCGTCCAACGGATTCCGATTTCGGCGGGGGCCGCTCGGTGAGACCTATTTTCGATCGCCGTATGCCCGGTTGGATCAGCGAGGGCTGACGGAGTCGGACTACATCCAGGTGGGTGACCCGGAGTTTACGAATGTCATGTGGTCTGTGGCGCGGGCGGCGTCAGTGGCAGGCCTGGCGAGCGGACTCGCAGAATCCGGATACATTGCGCCGGACAGAACCGACGACGTGTCACAAGCACTGGATCAGGTGTTGCCGCAGTCCGTAGAGGGCGTGACGAACGCCTTGCGTATCCTCGACCTCGGCCGGCAAGAGTTCGTCCCCTCGTTCTTTCCGAACGACGTTGCCGCACTGAAGATAACACGCACAGAGACCTTCGAGTTCGGGTACAAGGGTATCGTGGCGAACCGCCTGGCCGTCGGCTTCAGTGTTTACCGGAGCCGTGTCAAGAACTTCATCGGGCCGTTTGTTGTCGCTACCCCAAACGTCTTCCTGGATCCGGCGACGCTGCAATTGTTTCTCACCCGGCATCTTCAGACGTCCTTTTCGAATCCGGACAACGCAGATGCACTCTCCCTGCTGATGCCGTTGGACAAGATCGCCGGTCTCGGAAATAATGATGGCTCTCCAGCGAACGAGCTGGCCTTCATTCTCAGTACGGGTGTGGCCGGATCGGTGCCTTTTGGAACCGTGTCTCCCGAGGAAGCTTTCGATCCGACCGCAGTCATATTGGCCCGCCGTAACTTTGGCGATATTTCGCTCTGGGGCGCAGATATGGATTTCTCGTACACCATATCGCGGAAGTGGACGGTCGGTGGTGGCTACTCGTACTTGTCGGATAACCTGTTCCGTGACGTGGACGGCGTCGACGATGTGGCTTTGAATGCGCCGCGACACAAGGCTGGCGCTTCAGTACGTTTCAGCGCGCACGACCGTGAGCTCAGTACAGAGCTTCGGACGAGATACGTCGGTGGGTTTCCGGTGCGCTCGGATGTCTACGTGGGTGAAGTGAAGTCGTATGTTACGTTTGATCTGAGTTTTCATTATCGAGTACCGTTCTCTTTGAGTACGCAGCTCACAGTAACGGTGCAGAATCTCCTGGACAATGAGCATCAGGAGTTTGTCGACGTTCCGAAGATCGGGCGACTTGCGATGTTAAGGCTGACGCACCGCTTCTAAGAGGTTGACTGTGCTCTCGCGTGTCCATCGTCTTCAGATTATTCTCAATTATGACCTATGTATTTCGCCGGTGGTATGCTCCCGACAGTGCTCCGGGAAACGTTTGCTCCCCGTCGGTTTGAGATTTTCCACGCTGCCCTGTCTCTGGGGCTGCTCGCTGCTTTCGCCATAACGCGCGGCTTCGTGTGCGTTGGGCGAGCGATGGACCACGTCCTGTGGCCGTCCTTTCGATCCATACAGTTGCCTCCGCCGGTGTTCATTCTGGGAAGCCCTCGGAGTGGCACGACCCTCTTGCACAACCTGTTTGTTGCCGACCCGCAGTTTTCTTCAATGCGTTTGTACGAATCAGTATTTCCATCAATTACACTCTTACGAACCCGCAGCTTTCTCAGAAAGATGCGCGGTGAAAAGCGGTCCTCCCCCCTTCCGTCCAGGTTAATCGAAGGTTTGTTCTCGGGCTGGAGAGGGATTCATGCTGTTCGCATGGAGTCGTTCGAAGAGGACGAGCAACTCTTCGTCTACGCGTTTATGTCGCCGGTACTTGCGCTGCTGCTTCCGACCTTGTTGAAGACACCTGAGTGGGCATGGGTGGATCGCTGTCCTGCCTCGCAGCGCACGCGCCTGATGAAACACTACCTGGGCAGCCTGCAGCGTCACGTCCATGTACATGGTGCAGACAAAACGCTGCTCGTCAAGAACACGGGTGCAAGCGGGCGTCTTCAAACGATTCTAGAGGCTCTCCCCGACTCCCGGATCGTGCATGTGGTTCGCCATCCGTACGAGGCAGTTTCGTCTCTACTCAGTATGTATGCGACTGCATGGAAAGCACTCGTCCCAGCGGTTGCTGACAACCCGCAAACGTACCGGTCTCTAGCTGATTTGTACATGGAGTACTATCGATATCGGGCGGACGTGCTCGACCGTTTGCCGGCGTCTCAGGTGCTTACTGTAGACTACAGGAAACTAACTTCAGACCCCGAGTCTGTAGTGCGTGAAGCATACCATCGCTTCGGTTTCAAGATGTCAAGTGAGGCTGAGCTGGGGCTCAAACGGGCAGTCCGTGCAGCGGGCGATTACCACAGCGTTCACTCGTATAGCCTTGCCGCATATGGAATGACCGCGCGCGACCTTTTCGATCGATACCCTGACGTATTTGAACGCTTCTGCTTTGGTACGTCGATCGATCAGCGCCAGTTTTCGCAAACAGCCGAGTTATATCACAGCGCGAAGCTTGATGTTTAAGGCGATTCTTTTGGTCTGGCTCTCCGTAGCTGTGGTCGCGTTCTTTGTGCTGCTGAAGGTACGCGCACCGTATGGTCGCCATAGATCGCCTGGTTGGGGTCCGTCAATTGATCACCGCCTCGGGTGGTTTCTGATGGAGCTCCCTTCGCCAGTCGTGTTTACGTGGTTCATTTTGTCCGGGGGAAATCCTGTCGGGATGCCGGCGTTGTTGTTCACTGGTCTGTGGGTTGCCCACTACTTTAACCGGGCGGTTCTCTTCCCGATGAGGATGCGCAACGTTGGCCGCACGATGCCGCTTGTCGTCGTCGGTTCGGCCGTGCTCTTCAACGTTCTGAACGCAGGGTTGAACGGATATTACCTGGGCTACGTGGCAGACCCGTACGGAGCCGAGTGGCTACTGGATCCACGGTTTGTCACCGGGTCTATTCTCTTCGTCTGCGGTGCAGCGGTAAACATACGATCGGACTCCGCCCTGCTCCGCCTTCGAAGAGTTTCGCAGGGCCGCTACGCGATGCCGAGCGGCTTGCTTTTCAGATACGTCTCCTCGCCGAATTATCTCGGTGAGATCATTGAGTGGATCGGATACGCCGTACTGACGTGGTCGCCGGCTGCAGCTGTTTTCGCTTTCTGGACTGTGGCTAATCTTGTTCCGCGTGCACTCGCCAATCATCAATGGTATCGCGAAAACTTCGAAGACTATCCGACTGGCCGCAAGGCTCTCGTACCATACGTGCTTTAACGGAACGGGCGTGAGTCGGCAGGTCTTTGGTGGTGAGCCTCAGCGAACGAGCTGCCTGACATCGACCGGCATTTATATGCGCGTCAGACTCAGGTCCCCGCAGGCGCTGTCATCACGCCCGATTCGATGATGTCCCAGTCGATCTCACTCGCGGAAAGTACGGGAAGGTGGGGCCGCTTCTCGGAGTCACTGGACCGGTTGCCGCCGCAATTGAAGAGAACCACCGACTCGTCGGGACCAATCCACCCCGATTCCCGCAGCGCCGCTGCCGCCCCGATGCAGGTTGCGGACTCCGGCCCCCAATCGATCTCCTCCATTTCACTACCCAGCCGCATCCAATCCGATATCCGCTGCTCCTCTACCGTCACGGCGGTTCCATTGCTCTCGCGTATCGCCTTGAGAACGAGGCGGTCTCCTATAGTGTAGGGCACGCACAGTCCCGCCGCTATCGTCGTGGCGTTTTCGAAAGGAGAACATTCCTCCGCACCTGACTCAAAGGCCCGCACGAGCGGACAGCATCCATCCGACTGCACGGCGACCATTCTCGGACGATGCTCTGCGTCAATCCAGCCCAGTGCGGCCAGCTCTTCAAAAGCCTTCCACATGCCGATGAGCCCGGTCCCACCGCCCGTCGGATATACGATGACATCGGGTAGCCTCCAACCGAGCTGTTCGGCTAGCTCGAAGCCCATCGTCTTCTTTCCCTCCAAGCGGTAGGGCTCCCGAAGCGTTGCCATGTTGAACCATCTCATCCGTTCCTCGCCCGCTTCGGCAATCTGGCCGCAGTCCGAAATCAAGCCGTCTACCAGAAAAACGTGGGCACCGTTTTTTATAGCGAACTCGATACTTTCCGCGGGCCCGTCCAACGGCATGAAGATATACGAGCCAATGCGTGCCTGGCGGGCGTACGCCGCCAGAGCCATCCCGGCGTTGCCGGCGGTGGGCAAGGCAACTCGTTTGATGCCGAACTGCCGAGCCATCGTAATAGCGACGGCCATTCCTCGACTCTTGAACGAGCCCGTCGGAAGCTTCGATTCGTCTTTTACATACAGGTGCCGGATACCGAGGTGTGCACCGAGGTTCGTAGCCCGTGCCAGCGGCGAGAGACGCTCGGCGATTGATACCCGGTTCATGAAATTGACGACCGGCAGGAGCTCGCGGTAGCGCCACATATCGGCGGGGCGTTGCCCGATAGAGGCACGTCGGATTGACTTCTTCAGACGGTCAAGATCATACCGGACAAGCAAGGGCCG
>JBFHWK010000271.1:0-4577 GCA_041589075.1 Rhodothermales bacterium
TCACGATTCAAAGGCGTAGCGAACGCCGATCGTCGAGCGTATGCGATCCATCACGCGCATTGTACTAAGAGTAGCAGCGTGCGGCATAACCGGACTCTCCAGCTGACCGGCTCTGATGCAGCTTACCACTTCATCAATCTGGTATTCGAAGCCGTTCTTTCGAAAATCCCGTACGACCGTCTCGTCTCCCTGGTCCGTGCTCAGCGTGGCCTGAGTACTCTGCCAGAATCTTGGATGAATCCTGATATGACCGCGCGTTCCATAGATCCAGAAATCGTTGGCCGTGTTCACCCCGAAGTTACACGTAAACTGTGATACGACGTCGCTGCCGTACTTCAAGCTCGCCGAAACGAGTTCGTCGACGCCGGTAGGACCCATCACGCACTGAGCGTCGACTACATGCGGCTCTTCGCCGGTAACCCACTGTGATATCGCGATGTTGTAAATACCCATGTCGAGAAGCACGCCGCCGGCAAGTTCAGGCTTAAGCAGCCTCCCGGTTTCGTCGCGGTGGATCTGAATGCCGAAAGTGGAGGTCATTAACCGGACCGCGCCGATAGCTCCATTCTCCAGCCATTCACGAAGTACCTCGTAGATCGGAAGAAAGCGGCTCCAGAGCGCTTCCATCAGGAAGAGCTTTCGTTGACCGGCCAGGCGCACGATCGCCTCGGTCTCACCGGCAGTGACAGTGAGAGGCTTTTCGCAAAGGACGGCCTTGTCGTTCTCCAGACAGAGGCGCACGTTCTCCGCGTGAAATCGGTGCGGTGTGGCTATGTAGACGACGTCAATATCCTTGTCGCTAGCTAGTTCTTCATAGCTGCCGACGTGTCTGGGTATGGAGTACTTCGAGGCGAAAGCGTGGGCCCGGTCGGTGCTGCGGCTTGCCACCGCACCGAGTACAGCGCCATCAACTACCGTAAGTGCCTCTGCAAACTTATGTGCGATTCGCCCGGGACCCATGATGCCCCAGCGCACGTGCCCGTCCCGCATCCCTTTAGCTCTCATACGTGAATGTTTGCGACTGTCGTGCGGACAAAATGAGCCGTTCCGTGGAAAAAAGCACGGGTTGTTATTGGATGCTATTGCAATTAGCTTCCACCGATTCGTCCGGCTTCCCCGAGTTTTGTGGATGGAAGATGCCGGCCAGAAAGATTACTAATTGGGTGTTCGGTGATGGAACGAATTGACACGACTTTTCACACGCCCGGAGCGCTTGGATGTGTCGTTTCGGTGGTAGCTTTTTTGCTCGTAATGACATGCACCGCGGATGCTTTCGCACAACAGCGGACACGCTTTGATATTCGCGGTACGGTTGTCTCCGACGACGGACGTCCTTTACCAGGTGTTTCGATTCGTCTGCCCAACACAACTGTCGGGACGGCGACGGATGAGGATGGCACGTACGAGTTCACCTTCACCACCGCGGTCTCGCCGGTCATAGTCGAGTTCAGCTTTATCGGTTTCGTGACCGAACGCGTCAGCGTTACCGGATCCGGAGTCTACGATGTCACGATGACCACGGACATTCTTCGAATATCGGAGGTTGTCGTCACGGGGACGTCGGGATTAACGGAGAAGAAGCAGCTTGGCAACTCAATATCGACGGTAGACGGGGGAGAAATTGCCGGGTCGGGTGCGGTGGACGTGTCCGGAGCCCTTTCGGGAAAGATCCCCGGTGCGTTGGTCACCCAGACGTCGGGCTCGCCGGCGGGCGAGGTTTCTGTCAAGCTCAGGGGCAACAGCACGATCAATAGCGACTCGGAGCCACTTTATATCATTGACGGCGTCATCGTCGACAATAGCTCGAACGAATTAGTCCCTGTTGGAAGTGGCGGTGTTCAAAACAGGCTCGTGGATCTTAACCCGAACGACATTGAGCGCATCGAGGTCATCAAGGGTGCCGCGGCCGCGGCCATTTATGGTTCGCGGGCGAGCAACGGCGTCGTTCAGATATTTACAAAACGCGGTAGGGTCGGTGCACCGCGGGTCACGTATTCGACCACGTTGACAAGGAGCGAAGTCCGCAAGACGGTGAAAGTGAACGACGCGCCGGTCGAGTGGGTTAATCCTGCCGACAACAGCGACCTGGCCGTTCGGGGGCGCTGCGATGAAAGTAGCTTTGCAAATTGTACCGAGGTCCCGGGTTTCCAGCGTTTCGACTACCAGGACTATATCTTCGATGAGGGAATCGGAACCGATCAGTACCTGTCGGTGGCCGGTGGTACTGATCGAACCACGTACTTCATTTCGGGAGCGTACTACTTCAACGAAGGCATCGTCCGAAATGCAGATTTCAGCAGGACTTCCCTTAGGGTAAACGTCGGGCAGGCGCTGAGCGATTGGGTGTTCGTAAATGTAGGAACCAATCTCGCGCGAAGCTTCAGCAACGACATCCCGACCGGTGGTGAAGGATTCTTCGATGGCCCAATCACGGCTATTCAATTCCTGCCGCATACGGCGGATGCCTTTCCGGACGAGCTCGGCAACTACTCCGCACCGGGTCCTACTTTCGTCGGCAATCCGAACGAGGTTATCGACCGGTATGAATTCACGCAGGAAGTGAACCGGTTTACGGGAAGCCTCAGCCTCAACCTTACGCCGTATGAAGGGCTGTCGATCGACCTGGTGTCGGGATACGACACCTATGGACAGGTCTCGCGTGGATTCAAACCGGTAGGCACGGTCGCCGACCCGGACGGCTTCACGCGTCGGGGTGATATCAGCCGCAAGCTGTACAATATAGATCTGAACGCGCGCTACGAGACACCGCTATCCGACGATTTCACGTCGACAACTGCGGTGGGAGGGACCTACCAGTACGACAAGTCAGAAGCGATCGTCAACGAGGCGTCGAATCTTGGGCCCATCGTTCGGACCATCGATGGCGGCACGATCTCGTCGAGCTTTGACGTCATCTCCGAGCGGAGCCTCCGCGGAGTATACCTGCAGGAGACGATTGGGTACAGGGATCGGATCTTCGTAACTGTGGCCGGACGCGTGGACGGCTCTTCCGTGTTCGGTGACGACCATCGAAGCCAGTTCTATCCGAAGGTGAGCGGCGCGTACGTTCTGTCGGACGAACCTTTCTGGAGTGGCGGTCTCGCGAACACGTTCGACGTCTTCAAGATCCGTGCTTCCTTGGGTAAAGCAGGCAACCTCACGGGAATCGGTCCGTTCGACCGCTTCACCAACTATAACCCGATCTCTTTCGGTGGACAGACCGGACTCATTCCCTCGTCGACGCTGGGTAATCCAGATATCAAACCGGAGACCCAGACTGAAATCGAGGTCGGTGCTGACGTCTCGATGTTGCGAAACAGACTCGGAATCGAGTTTACCTATTACAGCCAGAACGTTGATGACTTGCTGCTCCCGCGCGAGCTTTCGCCATCCACAGGTGCCGAGAGCCGCTTTGAGAACGTGGGCAAGTTGACCAACAAGGGAATCGAGGTAATGGTCCGTGGAATGGTGCTGCAGAGAGAGGATCTCGACCTGCAGGTCACGGCGTTGTTTAGCCGGAATCGAAACAAGGTTATTCGTTTGGTCGAAGGAACTCGGTTCGGAATCGGTGGCTTCTCGTCCCAGTACGCCATCGAGGACCAGCCACTGGGTGTGTTCTACTGGAGGGCGTACGCGCGTGACGCGAACGGTAACCTTCTTCTGACTCCGGGCGGTCTACCTCAGGCGGAGCAGGGCATTCAAAGCCTCCAGAATGCCTGCGAAGTCAGCGAGACCGAGTGCTTTGCGGAAGCGGCGAGACTGGAAATAGATCCGAGCGAGGTCCTCCGTGATCACAAGGGCAACCTCTCCGGTATTCGGCGTGACGCGGACGGCCAGCCAGACGGCGAGCTGCTTCGTCTCATCGTTGGAGATCCAAACCCGGACTGGACGGGTTCGCTCATTGCGAATCTCGACTACAAGAAGTGGTCTTTCCGCATGCAATGGGACGCAGTCCAGGGCGCTGACATCTTCAACTGGAACCGACGTAACTTCGACCGCCGGTTCTATCAGGGAGGCTACGACTACGGCCGCGAACTCAAGGGAGAAGTCCAGAAGGGTCGGGCTGACGCCACCGGTTCTGGATTGATCATCGAGGAATATGTGGAAGACGGTTCGTTCATCAAGCTACGCGAAGTGTCCGTGAGCTATACGTTCACACCGAATACGCGGCATGTGCGGGCAGTTCGCGTGAACCTCTCCGGTCGTAACCTGCTGTCGATCGACGACTACACGGGTTATGATCCTGAGATTGGCATCAGCGGCCGGAATACCGGAGTACGGGGTTTTGACTTTGGTGCCGTGCC
Source organism: Rhodothermales bacterium (assembly GCA_041589075.1). Taxonomy (GTDB): domain Bacteria; phylum Bacteroidota; class Rhodothermia; order Rhodothermales; family JABDKH01; genus JBFHWK01. Next base: position 4,305 of record JBFHWK010000271.1, read on the forward strand.
GATTCCGCGCACCTTCTCACTGGGTGCCACGCTTACGTTTTAGCGGTATCTCGTGAGTTGCTTTGAAATCTACTTCCGTGTATAGAATCATGAATACTACGATGAAGACGCTGGCCGGTGGAGTCGGGATTATGCTCGTAATCGGTTTGACGTCCTGCGACACCACGTTCGAGAATCCGAACGCGGCAAGTGAGGACCAGGTCGTGACAACGGTCGAGGGACTGAAGGCTCTCACGATCGGGCTCCGCCGCGAGTACTCCATTAGCGTAGTGA
>JBFHWK010000272.1:0-4537 GCA_041589075.1 Rhodothermales bacterium
CAGATTCGTCTTCTCATGCAGCATCGCGAACCCCTCCGCGTACGCCTGCATGACGCCGTATTCTATACCGTTGTGGATCATCTTGACGAAGTGTCCCGCACCGGTCGGCCCCACATGCGCCCAACCTGACGGACCGGCCGCCGCGAGCGCATCGAGGAGTTTAGAGATCACTGCGACTGCATCTTGCTCACCGCCCACCATCAGGCAAAAGCCTTCACGCTCGCCGTGGACACCGCCGCTCGTTCCGATGTCCATGAAGCGTATGCCTCTTGCGTCGAACTCCCGGCCTCTCGAGATCGAGTCTCGATAGTCGCTGTTTCCGCCGTCAATCAAAATGTCGCCTGTTGACAGCAGCTTGCCCACTGATTCCAGTGAACTTGCGGTCGCATTGCCCGACGGGACCATGATCCAGACTACACGTGGATCGGAACCGGCGCCGGCGACGAGTGCTTCGATGTCGGGAGCGACGTTGATGCCGGAATCAGCGGCACGCCGCGCGGCCGACGGATCCCGATCGAACCCAACCACCTGGAAACCCGCGTGCGTGAGTCGGCGCGCAATCCCGAGGCCCATCTTTCCGAGTCCTACTATGCCCAGTGCTGCATGTTTGTCGATCATACTCCGGTGCGCATATCGTCGCAGTCGTGTCGTGTCGGACGGAAGGTAGCGAAAACGACCGTAGTGTTGCCGATCCGCGGCAGTGTGAGATGACACTACTGCTGCTGTTGCTGGTTCTGACCTGGCATGGACCTGCCCTCGTGCATGCGGTTGATTGCTTCCCTCTCCTCGGCCGTTAGATTCTGGGCCATTCTTTCGAGCTTCAGCTCGGCGTCCGCGGGAGGTGCCTGTTTCACCGGCGTCACCTGCACACCCACGCGCAATTCGCTTGCTGCATTTCCCTTGAAGACACCTCGCGTCGGCGGCACGTCCGCATAGTCGCGCCCTAGAGCCACGGTGATGTGGCGCTCACCGGCGACAAGATTGTTCGTCGGGTCAAACCCTATCCATCCCAGTTCCGGTAGATATGCTTCGACCCACGCGTGTGAGCTGTCCGGTGCCGATCGGTCGTGATCTGCTCGTCGGTGAAAGAGATACCCGCTTACGTGGCGGCACGGTATACGCAACCTGCGCGCGATCGCGATGAAGATGTGCGCGAAGTCCTGGCAGACTCCAGCGCGGTTCCGTTCGTCCGCGCTGAACATTTCGTCGTCCGGCCGGCCTACCACATAGTCGGAGAATAGAGATGTCGCGACTGTTTCCGTCAAATTCCCGGGCCAAAGGCGCAACGCACTGAATGTGCACAAAATAACGGTTTTCGGGGCGGCGGACTAATAGGCTGGTGTTCGTTCCACGCGAAGACGGCCCGTCGCAAAGAGACAAGCTCGCATCGACCCTCGCCGTGTGTGGAGCCCGACGCCGTAGCCAACTGACCGCGGCTTCACTAAATTTCTTACCTAACTATTTCCCGATGTCGTCGTAGGCTCGCAAAAAACCATCCCCATCCATTGCCATGAACCGTCTCACGTACGTCCTGGTCGTTGTTGCATTCGCTTCCGGTTGTCAGTCGACGCAGATGGCCGCCGTAGCGCCGCCGGCGCCGCAACCGCTGCTCTATACGGTCGATCTCACTGATCGCGCGGACGACCTTTTTCGTGTCACGCTGACCGTCGATGATCTCGGTGCAGACAACGCGGTCTATCAGTTTGCATCCACAGCTCCCGGTACGTACCAGGTCATGAACATGGGCAGGTTTGTGCGGTCGTTCACAGCCTTTGACGGTAGTGGCGCTTCGGTCCCGGTCGAGCAGATTTCTACGAATCAGTGGCAGCTCCAGCGTCCCCAGGATGTCGCCCGCATCGAGTACGCGATTGCGGAGACGTGGGACACTCAGGTCGATGAGAATCCGATCTATCTCATGGCGGGCTCTTCGATAGAGGATGACCATGTGCTGATCAATGGGCAGACGGTCTTCGGATTTCCCCAGGGGATGCAATCGCGGCCTTTGCGCATCCGTCTAGTTGTCCCGGACGGATGGAAAGTGGGGACTGCCATGGCGAAGGACACCGAAGGTCGGTTCATTGGATCCGACTATGACTACGTAGTTGACTCTCCGATACTGCTGGGCAGACTCAGCACGGCAGCGCTCGACGTGGAGGGGACGAAGGTGGAGATATACACCTACTCAAAGACCGACAAGGTCGCGTCGGTGCAGATACTGGATTCGATTCGCGACATCCTCTTTGCCGCAAATGAGTTTCTGGGCGGTCTTCCCGTGGATCGGTACACGTTTCTATTCCATTTCGAAGATATTACGATGGGTGCGTGGGAGCATTCGTACAGTTCGGAATACGTGTACGCGGAGGCCGATTTCGAGTGGGCGATCTCCGAGAGCATTCCGTCCGTCGTGGCTCACGAGTTCTTTCACATCGTGACGCCGCTGAACATCCACAGTGAGATTATCGAGCGGTTCAATTACTCGGAGCCCGTCGCGTCGGAGCACCTGTGGCTTTATGAAGGCGTGACTGAGTGGGCATCCGATATCATGCAGCTCCGTGCGGGCCTCATCACGCTCGACGAGTTTCTGAGCGAGCTGAGTTCCAAGTTGCGAACCGATGACGCGTTTGACAAGAGGTATAGTCTCAGCAAACTGAGCCTGACGTCATACACGCCAGAGGGGCAGGCTCAATTCCCGAACGTCTACATGCGCGGAGCCCTGGTGGCTGGTCTTCTGGACATCAAGCTGCTTCAGTTGTCGGACGGCAAGAGGGGACTGCGAGAGGTGCTGATCGAACTCTCGAGACGTTATGGGCCAGACACGCCATTCCCGGAGAAAGAGTTCTTCTCAATATTTGCCGAGATGACATATCCGGAGATTTCCGACTTTTTTGAGCGCTACGTACGCAGCGCGGAGCCGTTGCCGTTGGCCGACTACCTCGGTCTTCTGGGCCTCCATTATCTGGAAGCGGTTGACACAGGAGAGAGTACTACGGCCGCGGGCATCGGTCTCAATTTCGTGGAGAACAACGTCGTCGTCACCTCTGTGGCGGAAGAGATCGCGAATTGCGACATCCGTGTGGGAGATCAGTTCGCGAGCCTAGACGGCCAGGAGATCAGCATTGAAACAGTTCGCAGCGTACTGGGGCAGTTCCGTTCGGTCGCGGCGGGCGTGCCCTACACGGTCGGGCTTGTTCGCGACGGTGAGGAGATGACGGCGACGTGCGCGAAGTATGAACGGCCGCTTGTCCACCGTCACGTTCTTGCACTCGATTCCGCTGCGACCGCCGATCAGCGCGCGCTTCGAGACGTCTGGATGAAGAATCTCCCGCTTGCGCTGAACTGAGGGAGCGACGTGACGCAGCAGGCGACTACTCGTTGAAGAACTCGCCTTCCACGTTGTCTGGATCGGACATCGACGTGTGCCGGGGTCTTACTCGTACCGGAGCGCTTCAATGGGATCAAGAGCGGCCGCCTTTCTAGCCGGGTAAAACCCGAAGAAGATGCCGACTCCGGCGGAGAACAGCAGCGCGATGGCTACAGTCTCGGGCGAAATCACCGTACTCCACCCCGTAAAGCGCCCCAGGAGTGACGAGCCCCCGAATCCGATCGCGACGCCGATGACGCCGCCCAGCACGCTCATGACGATCGCCTCGATCAGGAACTGTGTCAGCACGTCCTTGCCGCGCGCACCGACCGCCATTCGAATCCCGATTTCTCTTGTGCGTTCGGTTACCGAAACGAGCATGATGTTCATGATCCCGATCCCACCAACCAGCAATGAGATCGAGGCGATTGCCGCCAGGAGCAGTGCCATCACTTCCGTCGTGCCCTGGGCCGCCTCGGCCAGATCGGTTTGGTTGCGAATCGTGAAGTCGTCTTCCTCCCATTCGCTCAGGCCATGTGACTCGCGCATGATCGCCGAGATCTCGGACTGAGCGGCCGCAATATCCTGATAGGAGTACGTGCTGGCAAGGATCTGGAAGATGCGGCTCCAGCCGCTCAGCCTGGTCTGCGCCGTGGTGTAAGGCACGAAGATCACGTCGTCCTGATCGTTCCCGCTGGCCGTCTGACCTTTTTCGGTCAGGACGCCGATGATGGTAAACGGCACATTCCGTAGCTGCACGTTTTGTCCGACGGGATCCTGGTTCGGAAAGAGGTTGTCCGCCACTGTCTTACCGAGTACGGCGACCTTTCGAACGGAACGCAGTTCGGAGTGATCGAAGAAAAGACCCGACTGCAGCGGCCAGTCGCGAATGGTCACGTAGTCGGCCGACACGCCGTTGATCGTTGTACGCCAGTTTCCTTCGCCGCCGATGGCCTGCGTGCGGGTGAACACGACAGGGGAGACCGCGGACACGAGAGTTGCTTCACGCGCGATTTTTTCCGCATCCTCGACAGTGAGACGGTTGTAGCTCTGCGCACCGCGGCTCACGCCACCCTGACTGGAGGAGCCCGGCGTGACGACGATCATGTTCGTGCCGAGGTTGTTGATCTGTGACTGGATCTGCGAGCGTGCTCCCTCGCCCACCGCCACCATGAC
>JBFHWK010000273.1:0-4500 GCA_041589075.1 Rhodothermales bacterium
GATGCCCGGCCAGATATTCGAGCAGATGTCGGGAGTGGTTCCCGCTACGATTGCGGCCAGCAGAACCTCTTCACTCGACTGGCCGGCCGGAAGCGGCTGAACCAGGACCTGCACTTCGGGGTTTGCAGCATTCCATTTACCCACAAGGTATTCGGCGAGTCGCTGTTCCTGCGGATTCTGCGCACTCCAGTACGTCAATCGAACAACGCCGTCCTGTGCGGACGCCGGCTGCGAATCCTGCCGACAGCCAGTCAGGGCGATAATGAGAGCAAAGCCGCATGCCAAGAGCAGCCATACCGACAGCCAACGGAAGAATCGGGTCTTACACCTCACACAAGCCACGGGCATCGAAACGCAGCGTGACACATCGTGGACGTCGACGTCGCATACCGTAATTCCACGTTTTTCGCGGATAACTCGAAATGGTCTAGACGGTCGGAATGCTCGAAAGGCATCTCCCTTTGGGCCCACGCCGGTTGGACGTTCGGCCACACCCGTGTGACTCACCACCTTCTCTTCAGTCGCTGACAACTGCGGGCTCCGATTGGTTCGAAGTTCAGAACGTGAGCCCGATACCCATCACGTGGATGCCACCGAGCCGGCCGGCGGACCGATAGGCATAGTCGAGCTTGGCGATGCCTCCGTCGAACAACCGCTGGTGCACTCCGAGGCCTGCGGAAACACCGCCCTCACGGTCTTCCAGAAACAGTGACTCGAAACCAGCCCGCAGGAAAATCCGCTGCTGATATCCATACTCGACACCGACATTGGCGCTCTCGTAATTTGAACTCGGATGGAGCGCATCCGCGCTGAAGGTAACCCGGTGCATTCGTGTGTCGATGGGTCGGCTGCTGATGCCGAACTGGAAGTTCAGTGGTAAGTCGAAAGAATCCAGCTCGTAATTGACCGGGATGCGGTTGTTGTTGCCTAGCTGTCGCGGGTCCGGATCCACGAACGTACGAAGGTCGCGCCCATTCAGCTTCATGTCTGTGCCAAAGTTGTATAGCACCGCCCCAACGGTTAGGCCACCAAAGAAGTCTGTACGAAACTGCGTGCCAAGATCGATGGCAAAGCCGGTCGCCGTCGAATGCCAGATCCGTTGCTGTACGAACTTGGCAGTGGCGCCGACGAAAAAACGATCCGTAATGGCCTTTCCGTACGAGAGCGCAACCGCCATATCGGCTGCGTCGAACATCTCCCCCGTGCCTTCCTGTCGATCCTCCGTTCGCACGAGCATGTCCGGTACCGTAAGCATCGTCACCGATACACCCGCACTCCCCAGTTCTCCAAGCTTCAGAATGACGCCCAGGTAGTCGAAGTTGACATCGACCAACCACTCGGCGTGCGTCACGATCGCTTCATTGCCGGGAATCTGTGCGAGTCCGGCAGGGTTCCAGTAGAGCGACGAGGCGTCGTCTGCTGCCGCCACAAACGCCCCGCCCAGCGCCTGCGCGCGCGGGCCTACTCCAATCTGCAGGAAGTCGGCAGCTGTCGTGCCGACTTTCGACACGCTCTGTGCACGACTGTCCGTCAACGAAAGAAGGGCTACGCAGCTTGCCGCCAAAGAGACTCCGGCAAAGCGAAGACATTTGGCCGCGCGCCAGAATGAAATGTTTGCACTGAACATCGTTTCGTCTCCGTTACAGCCGTCATTTAATCACTGCAAACCGCCCTACGGTCTCCCCGATTCCTGGTGCGTCAACGTGGAAGAGGTACACACCGAACGCAACGTTCATCCCGTCCTTCGACACGAGATCCCACGCCAGCTGTCCGTCGTCAATTGTCGACGAATGGTGAAGGACCTTCACGAGGCGACCGGTGATCGTGTAGACTCGGATGGTGCACTCGGGCGGAAGGTTCATGAAGTAGATCCGCCGCTCCCCGCGACCGGCACGGAAGGTGTTCGGCGGCTCGAATGTGCTCGTAGCCACGTAAGGGTTGGGAACCACGAAGATGTCGTCGAGCAATCCTTTGGCCAGATCCTGTTGGAACGACGGAGGTGTCGTCCTGAACGTCATCACGTCGCCGGTCTGGAAAGGCTTCCTGGTCCGGAAGCGGAGCGCAGACCCGGGCGCAGGCGGAATGTCAGGAATGTCGGGTTCGAGTACGGGATCGGGGGGCACCAGTCGGACCAGCCAATTTGACCTCCACCTTCCGCCGTCGAGAACCGGCTTTTGATCGGGCGTCACACCTGACACCAGAATGATGCTCTCGCCGTGATCATACTGCCCGTTTCGCAGCTCCGGGAAGTCCTCGATGATCACGAAGTCTTGTCGCTCTCCCGTTGTGAGGTTACGAACATAAAACGGCGTAGGGATCTCTCGCATTCCGAACGCGAGCCGAAGCGACGTGTCCGCGATGCTTTCGGTGAAGACCACCTCGTAGTCAGCCGGCACCGCCGTGAAGCGGCTGCCAACGGTCGCGCTCACGGACGCCGGTCGTGCGACAGGCGTGTACGTACCGCCGTCACCAGTCAATCGAACGGTAGTGTCGATGACGGCGACGGAGGTTTCATTACGAATGTCGACGATGAAACCTTCTAGCGGCGGTATCTCTCGCTGCCCACCGACAATCGTTCCCTCCTCGATGAGGTTGCCGGTAGTCGTGTTAGTCAGTGTGTATCGCACATCAGGGCTGTTCTGCCAGACAGCATCGTTCACAAACGCCAGTTCGTATTCACTTTCCTGCCCGATAAGCTCCGGCGCCACAACGTCGACAGTTACCGTCCCGGTGCCGATCGGGCTGAACTCGAGATCGCTCAGCTCCGGCGGTACATAGCCGGCGGCGGGAGCACGCGGGACAACGACGGCTGTGTTGATATCCGTCGTCACTTTCCCGGCGACGTCGCTCTTAACAACTGCGGTGGTAAGACTGGGCGAGATGCCCCGAACCGAACCGTCCGGGTTTGTCGTCACGATCCCGTTTCCGTCGCGGGCTATGAGTCCACGGTCGTACGCCACCACGCCATAGTAATACGTTTGCCCGTTGACGACGCTACGGTCGATAAATGTGTGTCGCAGTCCGCTGTCGGTCCCGAGATTGAACTGGACTCCGTTGACCGCCACTGGGTGCGTTCCACGTAGGCCGTTCTTCAGGTCGAACTGCGCGATCGGTTTCTGAAAGGTCTTGTTTCCGAAGGCATCCGTGATAATCAGATTCTCTTCGAAGTTGGGTTCGGTAGATCGAAAGACCATGTACCCTTCAAAGTCCATCTCACGGAGGAATGGGTCGAACGACCTCTCTGCGACGTCATCCCAGATCAGCGTTACCTGCTGGTCGCCCGGGATCGCTGTCAACGTCGGCTTGTTTGGCGGGCGGGCGAAACGGTAATCGGCATTGTAGATTTGCTGGACAGTTTCCTTCTTTCGGGCGAGCGCCGAGTTGTCGATGAAGCGCGGGTCGGTAAAATCTTGCTCCGCGAAGAGAAGAGCCATCGAGAATCGTTCGGTTTGCCCTGCCATCAGAGGGAACGGACCGGAAGAGAAGAACATCCCGAGGTTGCGCCCACCTTCCAGCACGATGTCCTCGAGGGGAGGCAGCGCGCGCGCAAACACATTGAAGTCTTCTTCATCGTTGATCAGCTCATAATCGTGGACGTTGAAGATCGCGAAGCCGGTTAGGCCGATCTGATCCGACTCGTCTTTGTCGAGTGCGTCGAAATTGGGTTCGCCTGCCGTCGGCCGACCGTCACCCTCACCGACATCCCGGCCGGGATAGTTCTCCGCCGTCGGACCGAGACCATCCTCACCGACGTCATCATTGAGCGGTTCATCCGGATCCCATTCGCCGTTCCCGTTGACGTCCTGGAATCCGACCCAGTCCATCTCCTCATCGCCTGTCCACCAGCGACCGGCGATGAACGCCGGACGGTCTTCAACATCGCGATAGAATCTCGTGAATGCGTCGAGGTTGTAGTTCGCTTGAACGTGCGCTAGGACGGCCTCCCGGCCTTCTATCAGCTGACCCGGACCACTGTCGCGACGCTCGTCCGTGATACCGTCTTCGTCGTTGTCACGGTTGTCCGTCGAGATGCCCGGCGACTCTAGGAAGGCGTAACCCGCCGTTCCGACGGGGCCCCACATCCCGGGCGTGCCGATACCGTCGAAGTCCCACGCAAAGGCCAGGTCGAGACGCGTGTTATAGGCTCCTTCGTCATCTCCCGAATCGTCCGTTCCGCCTACTCCCCAGTCGATGTACTGTGTGAAGTAGACTTCATCGTAGTCGACTGAGCATTCGTTTGTAATCTCATAGAGCCAGAAGACGACGTCCTGGGCGAGCGGGTGATTCCACTGAAATCCACGCGTGGCCACCTCGAGCCCCAGGCCTCCCCGTGTCTCGTCGCCGGGACACGGATACAGTCGGTAGGGATCGAGTGTCCATTCCCTGTCGGGACTGTCGTCGAAAACGAAGTACGTCTCGACATCCGCGTTCTGGACTCCCCTGCCGAAAAATCCGTTCCACTGGCCGGCCCATTCGATCGGACGATCGGGCCAGGTCTGC
>JBFHWK010000274.1:0-4479 GCA_041589075.1 Rhodothermales bacterium
ATGTCGCTGCCGATTGAGAGCGCCACGAGGTCGAGGTACTGCTCCAGGTCGCTCTGATCCTCCCCGAGTAGTGACGTGATGGCCTGCACCAGTTTGAATCCGATACCGCAGCCCGAGAGCTCTTTGAACGGATACGTACAATCGGGCCGCTTGGGATCAAGCACGGCATAGGCGTCGGGGAGCTGATGCTTGACGGTGTGATGATCACATACGATCAAGTCGATGCCGTGGCGGCGTGCGTACTCGGCTTCCTCAACGGCAGTGACGCCGCAGTCCAGCGCGACAATTACGGAGGCGCCGCGCTCGGCGGCCACGTCGATACCGGCACGACTCAGTCCGTAGCCGTTCTCGATGCGATCCGGAATAAAGAAGGAGGCGGTTGCTGAGTGCGATCGCAAAAAAGCTGTGACCAGTGCCGTCGCCGTCGTCCCGTCGACATCGTAATCGCCATAAACGAGGACCGATTCACGGTCCCGTATTGCCGCGACGACCCGTTCCGCCGCACGGTCCATGTCTCGCATCGCAAAGGGATCCTGGAGGTGCTCGGTGCTCGGCCTGAAGAAACGGCGTGCTTTTTCGAAGGAATCGATGCCGCGTATGATGAGCGCCCGTGCAAGCGCCCGGTCGATACCGTTGAGCTCGGTCTGCATGCGCGTGATTCGCTCAGGGTCCGCGACGCGCCTTTCAATCCATCGAAACGTCATTGTGGGCAATGCACTGCGAACGGGATGTCTGGTTGACCGTTGGGCCCATCAAGATACTGCAGGTCGGCTACTGCGGTTATGTGCATTCGAGCAACATTTTCTCCCGAAACCCGCCCAGGAAAGAGGGCCGAAGAAAAAGGAGTAATCAGTCTCTAACACGCGTCGTTAAGAACGGATTGGACAAGACGCGCGCAAAACCGAATCCCACGCTCCCGAAGCGGTCTCTTCCGCCAGAAGCGGCATGAATACTTTCGCCGGATCACACGTATCTTCGCCGACTGCGTTTCTCTGAGATTTGACATTGGCGCGACTCACCACCAACGCCTATCTGATCCTGGCGGCCCTCTGGCTCATGATGTTTTCCGCCAGCGCCCAGGTCATCATCGTTTCTCCCATACTTCCGGAGATCAGCGAAGCGCTAAATATCAAGGAGTCGCTACAGGGCCTGCTGATCACCGCGTACACGGTCACACTAGGTGTGATGGCCTTGATTATCGGCCCCATCTCAGACAAGGTGGGCAGGCGGCGCATCCTTCTTTTTGGATGCGGCTTCATGGCGTTCTCGCTGGCGCTTCACGGCATCGTGAACAGCTACGTATCGATGGTGGCCGTGCGAGCACTTGCCGGTGCCGCGGGCGGCTCGCTGAGCGGCGCCGCCGTCGCGTATGTGGGCGACTACTTTCCGTACACCCGACGCGGCTGGGCCAATGGGTGGGTCATGAGCGGCATGGCGGTGGGCCAGATACTGGGAATCCCCGTCGGCAAGATTCTGGCGGACCAGTTCGGATTCAGGTGGCCTTTCCTCATGTTTGCCGTAACAATGACATTCGCGACGGTATTGGTATGGTTCTTTGTGCCGCAGCCGGACATCGTCCGCGAACGCGGCCGCCTGACAATCTCGACGGCTATCGTCCGTTACCGAGACCTTCTGAGGTTGGCCCCGGTGCGGGCGGTCTCCATTGTCTACATGCTGATGTTCTTGAGCCTCGGCCTGTATGTGATCTACTTACCGACGTGGCTTGAGAATGTCGTAGGCGTGAGCGGCACGGACATCGCATCTCTTTTCTTCGTGGGCGGCATCGCCAACGTAGTGAGCAGTCCCATCGCAGGCCGCATGTCGGACGAGGTGGGCCGAAAGCCTCTGATCATTCTCTCCTGTGCCGGCCTTGGCGTGGTCATGGTAGTAACGACCTACCTGGTACACGATATCTGGATGGCGTATCTGCTGTTCGCGCTGGCCATGGTCATGTTCGCACTGCGAATAAGCCCGCTTCAGTCACTGATGACCGCTCTTGTGCCGTCGGAGCGGCGCGGTATGCTGATGAGCCTCGCGATCGCGATCGGGCAGGTCGGAATGGGGCTCGGCTCCGGCTTGGCCGGCGTCACGTACACCGGTTACGGCTACGTAAGCAATACGATCGTGGCGGCAGTGGCAATCGCCATGATGGCGGTGATGGTCTGGATTTACCTGCCCGAACCGTCGCTCGAAGCGGAGGCCGGCCCGGAGACCCCCTAGCCCGCGTCGGCAAGCAAGGACAACAACTCTTGCGTGTCGTGCACCACGGCATGGGCGCCCGCCGCAAACAGCGTCGTCGCATGACCGCTCGGGAGATAGGGTGGCACAAAGCCTATCGCATGCACGCCGGCCGCAATGCCGGCTTGCATATCATCGACCGTATCGCCGATGTAGGTCGTGCGCGAGGGTTCGTGACTGTACTCAAGCTCGCGGAACGCTCTTAACGCTTGTTCTATCGGGAACGGATCAGGCTTCCCGCGGCCCTGCTGCTGCTCTTTCGCGACGACGACCGGAAAGAAGTCGTCCCACCCAAAGTGCCCGAGCGTCCACCGTGCCTCTGCCTCCGGCCGACCCGTGACAACTCCCAATGCGAATCGGCTTCCCAATTCGCTCAAGACTTCCGTCGAAATCAAGGATGTCTCGCCGGCGATGTAGCCGTCCCACCGGTCGCCACGATAGAGGCGCTGGAATATCTCCGTCACTTCCTCCATGCCGGCTTTGCCGCCTCTGTCCCGGACAATCGCGTGTGTCAGCTCCCAGTCGTCGTTGAACCCGCCTCGATTCTTGTAGGACTGTATGACCGCCGGGTCGACGTCTTGTCGGAGAAAATGCTGTGCGGTTTCGAGTACGGCGCGACGGTACGATCCAGACACGTCGACGAGCACGCCGTCCATGTCAAACAGGATGCACGTCAGGGACGAAAGTAGTTGTTGCGAATCGGGTTGCACGACCATGGTGCAGGCGTCAAAAAAGAAGCCCGCCGCATCCGTGTGATACGACGGGCCGATATGCACGAGATGCGCTGCGAATTCAAGAGTTCATCGTGATGAGGAACTCATCGTTGTCGCGCGTACCTCGCATCTTGTCCAGGAGGAAGGTCATTGCTTGAAGCGGATCCATGTCTGCAAGGAGCTTGCGAAGGATCCAGACGCGTTGCAACCTTGCCTCCGGGATCAGAAGCTCTTCGCGCCGCGTGCCCGACTTGATCACGTTGATCGCGGGGAAGATGCGACGGTCCGACAGACCGCGATCGAGGACCAGTTCGGAGTTGCCCGTTCCCTTGAACTCCTCGAAGATGACCTCGTCCATTCGGCTGCCGGTGTCGATGAGGGCAGTGCCGATGATCGTCAGCGAACCCCCTTCCTCGACGTTGCGTGCCGCTCCGAAGAATCGCTTCGGACCACGCAAAGCACCTGCCTCGATACCGCCGGACAGCGTCTTGCCCGTATTCGGCATCACAGAGTTGTGCGCCCGCGCAAGACGGGTGATCGAGTCGAGTAGGATGACGACGTCCTGCCCTGCCTCGACGAGCCGCTTCGCCTTTTCGAGGACGATGTCCGCAACCTGCACATGCCGCTCTGGGTCCTGATCGAACGTCGAAGAGACCACTTCTGCAGCGGCAACGTTGCGCTGCATGTCGGTGACTTCTTCCGGGCGCTCATCAACAAGCAGAATGATCAGGTACACGTCCGGATGATTGTCGTGGATGGCGTTCGCCATCTTCTGAAGAAGAATCGTCTTGCCCGTCTTAGGCTGTGCGACGATCAGCCCTCGCTGGCCCATGCCGATCGGTGAAAAGAGGTCGAGCACACGCGTGCTGGTCTCGGAGGCCTTCGTCTCCAGATGGAGATGTTTGTCCGGGTACAGCGGTGTGAGGTAGTCGAACGCGGGACGCTCCTCGAGCTCGCCCGGAAGCCGGCCGTTCACCGTGTTGACTTGGATGAGTGCAAAGAACCGTTCCCCTTCTTTGGGCGGTCTGACCTCGCCGTCTACGGTGTCGCCCAGTTTGAGGCTGAACCGCTTGATCTGTGAAGGAGAGACATAAATGTCGTCCGGGCTCGGCAGGTAGTTGTATTCGGCCGAACGAAGGAAGCCATATCCGTCGGGAAGAATCTCGAGGACGCCGATCTTTCGGATCATGCCATCGAGATCCGTCTTGTTCGGGTCATGAGTGGCCATGTATTCGGGCCGGCCCTCGTAGATCTTTGCGCGGCGCTCTTCGCGATTTCGGTTACCGCGGCGGTTTTCTTTGCCACGACGGTTGTCACGACGGCGACCTCGGCCCCCGCGCTCCTGGTCCGTGCCGCGATCGCCCCGTTGTCCTCGGCCACCGCGATCGTTGCGATCACCACGGTCGCCCCTGTCCGGCCTGTCGGCACGTGCAACACGCTCGTCACGGCCGCGCCGGTCACGATCACGATCGCCACGGTCGCGGTCGCCACGATCACGGTCGCCACGATCACGGTCGCCACGATCACG
>JBFHWK010000275.1:0-4408 GCA_041589075.1 Rhodothermales bacterium
ACCGTCTGAAACATGCGGAGTCGTTGCCATCTCCAGCGTCCGGCTCCGTTATCGTAGTACCAGCCATGGCTCGGCCATATCGCGATGTTCCGAAGCTGCAGTCCCCGAGTAGGCGCGTGCGGGTGATCGATGTTCGCGACGAGCGGCTGTCGTGGCGGTTCTGGCCAGGTCGGGATACGCGTGCTGTCAATCCGTTCGCCGCGCGGCCGAAGCGCGTTGGGAACGAGTTCTCGAAGAGGAACGCCGAGGGCGACGAGCGACAGCTCGCGCCCTTCCAGGTAACGCTCGAGCCGCCCGCGGAATATCTCGTACACGGACGCCGCATCCTCTGTACGGAACGGTCGTGTTGTCAGACGCTCGTTGAACGATATCTCGACAATACGACCGGTGACTACAACAGTGTCGATCTCCACCCCCGAAGGGAGTTCGAAAGCCGGCGTGTCCGCCACATCGAGCTCGGCAAGAATGGCGTTGGCTTCGACGCGCACCAGGTTCGCATGTGCCGCCGGATCCGATGGAATTCGCAAACCCGCACATGCCGGAAGGAGCATTAGGACGAAGACCGTAATTGTCTCGGACGCTGCGGTGGCCACAGCGCCCGGACGGCCGGTGGGCACGGATTGCGGATCGGTCCGGCGTCTCTTCAATCGTTGAAGCGCTTGGTGTAGAAGTGACAGTAAGGGCTCTTGCCCGTCTGGTCGTAATACTGCTGATGATAATTCTCTGCGGGCCAGAATGTCGACGCCGGTACAACTTCGGTAACGACGTCGAGACCCTGCGTTCTCAGTTTCTCGATCAGTTTTTCGGTCACTCGTTTTTGTTCGTCGTCGACGTAGAATACAGCCGAACGATATTGCGATCCGATGTCCGGTCCCTGGCGGTTGCGCTGCGTTGGGTCGTGTATCTCAAAGAAGAGCCGCGCCATATCCTCGAAGGAGGTTTGATCCGGATCGAAGACGACTTCCAGTACCTCCGCGTGTCCTGTCGTGCCCGAACACACCTCTTTGTATGACGGGTTATCAGAGTGGCCACCGCTGTAACCGACGCGCGTGGAGAGTACGCCTTTGGCCCGCTGGAAGTAATATTCGGTGCCCCAGAAGCATCCACCTGCAAAGATTGCTCGTTCCGTTCGAGGCATTTTTTCGGACCTCATGCGTGTACAAAGGAGGGCCATATACGCCGGTGCCGGGTGCGGTGTTCGTACTTCGGACTTGTTGGGAGACACGGAAGCCCGACATGTCGTGTAGGAGTTATCCCTACGGGCGAATTCGGGAGCCGCTCACTACTTATCAGCCTCGAGGCAACCTCTTTTAGAGAGACGAGGTCCGGTACACCAATTCTGGAGGTTTTCCCATGCTGCGTAGAAAGAGTCCGGAAGTGATCGTAGTCGGCGCGGGCCCGGTAGGGCTGTTCGCCGGGTTGTCACTTGCACGCAAGGGCATTCGCGCCCGCGTTGTCGACGAAGGGTGGAGGGCGGCCGCTCACAGCTACGCTTTGGCCCTGCACCCATCCACTCTACGTCTACTCAACAAAGCCGGTGCCGTTGGCAAATTACTGGACAGGGCGCGGACGGTGCGTACGGTGGCGTACTACGAAGGAACCGAACGACGCGCATCGATCGACGTCGGCCAACTGGGAGCGGATTTCTCGTTTGTCGCAGTCGTGCCCCAGAATCGATTGGAGGCTGCCTTGGAGGAGGCCTTGCAGGCGCACGGCGTGTCCGTGCAGTGGAATCATCGGCTGGCACAGCTTAGCGAAGACGAGGATGCGGACGAAGTGGCAGTCACAATCGACCGCATGACCGTCGAGTCTCTGGGCTACGCCGTGGTGCATACCGAGACGGTGGTAGCATCCAGTCATGAGCACAAGGTACCACTCGTGATCGGTGCCGACGGCCATTCGTCGCTGGTTCGGCGGTCGTTGGCCATTGACTTCGAGAACGCGGGTCGCACTCGTTACTTTGCCGTGTTCGAGTTCAACACCGATTATGAGCTCGGCGACGAGATGCGGATCGCCTTTGCAGACAACACAACGAGTGTTCTGTGGCCCGTGGGTACCGGCGCATGCCGATGGAGCTTCGAGCTTTCCGATTATGCCGTTCCGCCCGCCAGCCGCCACAAGGACAGATTTCTCATCCAGCGCGAAGACGTGCCCGAGCTTTCGGCCGAAAGCCTGGCTGACCTGGTTGAAAAGCGTGCGCCATGGTTTGACGGATCGGTCGACCGGATCGAGTGGAAGACGGTAGTTCGTTTCGAGCAGCGGCTTGCAACGCAGTTCGGACGTGGCCGCGTCTGGCTCGCCGGCGATTCGGCGCACATGGCGGGACCGGTGCCCGTCCGCAGCATGAACGTTGGCCTACAGGAGGCCGCGGATCTTGCCGAGCGCATGGCCGGTGTTCTGTCCGATGACCAGCCGGTGTCGTCGTTGACGAAATACGGCGAGGAGCGGCTTGCCGAATGGCGCATCTTGCTTGGACTGGAAGGTGCCGTTTCAGCGACACCGTCGGCGACGCCATGGGTTCGCGAAAACGCGCGCCGCATCGTGTCCACGATCCCGGCTTCAGGCGCCGATCTCGAGCAACTGGCGGCCCAGCTCGGGTTGTCGCTGGTCCTCCCGAAGAGGCCGGCAGGCTCTGGGGTCTCGATACCCGCCTAGACGGACGCGCTCCAGCACGGGTCTGACCGACTCGTTTTGCAGCACGTGAGCACCGCGGCCGGCACGGGCGCGGTCACACGCGCCGTAGCGTCGCTTGCACGATGTACCGAGCCGCCCGCGAGAACGGCGTGCAACATCGACGTATTGCATCTCCTCCTTTGGCCCAGGCGTCGGTAAGACACTAGGTTCGGCCGCGACTTCCGGAAAGCCTGGCTTATCCCGATCGTCAGCGCCCGGACCGAATCCACCAGTAAGGAGGTGTCTTAATGAAGCGTGCACTAACCGTCTTCTTTCTTCTTTTTGGAGCGTCCGCCATGCCACTTGCGTCGATGGCTGAGGACCTGCTGCGAATCTGCTACGCCCGGTATCCCGGCTGCACGAGATACATTTACGACTACCGCGACTCTACGCACGACTACAACTCCCTTTGGTGCGGCGACGAGTTCATTTACGATGAGAGTGGACTCGGTGGAAGAATCGGTGCCAGGTCCGAGTGTGTGTACTTCGCTTAGTCCCACCCGTCCAACCTCAGACTTCACAGGAAAGCCAATGCAGAAACTTCTTTTCGCCAGTGCACTGACGATAATGATCGCGGCAGTCACGGCCGCTTGCACACAACCGGATGCGACAATCGTCGACGGAGCCATAGAGCAGAGCGTCGATGAATCGGTCATTACCCTCTTCGGATCAGCCGGAACTGATCGGCTTCCTAATGACGCAACAGAGCGAGACCATCGCGCGGCTCTAAAGCGCTACGGCGAGGTCCGCGCGGCCGTGATTGACGCCATTTCGGCCGGCGGTTCCGTAGACGCCATTGATGCACGCGTACATAGTGTAGTCGCCGAGTCAGGCACGTATTCATACAGGCCGTACCTGGAGCAATACGCTGCATCCCGGCTGCTCGAGCTATGGCTGAAGGAAGATGCGCCGACTGCGGTCAGTTGGATTGAGGCGCATGCTTCCACGTTGTTGCGCTATTCCAACCCCGACGCTTCACTGTTGCGGAGCGCGCTAACCGCTCTCAGACAGGTCTGGCCCGAAGCAGAGATACGCGAGGCTGCGCGCAAGACTGCACTTGCCGCCAGGCGTTGGTCACAGAAAGTTTGCCCGGATTGTCATGAGAAGGGCGGCGCGGATCGCCTAGAGAGTAACACTGCTCTCTCGAGAAAGCGGGCCGCAGTTATTGAAGCGACCGATGCTCTCGATTTGCTCGCAGGCCCGTAAGCCGGCGAGTTGACGCGCGGTGATGTCGGCGAGTCGTTCGGGGGCGCATCGGGTCGGTGGACTGCGGATGTGACGACTCGTCGGCGGCGCCGCGCCGTCACGCCGTACCGGCGAGTCTTTGCACTTTCAGCACGCTGGACTTTCGATTCTACCGTGCGGGGCCGATACTAGGACCACGAACGGGTATGACAGAGTAACCAACGATGCGAAAGCTGCTCATTTTTGCGGTGCTTGCAGGCCTTTTTGCGTACTTCGTGTGGCCGACACAGTACCAGGAGTTCGCGGCCGGCGACGGCCCTTACGTAGATCAGCTTGGCGAAGTGGTCTATCGCGTTGACCGAATAAGTGGCGAGGTTTTCGTCAAGCAAGGCACCACGTGGAAGAAAGCCGTAGTACGGCGACCGGAGCTGCTCCGACCCGACATCACCGGACCTACGTCCAGTCCGCGTGTAGACCAGGGGGTTGTTCAGCAGCAGAAGCGCACCGTGGATCAAATGCAGTCCACAGCCGACGCGGCGGCCGACGCCGC
>JBFHWK010000276.1:0-4376 GCA_041589075.1 Rhodothermales bacterium
ACACACGGTACGAGTCGACATCGACCCGGACATGCGTTACACCGAAGAGGATGAGATGAACAACACGGGCGTCAGGACCACCAATGTCTTTGCGATCGGGGTCTCACTGCTCGAACCACCCGAGTCCGGCCTCGTGCCGACCACCGACCCGGAGCTTCGCGTCGTCGTCTCGCGCAGAGAGGCTGGTGACGTGCCGGTGGTTTTTCAGTTGTCGCCTTCGCCGGACTTCTCGCCACTGTCCGTTACGGAATTTCGGGCTACGACTCCCGGACTGACAGCCACGTGGCGTCCCACAGGACTGCAAGCTGACAGTACGTACTACTGGCGAGCTCGTGTTGACGACGGGTCTGACCCGGTCTGGCAGATGCGAGCATTCACGGTACGGCCGGACTTTGCACGCACCGGCTGGCACCAGACCGACCGTCTCTTCGAGGACAACGACGGCGACTCCTACCTCCAGTGGACCGATGGCCGATGGGAACTGCGTGATTTCGAACTCGACGTGAGCGCGGCAGGCGACCGCGGCGGGGGCATCTGGCGTGGCCAGTTCGTCGTCGCCGGCGAACGCTTTGAGCGCCTAACACTCGGGTTTGGGCTGCTCGTCATCGACGGCACGACAGGCAGTGTAAAAAGTCACACCTCAGCCGCAACCTATCCCAACGATTTCTTTGACCCGGTCGCCGGTTATGACTCGCTAGTCGCCCACGCATCACGCGTCGTCGACGGCGACTACATATTCACACGCACCAGACACCTCGGCAACAAGGACGGACTCGTGCAAATCGCCGACAGTGTGAAAAGCATCTTCCGGACGTTGGGCAGCACGGCCATCGACACGCTCACGTACCGAGATCTGTGGATCATGTTCACGCGATTCGGACTCCCCGGCGAGACGGTCGAGTGGGTCGAACCGTCCGGCAACGGCGTCAACGAGATTCTACGTGATACGACGCTCACGTTTTCGTTTGGATCGGGGACGACAGTCACGCCGCCGATCGGTCCAGCACAGGATTGGTACTCACTTACTTGGAACGCCGCCACCGCGCATCCGGACAATCGTTTTCGTCTGGACGTGCTTGACGCCGAATCCAACGCCATTCTCGTCGGCAACCTGCAGGTTCCGGGTAGCGCCGACCTCTCCGGCATCGATCCGACCATACATCCGTTTGTTCGACTACGAGCGCAACTCAAGGACACGACGAACCTCGGCACACCGCAGCTTCTCGATTGGTCGATGGAGTACGAACCGGTGGCGGAGCTGGCGCTACATCCACTGACCTCGGTCGTATCTGCAGACACACTTCAGGAAGGAGATACGATCGAGCTTACGGTAGACGTGGCGAACCTTTCGTCGGTGGACAGTGGACGGTCGATCGTCGATTACTTTGCGACGGATGCGGCGAACAAGCGTCGACTGGTCACGACCGACACGCTTTCGGTGCTCGCAGCAGACGCCACCGCAACCGTCAACCTCTTTCTGGAAACACGCGGCGAGGCCGGCGAGAACGTCCTCGAAGCGCGCCTGCGTCAGGAGGAATTCCCCGACCCGATCACCCACAACAACATCCTCGTCTGGCCGGCTACGGTCGAGCGTGATCAGATCCCGCCGCAACTGGAAGTGCTCGTTGACGGCGAATCTTTCGTCCCCGATCCCAACCCGGTCGTCAACCTGCAGGACCCGGCCATCCCGTTCGTGAAGCTGCATCCGAACATCGAGATCATAGTGAACGACGAGAACGAGTTCATCCCGTTGCGCGACGATACGACGGTCGTGCGCGTGCACCTCGACGGTGTTGAGGTGCCGTTTTCCGAGTTGTCGATGTCGTCCGGCAAGCGAGCCGGGGAGCGAATTCGCTTGCTCTACCAGCCGCGCCTGCCGGAACGCGACACGGTGCACACGCTCGTCGTCGAAGCGTTTGACGGCACCGGCAACGCCGCCGCCGACAACCCCTATCAGGTTCACTTCCGCACGCAGACCGACGTGCAGGTCGAAAGCGTATACCCCTATCCAAATCCCATGAGCACATCGACAGTTTTCGCATTCCGACTTCGAGGTGCAGACACGTTCACGATTGACGACTTCCGGATTCGAATCTATACGATCAACGGTCGCCTTATTCGCGAGTTCGACCTGATACAGGATCCGTCCGTGCTCGAAACGGGCGGGTTGCGAATTGGCTGGAACAAGCTGCGCTGGGACGGAACGGACCAGGACGGCGACCTCGTAGCCACCGGCGTCTATCTGTACAAAGTGTTCGCCTCCGAGGAAGAGGGTTCGATCGATCTCGGCTCTACACGCAAGGTGGAGAGAATCGCCGTGATCCGATGACTATCATCGCACGTGGCGCGAATTCGCCGCGATCTGCCATGCGAGCAACTCGCGCTCCGCGGCGCTTACGAGCGAGTCAGCAACAAGAGCAGCAATGTCTCGGGACTCGTTCGGATCGTTGTAAAGATCGAACACCTGCGTCGGCCGCCGCCGGTAATGATAGACGAACTTGAGTGAGTCGCGCACCAACGCCATCGCACGACTTCCCGCCGAGCCGACGAAGATCTCCCGGCGACCGTCGTCTGAAAGTGCGGATCTACCGGCGAGGTGCGGCCCCGCGAGCCCAAAACCCAGAGCCTCCAGCACCGTCGGAAACACGTCTGTCTGCTGATACATTTCGTCAACTCGCGATCCGCGGCGATCGGGAGCGAGACCGGTCGCATGAACAACGAACGGGACGCGTACCCCTTCCTCCCACACATTCATTCCGTGAAAACGCTCCCCTTTCTCCCCGAAAGACTCTCCGTGGTCCCCGACAAAGAGGAATAGCGTAGAATCCAGAAGCCCTCTCGTCGCAAACTCGCCATACAGTTTTCGAAGAACCGCGTCCGTGTACGATAGCGTGTTCAGGTACATCGAGAGTTCGCGATCGGGCACCGCCGCCTGCCGCACTTCGAACGACGATGGTACCGCGTACGGATGATGCGACGACTGCGTGAGACACGCTAATAGAAACGGGCGCCCGTCTTGTCGTACGGCGTCAACCCACGCGAGCGAAGTGTCGATCAGCATGTCATCGTCAAAACCCGAGTAGTTGCTAACCAGGGCCTCGGCGACGTCAAGGTCTTGTGCCCCCGCGATCATCTCAAAGCCAAGTCGGCGCAACATTTCACGCTCGTAACGCTTGTCGTTCAGAAAGCTGGTAGTGACGAAACCCGTCGCGTAGCCTGCCTGCGCCAGGAGCCCCGGCCAGCCAACCGAAACGACTTGGTCGTAGCGGGAGGTCGTACTGAATGGCGGCACGACTCCGCCGAAAATGGCAAGCAGTGCGTCGGTCGTGTATGGAATGGTCGTATACATCCGCGGGTACACGATCGACTTCTGCATCAGGGAATCGAGGAAGGGCATCCAGAGCCCGTCGCGGTTCTCGGGCGGGGTTGATCGGGCACGCGCCGACTCGAGGAGAATGATGACCACATTCTTCGGCTCTTCGCTCCCTACGCCTTCGAGCGACACATTCTCGCTGTAGTAGGGCAGGTCGAATTCGCGTGGCGCAACGCGACCGCGAGTAACTCCTGTACTGAAGAGGTCACCGGCCAGCCTTAGACCAAGGCTTCCACTGTGGACCTGATAGGAAGACGGCAGCCATCGAGTAGGAAAAACGAGCCCAATGAGCAGCACCACCACCGCAGCAAACGCGCAGGCGCGCCCTACCCGGGCGTGCGGAAATCTCGTCATGCCGTCGCGTACCAGGCTTGCGGCCACGACAGAAACGACCAGGGTTGCAAGTGGTACGATTACGATCAGGATTCCGACAACATCAACGTCCTCCGCCACCGCCGCCGCAACGTCGTAGTTCTCGATCAGAAACTTCAGGAGCAGCCAATCCCCGACCACACCCGTTCGAAGGAAGTAGCCGGTCTCAAGAGCGTACGCAAGGAGCAGCGTGATCGATACAATGACGGCCGCGGAGTTCGTAACACGCGGATATCGACGCACCGCCACGAAGAACACGACCAAAAGAAACAACAGTAGAAACAGATCCCACGCATATACGCCGACAAGGCGCAGCGTCAGCAGCTCCACGGATCCGGTCGCGAGGCCAACCACCGCCTCAAGCACCACAACGGCCAGCCCCAGGGCTAGAGCCGCTTTCCACGCGGGCGTTGGGCCTTTCCTGAATCTGCGCGAGGGTCTACGGAGGACCAGAAAGACGACCAACGCCGCGGCCGCGACCGCGCACACGGCTAGACCATAGACCAGCCACGCATCGTGCCATGCGAGATACGCGCGGCCGAGTTTAAGACCCTTGAAGAGCAGCACGAATGCGGCGAGCACGATCAGGGATGCAGAGCCCGGCAGTCCTCTTCGATCCGTGGAAACATCT
>JBFHWK010000277.1:0-4373 GCA_041589075.1 Rhodothermales bacterium
GCCGGCCCGGACAGAGGATCGATGTCGGTCTTTTTTGCGTGTCCGTCTTGCGGCCGGAAGGTGGCTATGCTCACCAACGCGATGGAGACGCAGATGGTGCGGTCACTCGGCGTCAGGATTGGGACGCAGACAGGTGAAGCAGTTGCGCCCATGGAGACGATTCGCCAGTCGCTTTCAGACCTGGCAACGCCTGACGACGCTGCCGGAAGCACCATCGAAACCACGCCGCAGAGTTCCAAACCGACGGGCGAGACGCATGTCGATGAAAGCGGCGGCAAGTGTCCTTTCACCGGCATGGTGAACGAAGCCTTTCAGCAGGAATCTTCCGTGCGCGGTGAACCTACATGGACTGCGGAAGCACTGCAGCGTCTGGATCGGATCCCGGTTTACGTTCGCGGAATGGTCGAGAAGGGCGTCGTCGAGTACGCTAAGGAAAAGGGCGTTACCGAGATCGACGGTGCTGTCATGGACGAGGCGCGCGGCCGATTTGGCATGTAGCGCGAGCCGCGTTTTACCAGCCGCACTGTTTTCCGGCGTTCTGCTTGCGCAGCCAGTCCATCACGGGTGCGTAATAGTCGATGATCGCCGTGGCATCGATCGTCGGTGACCCCGTGAACGCCTCCAGCGCTTCAGGCCACGGACGCGACGATCCCATCATCAACATTGCGTTGAACCGGTTTCCAACTTCCTTATTGCCATAGATAGAACACCGGTGCAGCGGACCGTCCCATCCCGCAATCTCGCACGCGGAACGATGGAATTGGAACTGAAGGATGCGCGCCAGGAAGTATCTCATGTAAGGCACGTTGTTCGGTACATGGTACTTGGCACCCGGATCAAAATGCGTCGCCGCCCTGTCGACGGGAGCTTTCACGCCCTGGTACTGCTCGCGAAGTGTCCACCAACCGCTGTTGTACGTCTCGGGAGTCAACTCCCCGGAGAACACCTGCCACCGCCACTTGTCGATCAGCAGGCCGAAGGGCAGGAATGCAATCTTGTCGAGGGCCGATCGGAAGAGAATGCCTAGGTCCTTTGATTCATCCGGAACCCGATTAAGCAAGCCGAGCCTTTTCAAATAGTCGGGCGTGATCGACAACGCGATCATGTCCCCGACCGCCTCGTGAAACCCATCGTTGGCACCTTCACGATAAATGATACTCTGGCGGTTGTAGGCTCGCTGGTAGATGTTGTGCCCGACTTCGTGGTGCATCGTGACGAAGTCATCCGCATTGACCTTGGTGCACATCTTGATGCGAAGGTCGTTCTCGTCATCGAGGTCCCAGGCGGAGGCGTGGCACACGACCTCACGGTCCTCCGGCTTGGTGAACAGGGAGCGCTGCCAGAATGTCTCCGGCATTGGCTCGAATCCGAGAGAGATGAAGAAGTCGTCAGCCACGCGGGCCATCTTGACGGCGTCGTAGTTTTTCCTCTGCATCAGCGCCGTCAGGTCGTAGCCCGGATCCACGGCCGCTGGCGCAACAATCGGAAATATGTTGCCCCACTCCTGCGCCCACATGTTGCCAAGCAGATGAGCCGGTATGGGTTCGCCCGGCTTAACCAGATCCGTCCCGTAGTAGTCGCCGAGTGTGGCGCGTACGTAACAGTGCAACTCGTCGTATAGAGGCTTGACCTGTGTCCAGAGTGTATCGGTCATCGCGGCGAATTCCGCCGGGTCCATGTCATATTTCGCGCGCCACATTTCTCCCACATCGGAGAAGCCGAGGTCGCGGGCGCCTTCGTTTGCAATCTCCACCATGCGTGCGTAATCCGCCTTCATCGGCGGTGACACTTCGTGCCAGCTCGTCCACATCTCCTCGAGCTCACGTGCGCTGCGTACCGTGCGCATACGGTCCTCGAGTTCGACAAGCGGACGGCTCTGCCCGCGGTACGTGCCTCGACCCGTCGAGTACGTGGTCTCCAGCCGGCCGCGCAACTCGGCAAGCTCGTCTGCGGCTGCTTGTCCCCGAGGGGCGGGTATCGTGAGTGAGAGCTGAAGCTTCGTCACCTTCCGATCCATGTCTTCCGGAAGATTCAGCCCCGCATATCGGCGAGCACCGTTGGCCAGATCGATGGCCAACTTGGTGGAGTTGGCGGTGGCGCGCGCGGCAAGCCAGTTGGTGTCGTACGTGATGAAGTTCGACTTCACCCAGTCGACACGCGAATGGAACTCGTTATTGTCTCGAATGCGCTGCTCGGCGTTCGCGATAAAGTCGGACGCGCTCGCAAGGTCTATCCGTTCAGTAGGCCGTTGTTCGCTTTGACAAGACGCAAGCAGCAAGACTATGACTGCAATCGTCGGTATTCGTGACATGCGATTGAATGTGGTCATCTTGCGTATACGGTTGAGTGCCGAGATTCAGTCCTATTTCTGGCGAGGAAGGATAACGTTCGGGGTTCGTAGACGCACGTCACTCCCTCGTGCCTCGACAGAAATTCAACGTGTCAATGGCCTAGTCGTGGTCCTCCAGTCGCAGCACGTCGGAAATGCGTCTTCGGTCGGCGCGAAATCCCGGTTCGATGAGGTCGAGGGTATTGCGTGCATCGCGTACTACGCCCGCCCAGCGGTCTGAGTCTATTTCGCCGGCAGCCCGAAGCTCGGCGGGCGTCATCTCGAGTCGAAGCTCGATGAACCGATTAAAGCGCTCCAGGTAGCCCAACTCCTCCTCATCAAAAGCGGCTTCAAATGCTTCTTCAGCCTTCGCATCGCGGTCTCCTCTGAGTCCGTCCACTGTCCACAGACCGGGCGCATACACCTGCTCGAACCAAAGCCGCGACAGCTCATAACCGACTCGACCCGGGGGAAGATCGGCGGAGACTGCCATAAGTTCCGGCTGGGACATGACTGCCAGGGTCACCAGCACCCGTTCGCGCACCTGCTCGGGAGACATCGAATCACATTTTCTTGTGGCATCGCTGCAACTTTTCCGACTTCGGCTGGATCCCGCTTGTAATGATGTAAAATAGCGCCTTGATGCCCGGGCCGCTCCTGGACCGCGCATCAAAAACCGGCTACCCTCCGTATTGGAGGCGGTATGGTTGACAACTCAACATGATCGGATGAAAAACAGCTTTCTGATCGGAGGGTTTTTGCCGGGGCGTGAGGGGGTTTTTCGGTATCGACGGGGGCGTCCCGCCCAACCCGCCTTCAGCCCCGAGGCACTGCAGGTTCGCTTCGCCTCGCGTTCCTCGCGAATGCGCCTTCGGCGAGCAAGCTACTGGATAAAAGTACAGAGCGGTTACGTCGTGGCACTGGTGCTGCTGATCGGTGCGTTTCGAATGCCCATCCGGGAGACGCAGAACTTCGAGATAAAGATGGCGGAGCAGGAGCTGGTTGAGCTCGAAGAGATCGTGCAGACCGAGCAGCTGGTCAGGCCGCCGGCGCCGCCGCGGCCGCCGGTGCCCGTCGAGGTGCCGGACGATGAAATCCTTGACGACGACGAGTTGCTGCTCGATGCTACGCTGGACCTGGCCGAGGTGCTGGACGTTCCGCCGCCGCCGCCACCCGCCCAAGAAGATGAGGATGACTTCGATGAGAATGAGATCTTCGTGGCCGTGGAGCATGTGCCGGAGATCCTAGGTGGTGTTGCGCACCTGCAGTCTCTGGTGGAGTACCCGGCCATCGCACGCAAAGCGCAGATGGAGGGTACGGTAGTCGTGCGGGTCATCGTGAATACGAACGGTTTGCCTTCCGACCCGGAGGTGCTGCGCTCCGCCGGCGCCGTCCTGGACGCAGCGGCCACCGAAGCCGTCATGAAGCTGAAGTTCAAACCAGGGATGCAGCGCAACCGGGCTGTCCGTACGATGATGGCGATCCCGGTGAAGTTCAAGCTGTCTTAGAAAGGTCTCTCCCGGCGGTCCAAACGACGGCGGCCTGGACCAGGACGGTCAGCAAAGTTGCTTCAAATCCAACAATCGATCCACGACGACCTCCGCACCGGCGGCCACAAGTGAATCCGCCGGAAACGACGTCGTTATTCCCGCGACTTTGCACCCGGCGCCTGCGGCCGATCGAACTCCATTGAGCGAGTCCTCGACAACGAGACATTGCGTCGAATCCTTACCAAGCTTTAGCGCCGTGATGCGATACGGTTCAGGGTCGGGTTTTGGTCTGGTTACGTCATCAGCCGTCACGATCACCTTGAAGAACGCGCCGAGTTGCAGGCGATCGAAAGCGAACTCCTGATCGCGGCGAATCGCGGACGTCGTCAGCGCCAGCGGCATCCCGACGCTGCTGAGATACTGCAATAACTCAAGAGCTCCGTCGATCGGCTCCAACTCGTTCAAGAGTTCGCGATACGCGCTGTGCTTCTCGCGCACCAACACGGCCGGATCGTGACCGTCCCGGCCGAACTCGCGCACTACATACTCGAAAA
>JBFHWK010000278.1:0-4370 GCA_041589075.1 Rhodothermales bacterium
CCGTGGCGCTGACCGTAATCGGCTGCCGAGCGGACAGAGCGAAGAAGGACTGCACGTGCGCGTCAGCGGCCGAAGGGCGGTTCCTCGCGAAGTAGCGCATGTTCGCAATATCCCCAAGCCAGCCGGCATAGGAGCCGCCCCACCGTGCCTGGTGGTCGGGCATTTCTGACGCAATCACAGCCTGCAACTCGTCCAGCACAGCAATCATCGCGTCGGCGCCAAAGTATTCATTGAGAAAGTCCGCGTACCGATTGACGAACGCGACTCTGAAGGCGGGATTCTCCAGCAGTTTTCTGAAAAGGAATGTCGACCATGGCGGATTCGGCCACTCGGGACCGTTCGGCTCCGCGGCAAAGGCGAGCGTATTGTGGCGAAAATCTTCGCGATTCCACCGCCCAAATCCAAAATCGAGATCGAACAGAATCCATCGCCACCGGCCGTCCGGCGCCCGCGGCCTCCAGAGTTTGACATTGTTGCCCGGCCAGTCCGTATTGCCGATGAAGATCTGCGTGATCATGTAATCGATATAGCTGTCGATCTCCATCATCGCGCCTACGGTTTCGAGCGCTGTAGCCGTTCGCATATCGGCGGTTCCGACGGACGCAAGCAGCATCTCGTAATGCTCGGCATCGCCCGCGATGATCTCCGGGTCGCCCCCTGGTTGGTCCGTGTCGAGGCCGATCACATCGACTTCATCGGGGTCCAGGTCTGCAAGTGCGGCCGCATAATGCTTGTTCAGCTTCTCCCTAATGTTGTGGATTCCCCAGTATTCACCGTTCAGATAAACGATGGACGGGCGGTACTCCATTCGATCGATGTCCGCGTCCACGACCAGCTCTTGCATAAATCCGTCACGCAGCATCGTCGCATTCCAGTCGTTACCCGAGTTGCGCAGCAGGAACGACTGGTACGACTCATGCGGCCGGCGAGGGAAGAGACGGTGATTGAACTCGGGGCTGCCATAACGTCCACGCGCAAAAAGACCGAGAGACTTCTGCGGAAAAGCCCGTGACCACCCGCCGACGATCGTGATGCCGGCCCCTCCGTTCAGCGCGACCGGTCCGCCAAGTTCGAAGAGCTCGATGTTCCCCTGAATCTCTCGATCTTCCCAGAAGTTGGCGCAGAAGTGCGGAACGTTCGGGCAGGCGGCCTGGTCGTCGGGTGGAAAGGCGTAGATGCCGGTATCGTTATCCCAGAGAAGAGACGGGGCGGTGGCGATCGAGACGATCGGCAGGCTCAGATTCTCGTTGAGGACAAACGTGTGCGTAACGATCTCGGACGGCAGCATGCCGGCACCGGCAGACCGTGCTCGCAGAACGGCGGCTCGATCGATCGAAACCGGCGCAACATATCGCACGCCCCCGGGTCCTGGTGTTGATCCGTCCGTCGTGACGTAGATGTCCAGGCCGGGCGGAGCCGCCAGCGAGACCGTCAAAGGCCCTTCGTAGCGTCCGCCAAAGTGACTGAAGGTCGGCGGCGGCGCGATGTCCTGATAGGCTTCGGTCGTGTTCGCAGCAGCCGGCGTGGGGGCGTCGAAGAAAAACCAGTCACCGTTTCCGTCCGGTTGTCGCCCGAGCGAAACGTCCGGCGGGATAGCGCCAAAACGAATCGAATCGACAACGCCGCCGGTCACGTCGGTGAGATACAACGCTTCGCCCTGCGAACTAAGCCTGAAGCTCGTATGTATCTCCGTTGAGATATCACGCAGAATCTCGTCGGCGGGTGGCCGCCTGGTCGGAAGGACCGTGCGCATGCCAAGCGTGAGATACGGTATGCAAGAGAGGTCGGAGGAGCTAGTAGAGAAGTTGTGCACCTGCACGGCCAGTACATTTTCCCCTGGCTGCAGCAACGTTGCGATGCTTTCGATTACGAACGGCTGCGGCGGCAGACCACGAACGCTCCGGGGTTCCGTGAATGTTGTGGCCGGCTGGTCGAATGATGGACGGATTCCGACCCGCCCGACGTTCGCGCGTGCGATCTCCGTGCCGTTCAGATACGCAACGAAGCCGTCGTCGAAGTCCATGTGGAACATCGCCGTCTCTACGACCGACGGATCGCTCACATCGAACACGATGCGCGCAAACACGGACATCGTCGGCGCAATCAAGGTCGCGTCGTCGCCGTCACCGTAACCGATTCCCGTCGGTCCCGCCGACCACGACGAGTCGTCGAATCCCGGATCGGTCCAGCTAGATGGCGACTCGGACAATCCGGGACGAAATCGCCAGACATCTCCCTTCGAAACGACGCCGTCCCAGATCCCTTCGAAGCCGGCGATGTTCTTGCCGGACGCGTAGATAACCCTGTGCTCCCCGGGCTGCAGCGTAAGCGATGGTACGATCCACTTTCGAGGTTCAAGACCGTCGTCCGAAATGCCGAAGCCGGTGAGATCGACCGGTTGCGCCGTGCCGTTGTACAACTCAAACCAGTCGGGGAAGTCGCCGTCCTTGTCCGCCAGCGTTGCGGCGTTCGCCGCCATCAATTCGTTGAACCGGACATCTTGACCGTGCGACACGGCAGATGCAACCATGCCCACGAATAGGACGGCGGCACAACACCAGCATCTCGCTCTGTCCAAGATTATCCGAAACACAACTTGTTATCCTCTCATGACCAGGACTTCCCTTAGCATAAAACGCGGAAAACAGTGTTTTTGCGGGTCAAAACCCTACCGATGGGTTCGAATAGCATGCAACACGAGATTCGCTTTTGTGGCGGCAACCGTAAGTAACTACATTCGCCGCTAACACCTAAAGTTCACCGAATGAGAGACACAATGACGAGAATGTTTGTTCGTCACCCCGTTCAGGACTATACCGTGTGGAGGAAGTTCTACGACGATTTTGATGAAGAGCGTCGTTCGATGGGTGTCGTGGGCGATGCCGTTTACCAGGCGGCCGACGACCCCAATGACGTCACCGTATGGCACGACTTCGAGTCGCTTGAGACGGCACAGGCCTTCGCAAGTGCCGATCGGCTCAAAGAGGTGATGCAAGAAGCCGGTGTCGCTGGACCGCCAGACATCTGGTTCACGACTGAGGCGCAATAAGCGACGGGCTGCCGGCTACCTCATCAGGTTCACATCTGCAATCGGTGGCGGACCGCGAGTATTCAACCACCGCTGCCGCCCGTGACCTCCAATGTCACCTGCTGCAGGTCGACCGAGTTCGGACCGACCATCACCGTGAACGCGCCCGGCTCGACCACACGCTCCATCGATCGATTGAAGAAGGCGAGGTGGTCGATCCCTAAATCGAACTCGACCGTTCGCGTCTCGCCCGGCTCGAGCGTGACGCGTGAGAAGCCCTTGAGTTCTTTCACGGGTCGCGTGACGGAGCTGACTTCGTCGCGGATGTAGAGCTGAACGACTTCGTCGCCGGCGCGATCGCCCGTGTTTGTGACGTCAACGAGTACGCGCGCTGATTCACCAATCGCGATCTTCGGCCTTTCGAGCCGCAAGTTTTCGAACGCGAAGGTCGTGTACGACAACCCATAGCCGAACGGAAAGAGCGGCTCAGTCGAGCTGAAGAGGTAGCCGCGACGAGCCGTCGGCTTATAATTATAGAACATCGGCAACTGCCCGACGGACCGCGGGATCGTCACTGGGAGCTTTCCACCGGGGTTGATGTCACCGAAGAGCGCTTCGGCCACGGCCGTACCTTCTTCCTGACCCAGGTACCAACCATCGAGAATCGCCGGCACATTTTCGGCGATCCAGTTTACCGCGAGTGGGCGACCGTGTATGAGTACGACGACGGTAGGCGTTCCGGTACGGACGATCGCACGCACGAGCTCATCTTGCATACCGACCAGCTCGAGACTGGAACGATCACCGAGGTGGCTCTCGGCCCAGCCCTCGCGACTGGTCTGTTCGTTGTCGCCCACGACAACCACGGCGAGGTCCGCCGCGCGCGCGACTTCCACGGCTTCCGCGACACGAACGCGGTCTTCAGCAGGATCGGAGAGCACAACCTCATCAGTCCACCAGCCGCGTGTCTCGGTGATGCGCGCGCCTTCGGAATAGACAACCTCGGCTGCGTCACCAACACGCGCGCGAATACCCTCGACGATACTCACGCTCTGCTTCGGCACGTCGCTGTATCCGCCGAGGACAGTGCTGTCCGCGTGCGGTCCGATGACCGCGATTCGGTTCAGTGCATCAAGATCCAGCGGCAGGAATCCGTTTTCGTTCTTAAGGAGTGTGATCGACTTGCGTGCAGCCTCAAGAGCGAGAGCGCGTGCATCGTCGTTGCCTGTTATAGACTCCGCGAAGTCCGGATCGGCAAACGGGTCCTCGAACGCACCGGCGTGAAATTTCGCGCGCAGCACGCGCGCAACGGAAGTGTCGATCTGAGCTTCGTCGATCTTTC
>JBFHWK010000279.1:0-4361 GCA_041589075.1 Rhodothermales bacterium
ACCGGCTAGTCCGTCGTTGCGCCACGTTATGTAACCGGCGAGAATGGCCACCTCTGCCGCCAGGCTGATACCGGCTTTGAGCCATTGTCGATTGTAGACCTGACCTAGACCGGGCACGACCGCAGACATACCGAATGCCAGGGGTACGCTTCGGCCGCCAGCGAGCAAAGACGCCTCCTGCCTCTCCGCCTTAAAGGGATGTCCGTACAGCAAAGCTACCCGAATCGAGACTGTGTCAAACCGCTCAGTGTCCCTGTCGCCGTCGCCCGTCCCCTGACCGCCGGCACCGCTCGCCATTCCAGGCCTGCATAGCAAAACTGCCGTGGACAAGAGCGCAACAACGGATCGGCGGAGCATTGTTCGGTGGGCTGTTGGTCGCGTCAAAAATACAAAGCCACGGCTCTGGAAAAGTACCCGTAGGTGCGCGCACCCAGAATGTACTTTCGAACAGCCCCAGTCCGATCGATGATGTAGCTGGTTGGCCGAATCTCGAAACCGCTATTGACCAACTGGGGAAGCGCGTTCGACGGTTCGACACGTCCGCTAATCGTTTGAAGCGGTACACGACGACTAAAGGTACGCAGCTCTTCCACAGGCTCGTCCGAGATTGAGATCACGACGACACCTGAGTCGCTCAAGTCGCGATGAATTCGATTCAGATCAGGTATCTCGGAAAGGCATGGCGCACACCACGTTGCCCATAAATTTAGAACTATTACTTTATCACTGTAATCGGACAGTCGGACCTTCGAACCGTCCGCGACGAGCATGAATTCGAAGTCTGGCGCCGGCGTGTTCAGATCCATGTCTTCGATTTGATCAGGCCGCGCCGTCACACCGCGCACGGGAACGGTCGCTTCTGCCGCCCCCATCGTGAGCACGATAAGCCAGACGCCCGAACCAATGACGAGACAGGCCAGAATCGTTCCCATCCACTGCACAGGACCTTGCGGAATCTTGCGCTCGTTACCGGACACGAGGGCCAGGATCAGCCCGACGGCCACCATAATGATGATGACGGCCGCCGCATAGAGAAATGATGTGCCTACTCCTTCCATCTAACCCGTCCTTTTGTCTTTTGGCTAGAGGTCAAACCCGAAAAGGACGCCGAAGTGCCATTGAAGCTCTTTTCCGTAGGACACCGTGTTTTTGCCGTCGGGCGTGACGAAATCGGCATCCAGCTGGACGTCAAACGCATCGAGGCCGTACGTCGCACTGACGAAAACGGCCGTCGGAAGCAGATAGAATGAGCCAAGGCCAAGGCGGAGTTCCGCGCCGACATCCCGCCGGGCCTCGTCGAAGCCGGGAAACGCCCCACTCCAGGCGAACGCGGCGTCGGCATAAAGGCGAGCATACAGCTTGTCTGCGTAGACGAACCAGAGCTGTCGGTTAATCCTCGGTACCAGCGGCAAATGGTACGATGCCTGAAACCACAGCGTTTCATTGCCGCCGAGGGCATAGAACGGATAGCCGCGCGCCCCGATCAGGCCGCCGACATAGTCATCGAAGAAGTTGTCGACCGGACCACCGAGCAGCGTACTGGCTCTCACACGCAACGACACGCCGTGGGACGCGCCAGCACGCCGCCACAGACGACGGCCGTACCGGATGTCGGCCGTCAGCCGATGGTTACGAAAGGAATTGTAACGAGGCGACAAGACGCCGTCCTCCACATCAAACCGATCCAGCAATTTCCCGGGCTCAAACTCGTACGCAACCTCGGCCTTGATCCCATCCATGACCGCATCTGCGTGCCGGTGCGGGACAAGCGCCTCAAAGAACGCCCTCAATCGAAGCGCTCTGCCTATGTAGTAACGGACTGAGCTGGCCGGAATGGTTTGCTGCAACTCCGTGCTAAAGAAGCGCTCCGTTGTTACCCGATAAGGGCTGAACCGATAGGAGGCCTCCACGACGAGATTGCGGCTAAACTTGCTTCGCGCGATCACGTCCAGCTCCCACAGGTTGTACGACAGGTCCGCCAGCGTCGTGTCCGGAGGAAAACACGCCGTGCAGGCCAACTCCTCGATCGCCAGTCCGCTCTCTACGTTTCTCCTAACGTTGAACAACTGAAGAGAGAACTGTGGAGACCACCGTTTTCCCCGAAGGAATACCCCCTTTCGATAGTCAAACGATACGAACAGGTCGCGCTCAAGGTCGAGTAGGTTCGAGGGCGCAAAGAAGTCACCGGCAGATTCAGCATCACCAGAGGCAGGACCGACAAGGAAGCCGGCGAGCAGCGAAAGACCGTCAAGTACTTCGCGCGAAGCAAGGTAGAAGCCCAGCTTGGTATTGCGCAGCAACGTCTCTCCCCGGGTTCGATCCGGTAGACGAATTTCTGCGCTCCCTCTCCGCCTCGATACATACTGATCCAGACGTAAGACCGGGAAGAAACTGAAGGACGTGAAGTCGCTCTTGTAACCTTGAGCGTCGGGCGCATTCGATGCCGGGGTGTCGTCGATCGATTGCGACTGCGCCGTGGGTGGCGTCCGCACACCTGACCCGTGATAAGATTGATCGATCCTCCCCGTCCACTTGCTCAATGATGAAGGCGCGCTATACGCGGAGTCTTCGGCGGGAAGCGTTTTGAGCGTATCGATCCGGGCAATCTTGTAGCCATCCCAGTCGTAACGGGCAAAGAGCATCGAGCCCTGCTTATTCACGGACGGCATAAACGCGCCGCCTAGGACGCCCGTCAGCCTTTCCCACCGGTCAGCATCATCGAGTCGAACACGATAGATGTTGGATATGCCGCCGCGATCGGACGAGAAGTACAGGACGCCCCCACTCGGGTCAAGCGCTGGATGGCGTTCGTCGGCTTCCGAATCAACGACGGTGCTGACCACTCCTGAGGAAGGATCGATGCGTACTATGCGCAGACCGGAAGGCCCCGTCATCGTCGCGAAGAGCGAACCGTTCGCACTCCAGGCAGGTGCATCGATTTGCTCCCCCTTCGTGAAGGCGGTTATTTGCGAGACGGCGTCCGGCACCGTCAGATCCAGACGATAGAGATTCACGGTCCCGTCGATTTCGCTGAGGAAGACAATTGTACTGTCACTGGGATGGTATGCAGGTGAGTGCGCTCGGCGATCGTGCGTGATCCGGCGCTCCTCTCGGGTTTCGACGTCGTACTCGTACAGATCCGCAAACCAGTATCCTTTCTTCGTGTCTCTGCGCTTTGCATACGCGAGCTTTCTTCCGTCAGGACTCCAGGCGAACGTCTCGTACGTGGCCGCGGTCACCCGATGACCGAGCCTACAGGTGTATGTCGGAGCGCCGCGCGATACGGACACGGTTTCAGAGACTAGAACGCCACTTGTATCGCCCGTGGCGACGTACAAAGCGGTCCGGCTGTAGTCGCCGCCTTTATTCGACAGGTATGCGAAGCGACTTCCGTCCGGTGAAAAGACCGGGTGGAGGTTGAGAAATCCGGCCGACTCGACCACTCTACCGTAGACGCCGTTTTCACGCACATCGTGGGTCGCCGCCATGTACTCCTCACGAAGACCCCCGATCCACGAACCAAAGATGTCGCTTCCCGAGGCGCCGAGCGAACTGCGTGCGGCCTGATCAAAACTCCACCGCTTCCACGATCCCAGCGCCTCAGTCACGTCACGCAGTGCCTCTTCGCCATACTCATTGGCCAGGAACTGTGTGAGGGCGTAACCCTGGTTATAGACCGCCTCCCGTTCGAGGCTGTTGAGCGAGTAGAATCCGCCCATCTCCCGAAGCGATAGTTCCTTGCCCGCCAGCACTCGCGTCCTGAGCATCATGTCACGATGCGAATCCCAGGTATCGTACGTCCACGATGTTCGCTGATACTGCGCCGTGCCCTCGGCGAGCCATGCCGGGTTTGACAGCACGGGCACTGGGTACGTCACGATGCCGTTAGGATAGCCGTACAGGACATCGGGTCGGCGTACATCTTCGTAGGTGAGAAGTTGGAAATACTGAAAGGGCAGCCGGCGGCTTCCTTTCATGGCGCGCTGAACCTGAACGATATGCGTGAATTCGTGCGCAACGACATTTCGAAGCCAATCATGCGAACCTCGCAAGGGCGTATCCAGGGCGGGCGCCCACAGCATGATCATGTTGTCGAAGAAATACGCCGCACCGTTGGAGTAGTCTTCAAAGTCGCGGAGCACAATCGACACTTTGGTGTCCGGCTCGTGGCGATACAACTCGGTAAGGGGGCCGTAGACATCTTCGGCAATCATCGCTATACGTTTAGCCGACCGGTCTCCCCCACCGACGATGCCGTCGTGATAGTGAACCTTGAAATGCTCCGTCTCGATCGTGTGCCAGACGAGGTCGCCTCGGACGAAATCATAAAGCGTCGGCGAGTCCTGTGCAGCCGTCGTAAA
>JBFHWK010000280.1:0-4338 GCA_041589075.1 Rhodothermales bacterium
CATGATGGACTGCGCGAAGATGATCGGCATCACACCCGCAGCGTTCACACGAAGCGGCAGATACTGCGTCGTGCCCCCGTAGACCTTTCTGCCGACAACGCGCTTCGCATACTGCACGGGGATACGGCGCATCCCCTGCGTAACCAGCACAACTCCCGAGGTCACAATGGCGAAGAAAGCGATCTCGAGCAGGAAGATGAAGAGGTTGTCTTTCAGCCTGAACTCGTTGACGATCGAGCTTGGGAACGCGGATATGATCGAGATCATGATGATCAGCGAGATTCCGTTTCCGATCCCGTTCTCGGTTATTCGTTCACCGAGCCACATGACGAAGAGCGTCCCGGCCGTCAGTACGATGACCGTCGACACCATGAAGAAGGTGGCGTTGACGACAATAGCCTGCCCGGTTACACCATACTGAAGGTTGATCGCAAAGCCGACCGATTGAATCGCGGTGATGAGCACCGTCCCGTAACGTGTAAGCTGTGTGATCTTCCTTCGCCCGTCCTCACCCTCGCGCTGCAGCTTCTGGAAGTACGGCACGACAGCCCCCATCAGCTGAATGATGATTGAAGCCGTGATGTACGGCATAATGCCCAACGCGAAGATTCCGGCCGCACTGAACGCACCTCCGACAAAGAGGTCGATGAATCCAAAGATGTCGTTCGGATCTCGCGTCTGATTGATCTGCGAAAGGGCTGACGCGTCGACGCCGGGCAGCGTCACATATGCACCGAGCCGGTACACAAGCAGGATGCCGAGCGTATAGATGATGCGCCCGCGCAGCTCCTCGATCTTCCAGATGTTTCGCAGGCTTTCGGTGAAACTGGCCATGGGTGGTTTCGGAGTTGGCGCTTACTGAATGACGGTGGCTGAGCCTCCCGCGTCCTCGATCTTTTTTCGCCCGGCGCCGCTGAATGCGTGTGCCGAAACTTGTAGGGCCGTGGCAATGGTACCACCGCCAAGGATCTTTACGAGGTCCTTTCGGCCCACCACACCCAGCTGTGCGAGCACTTCCGGCGTGACCTCCGCGGCCTTTTTCAATTTGCCATCCTCGACGAGCTTCTCGAGGCGTGACACGTTCACGGCACTGTATTCCTTGCGAAAGCGATTAGTGAAGCCGTACTTCGGTACACGGCGCTGAAGGGGCATCTGTCCGCCTTCAAACCAAGCGCGCCGCTTCGCACCGGAACGGCTCTTCTGGCCCTTGTTGCCTTTGGTTGAGCTATGACCTCCATAGCCCGACCCGACTCCGCGTGCGATGCGCTTTCTTTTGCGTGTCGAGCCCTTGGCGGGTTTTAAGTTGCTCAGGTTCATCTCTGCTTGCTAATGCGCCCGCGCCACGTGTGCGGACTCGCTTTGGTTAATTTGAGGCTCAGTCTCCCGACTTAATCCTTTCCCTTCTTCTTTGCCGTAGACTTTCTGGATGTTGACGTCTTCCTGGTTGGACCTTTCTTCTTCGTCGCCTTTGTAGCGGCCTTTTTCTTCGTGGCGGTCTTTTTGGCCGACTTCGCGGCAGTCTTCGTTGCGGCGGTCTTCTTGGTCCTGGCAGGCGGCTTCTTCGTCGTTGTCTCCTTCGTCACGGTCTCCACCGGCTCAGGCCCCGGCCTCGCGGCCTCTTTGGCCGCCGCTTCAGCCGCAGCTGTGGTCTTCTTCGCGCGCGCCTTGGTCCCGGCCTCCGCCGTTTCCACTACGACGAGGTGTGAAACACGATCGATCATGCCACGGATCTGCGGCGTGTCGTCGTGCTCAACCGTCTGATGCATCCGGCGAAGTCCGAGCGCCTGCAGCGTCAGCTGCTGGCGTCGCGGCTTGCGGATCCCGCTACGGACCTGCTTGATTAACAACCTGTTTGACATTGAGTTCACCTTTGGTCAGTGCCCGAGCACCTACCTACCCTTCAAACACCTTCTTCAGCGGCACGCCGCGACGCCGTGCGACCTCGAGCGGGTCTTCCAGCTGCAGGAGCGCGTCGATCGTCGCCTTGACCTGGTTGTGCGGATTACTCGATCCGAGGGACTTGCTCAGAATGTCCTTGTAGCCCGCGCACTCGAGCACAGCGCGCACGCCTCCGCCCGCGATCACGCCGGTTCCGGGCGATGCCGGTTTTAGTAGAACCTTGCCGGCATCCTGACGACCCACCACGGGATGCGGAATCGTACCGTTTGAGATCGGCACCGAAAAGAGCTTCTTCTTCGCGTCCTCGGTGCCTTTCGCAATCGCATTAGCTACTTCGTTTGCTTTTCCGAGCCCCGCGGCAACGGAACCCTTCCCGTCGCCGACAACGACCACGGCGTTGAACGAAAAGCGGCGACCGCCCTTGACGACCTTGGCGACCCTCTTCACGGACACGAGCCGCTCGATGAACTCGGACGTCTCTTTTCGCTCTCTGGACTGCTTTCGTCTTGATTTAGCCATAAGACCTGGCTGGTTAGATTCTCGTAGTTAGCGGCATCACAGTTGGAGCCCGCCTTCGCGGGCACCCTCGGCCACGGCACGGACACGGCCGTGGTATTTGTAACCGTTGCGATCAAACACCGCGGTGTCGATGCCTGCTTTCTTTGCGCGTTCGGCAAGCAGCTTGCCCACCTCATGCCCGCGAGCGATTGGTGTGTCGGC
Source organism: Rhodothermales bacterium (assembly GCA_041589075.1). GTDB lineage: Bacteria > Bacteroidota > Rhodothermia > Rhodothermales > JABDKH01 > JBFHWK01. The sequence goes on from JBFHWK010000280.1 coordinate 2,620, forward strand.
CTTGACGTCCTGCTCGGCACTGCTCGCCGCGGACAGCGTCCGGCCCGTCGTGTCGTCTATTAACTGGGCGTAAACGTGCCGATTGGACCGATACACGGAGAGGCGTGGACGGACGCCCGTGCCGCTCACTTTCTTACGCACCCCGCGTCTCACGCGCGATCGTCGTTCTGCTAATGACTTCTGATTTCCCATATCTCTTGCGGACTTCTAGCCGATCGAGGCGGGCATTACCTAGCCGCCGTCTTTCCTGCTTTTCTTCGGACGTACTCACCTACATACCGAACACCCTTGCCCTTATAGGGCTCGGGAGGTCTCAGCGATCTGATCTTCGCCGCTACCTGCCCGACCAACTGGTTGTCGATACCCTCCACAACCACGATGGTGTTCTTGCCTCGCTGTGTGTCCACTTCAACCTTGATTCCCTCCGGCGGCACGAAATAAATCGGATGCGAAAATCCGAGCGCAAGCTCCAGCACCCCATTCGAAACAGCCGCGCGGTAGCCGATGCCGATGACTTCAAGCTCACGGCGGTATCCCTTCGACACACCGACCACCATGTTGTCCAGCAGCGATCGGTACAATCCGTGAAGCGACTTATGCCGCTTCTGCTCCGTGGGCCGACTGACAATCAGCTCGTCGTTCTCGATCTTGAGCGATATGTCCGGGTCAACCTGAAGTGACAGTTCGCCCTTCGGCCCCTTTACGGTCACGAAATTGTTCGCGCCAATGTCCACCGTGACCTTGTCAACAATTGGTACCGGAAGATTGCCTATTCGAGACATCGGTTTTTACCCTTGTCAATCCAACGCCGTTACTCTAGTACACGTACGCAAGCACCTCACCGCCCACATTGATGCGGCGAGCCTCCTTGTCAGTCATTACGCCACTCGAAGTGGAGAGAATCGCAATGCCGAGTCCGTTGCGCACCCGTGGGAGCTCGGTGGAGTTCACGTACTTCCGAAGCCCCGGCGTGGACACCCGCGTCAGGTTCTTGATGGCCGGCTGACCACCACGATCGTACTTCAGATAGATTCTCAGCAACCCTTGCTTCCCATCGTCGACGTTGATAAAGCGCCGGACATATCCTTTGTCGACGAGAATCTGGGTCATTGCCCGCTTGAGCTTCGACGCCGGCACGTCAAGGTGCATGTGGCCCGCACCGAGTGCGTTCCGAATGCGCGCCAGATAGTCCGAAACGGGATCCGTAGTTCTGCTCATTGCTTGTACTTTTCTTGAATCTGCGACAGCTGATCGCCTTCACTACCAACTTGACTTACGCACGCCGGGGATCTTGCCTTCAAGGGCCATCTCACGAAACTTGATTCGCGACAGGCCGAACTTGCGGATGAAGCCACGTGATCTGCCAGTGAGTGCGCACCGGTTCCTCAGTCGGACAGGACTTGCGTTTCGCGGAATGCGCTGCAGAGCTTCCCACTTGCCTTCGTTTTTCAATCGGCGTCGCTTCGCCGCATACTGCGCGACCATGCGTCGCCGCTTTGCTTCGCGTGCTATCTGACTCTTTTTTGCCATAAAGCTCCAGGTGTATCTGTTAGGCCGCCTCGGTACGCCTGCGCACGAAAGGCATGCCGAGCTCCTTTAGGAGCGCATGCGCCTCTTCGTCCGAGCGCGCTGACGTTACAAACGTGACGTCGAACCCGCTGATGCGGTCGACCTTGTCGATATCGATCTCCGGGAAGATGATCTGTTCTTTAATACCCA
>JBFHWK010000281.1:0-4315 GCA_041589075.1 Rhodothermales bacterium
CGGGAGTGCGGGCCTACGATGACGAGTCGCTGATCGTCAATCTTTCGGTATGGGAGACTCCGGCGGATCTGAAGGCGTTCGTTATGGGACATCCGCACCTTCAAGTGATGAAGCGTCGCCGGGAGTGGTTTGAGAAAATGACGGAGCCCTATGTCGTTCTGTGGTGGGTGGATCGTGGCCACCGTCCATCGATCGCTGAGGCGCAGGAGCGATTGGATCTTCTGCGTTCTGAGGGCCCGGGACCGATGGCTTTTGGGTTCGCCCGCCTGTATCCGCCACCCACTGCTTCGGGCGATCGCAGTTTTTTTGACGTGTGAGGTTGACATCAGCCCGTGCGGGCGCCAAGTTGACGATCGAACTCAGCCTCGTTCGCGTATGAAGTTTCGTATTGCCGTCTCTCTGTTTCTGAGCGTCGCATGTGCGGGCCAGCTTGCGACGCCTGTTTCAGCGCAGTCAGAGCGCTGGCCGTCCCCGGCCGGCTACGACGCGCTTGTTTCCCTGTTCAGTGAGTGGAGGGGGTTTCAGGCTCCGGTCGTCCGTGACGGCGTGCCGGACTACACCGAGTCGGCGCTTGCCGAGCAAGCGCGTCTCCTGCCCGAGTATCGCGCCAGACTGGCTTCCATCGACACGACCAACTGGCCCATCGTCAATCAGATCGACTACCATCTCGTGCAGGCGGAGATGAACGGGCTCGATTTCGATCTTCGGGTGCGACGACCCTGGGCGCGAGACCCCGCCTTCTACGTGATGGTGTTTCCGTCGCAGACCGACGTCCTTCCACGCGAAGGCCCGGTGATCCATGGTGCGATCGAGTTGTGGCAATACGCGCTGCCGCTTTCTGCTGACCGATCGGCGGAGCTTGCGGAGCGGCTTGTCTCCATCGCGCCGCTGCTCGACCAGGCGAAGGTCAACCTCACAGGTAATGCTCGAGACCTTTGGAACGCCGGCATACGAAGAATGCAGCGGCAGAGCACCGATCTGCTTGGTTTTGCGAATGCCGTCGAACCGACCGATGCCGCATTGGCCGCGGCCGCACGAACAGCACAGGCGGCCACCGACGAGTTTGTTGTGTGGCTCCAACAAGAGGCGCCTTCAAAGACGGAGCCCTCGGGTCTGGGTGAGGACAACTATACCTGGAATCTTCAGGAGGTGCATCTTGTGCCCTACACGTGGGCCGAGGAGGTCACGCTGATGTGGCGGGAGCTCATGCGGGCGCACGCGTCGCTGCGACTGGAGGAACATCGGAACCGGGATCTTCCGCCACTGGCGCCTGCAGCGACCGCTGCCGAATACGATCGCGCCCGGCGCGAGGCGATCACGCGTTACATGCGTTTCCTTGATGAAGCGGAGATCCTGACGGTCGAGGATTACATGGAGCCGGCGCTGCTCGCGCGTGTCGGCACGTTCAACCCTGCGGGCCCGCCTCACTTTTTTTCGCAGGTCGATTACCGCGAGCCGCTGATCATGCGCACGCACCACTTTCACTGGTTCGATCTTGCACGGATGGAGCAGGATCCGCACCCGAGCCCGATTCGTCGCGTGCCGCTGCTGTACAACATCTATGACAGCCGTGCTGAGGGCATGGCAACAGGAATGGAAGAGATGATGATGCACGCGGGCCTCCTCGACAGCAGCCCTCGATCGCGCGAGTTGGTGTGGATCATGCTGGCGCAGCGTGCGGCGCGTGCTCTCGGCGGGCTCTATCTGCACGCGAACATCTTCACGATGGATGAGGCGAAGGCCTTCGCGGTGAAGTGGACGCCACGTGGTTGGCTAAACCGGGAAGGCGGCCTCGTCCACGGCGAGCAGCACCTCTATCTGCAGCAGCCGGCCTACGGAACCAGTTATGTGGTTGGGAAGATCGACATCGAGAAGCTTCTCGGGGAGTGGGGCCGCGACGGGCAGTTCGAAATGAGAGCGTTCATGGACGCGTTCACGGCAGCCGGGGTCATTCCGGTCTCGCTGATACGGTGGCAGCTTACGGGACGTCGTGACGAGATCGACCGCATGACGAAGTCGCCGTGAAGGGTGTGCTCTGGCTGCAACCGGCTCCCCTCCATGGCATAGTTTCTCAGCAAATCAGGTTCTCGCCCTCGCGGCGTAAGTTCACAAAAGAGGACTCAGCGTAATGAAGAAGAGAAAAGGTTCGGCGGTCTGGAAAGGCACGATTCGGGAGGGCAACGGCACGGTCTCCTCGGAGAGCGGCGTACTCAAGGACGTGCCGTACTCGTTCGCCAAGCGATTTGAGGATGCGGCAGGTACGAATCCAGAAGAGCTCATCGCCGCAGCGCATGCGTCGTGTTTTTCCATGGCGCTATCAGGCAACCTTAACCGTGCAGGCATGACTGCGGACAGCATCGCGACGACGGCCACGGTTACGCTCGTCAAGGAGGCGGACGGTTTCACCATCACCGATGTTCATCTCGATGTAACGGCCCGGGTGCCGGGAGCGGATCGGGATGCGTTCGACGAGGCGGCCGAAAAGGCGAAGGCCGGATGCCCGATCTCGAAAGTTCTGAACGCCAATATCACCATGAGCGCTACTCTTGCGTCCTAGGCCCGGTACCGCGAGCTTGCTCGTTTCTGGAGGTAAGCCGCAACCATCGCATCGTCGAGAGGTAGTACCGTGAAAGGTATTTTCGGTTGTGCGCGATGGCAGAATACAGGATAGAAGTCGAGGCCGGCGCACACTTGGTGCGCGTCGAGGTCACGGGCTTGCTGACTAAGGAAGATGGTGATGTGATCATCACCTCTTCGCGGACCGAGGCGTCGAAGCACGGCTTCGACCTTCTTTACGACATGCGCGATGCGCGCACGGATGTTCCGCTCGGCGAATGGTTCTTCTTACCGCGCCGGCTAGACGCGCTGAAAGGCGCCGAGGCGGCGAAACGCAAGGCCGCCGTTCTCGTCACCGCGGATGAGATCGCGGACTACAAATTTTACGAGGATGTGGCGCGAAACGCCGGTCTGTCGTTCCAGGTTTTTCTGGAAGAAGCAGAGGCGAGGGCCTGGCTTGCCGTGTCTTGAGCGGTCGCAGTCGGTGACCCGAAGTCGCGCCGGGCGAGGATAGTGAATTGACGATATTTCTGCTGACGCTTCTTGTCGGTGCTCCAGTCGGCGCTTGGCACTACCGGCGGCTGTTCGAAATGCTTCGCGAGCGTCACGATCATACGTATAAGGTCCTCGGCCGCCCGACCGTATTCAACGTGTCGCCGCGCAAGAGCGTTGCCGTCCAGCGGTTCCTGTATGATGGGAGCTTTGAAAGCCTGGGAGACGAAGAACTGAACGGTGTCTGCAGGTTTCTAAGGGTGTTCACGCCGACGTTCGTTACCGTCGTCGTGATCGAGATCTTTCTGATTACAATCGGAGCCAAGCCGTGACGCGATTTGTCAACCTCACCTCGCTGGCGGCCCTTCTCGGCGTTCTTTCCACGCCGGTGTCGGCGCAGCCCGCCTGTCACGCCATTGAGTCGGACCACCTTCGGGCATTGGAGGGTTCCTGGTCGGTTGACTGGAGATACCGAGTGGCACCGGGCGAGTGGCTCGACGTGACGGCGACCTCGTCGGTGCGCAAAGACCTGATGGGATGCGCACTGGTCGAACGATTCACCGCAGAGTTAGACACAATTCCGTATCACGCGATCAGCATCTTTACGGAACCCGCGAAGGGTCGCTTCGACCGACTGACGGTTGATTCGCAGCACGGGGGCCTGATGAAGCACGACGGGCACCTGAAAGGAGACACCCTCGTGTTTGTCTGGCAAACGAAGCTTGGCAATCTTCTTGTCCGAACGCGCCACACATTCTTCCGTAATGCTCAAGGAGTGACCGTTCGCGAACAGTACCTTTCGCGGGGCGAGGGAGCGACGTGGGAGCTTCGGCAGCGCATGGTATACAACCCGTTTCGACCGGATGATTCGAACCCATGAGCACATCTAGGAGGTTCAAGGCGGTTATCGAATCCGCCGGCGGCGGTGGTGCGTTCGTCAGTATTCCGTTCGACGTCGAGAGCGTTTATCGGAAGAAACGTGTCAAGGTGGTGGCAACCTTCAATGGCGTCGCCTATCGCGGTTCGATCGTCCGGATGGGCGGGCCCGATCACATTCTTCCGATTCTCAAGGCGATCTGCAAGCAGATCGGCAAGGACGTCGGCGACACAGTCAAGGTGACCGTTCGGGAGGATACCGAGCCTCGAGTCGTCGTGCCGCCGAAGGACTTCGCGAGTGCGATGAAGGGATCACCGCGCGCCGCAGCGTTCTTTCGTGATCTCTCGTACACGCATCAGCGGGAATACGTGAAGTGGATCGAAGACGCAA
>JBFHWK010000282.1:0-4308 GCA_041589075.1 Rhodothermales bacterium
GATGGACAAGGTGTGGCGCACGGGAGCCAACGAAGCCACGACGATCTCTTTCAGTGCACCCGTTGCCGTCGAGGGCGATTCGCTTGATGCCGGCACCTACGCACTCTTCACCATACCGGGTAAAGAGAAATGGGTGGGGATCTTCAATGCGACCGCCAACCAGTGGGGCGCGTTCAACCACGATCCTGACGAAGACGTGCTTCGGGTGACGGTCACTCCCGAGGAGGGAGGACACGTCGAGAGCATGGACTTCGTCGTCGAGGACTCGAAGGTCAAGCTGCGTTGGGAGAAGGTAGTCGTGCCGTTTTCGGTAGCGGCACTCTAACTGCCCGGGTGACCGTAAGGCGGAGCGTCCGGACGGACGCTCCGCACTCACTCACCAACTAGTCGTCAAATTCGATTTCCTTAAACCCGTTCTCGAATTCAACTTCGAACTGGTACAGATCTTCAGTGTTGCTGAAGTCGGCTGCGGACAGATCCACCACTGTGCTGTCTGCCCGGAGTAGCCACATGGCCGGGTCCACGACAATGGTGAGGTCCTCGCTCACGCCCTCGGCATCGATCGTGAGAGGTGGGGACAGGTCCATCTCGATCTCTATCTCCGCATCCACGTAAACGCGGTAGGGTCGCGGCGTTCCACCGGTGGGCTCGAACTCTCCTTCAAGCAGCACGCTAGCCTTCTGCGGCCAGTCCGGGAACTGCGCTCGAATGTCCGTCAGAAGCGCGTCGGCAACGCCCGGGTTTCCATCGTCGTCGTCCAGGTTCTCAACTTCGAACTCAAGCTCGTCGTATGTGTCTGGCTCGATGTTCGCCGCCCCGATTGTCACGCGTGTTTCATCGAGCGGAAGGTCGACGAAGAACGGCGGCAACTCGAACTCCTCACAGTTGTCGTGCGCCTCGCCGGTCAGCAGGTCGCAATCCTCATCCGAGATGCGCTCGAGTTCAAACTCTGCGGCTATCAGACGAACGTCCATGATTCGGAGCGTGCCGTTGCTGCCCGTGATCTCGAGCATATCGACGGCCGTCTTGGCCTTCAATAGTGATGCGTTCTCGACGCGGAATCCGAGCCGCACATCCGTGCCGTCGGTGCCCGAAGAATCGCAGCCCGTCGAAACGACGAGAAGGACGGTGACGAGAAGAGCCGGTAAATATCGCATGATTGTAAAAGGGTTGGTTTCTACTCAGTGTCATCTGATGGACAGGGCGCTTGGCGTTGCAAGCACCTTGCCACATGCCACGTTGACGGTTGTCAGACTCCAAAAGACGGGAATTTGAGGCTTGCGGAGCCTCAGAGTGTGTCCATCGGAGGTACCATCGCGCACGGCGCTGTGCAATTCATGCACCAGCGCTGCACACATTGCGCAGCCAGTCGACCTCACGTCGGATCACGCATCCCGTGTTACGCGGGAGCAATCGCGCATCTGACACGTACGCCGGTGTTTATTATCGGCCAACGCATTATCGCTCTAAAACGGCATGACACACCGCCGATCGATCGTCTCGCTGCTACTTACGTTACCCGTATTCGCCTGTGCACAGGAGCCGCAGATGACTGTCGACGATTATGCTCCGCAGTCGACACTCGTCGTACCGGAGCACCCGGTCGTGAGGGCGCGGTATCCGTTCGTGGATGTGCACAGCCATCAGTGGCGTGTGGCGGAGAGGTCCCAGGGCAACCTCGACTCGCTGGTCATGGAGATGGACACCATCAACATGGCTGTGATGGTCAACCTGAGCGGAAGGTCGGGCGATGTTCTGAAGGCGGGGATTGACAACCTGTCCCGCAAACACGAATCGCGCTTCGTAACGTTTGCAAACATCAGCTTCGACGGAATTGATGATCCCGACTGGGCTTTACGTACGGCCGAACAACTCGCGCGCGACGTCGCGATTGGTGCGCGGGGCCTGAAGATCTTCAAGAATCTTGGGCTCACTGTCGTCGACGCGTCCGGACAGCGGGTCCCGGTCGACGACCCACGTATCGACCCCGTGTGGCGCAAGTGCGCTGAGCTCGGGATCCCCGTGTTGATTCATTCGGCCGACCCGGCACCGTTTTGGGAAAACAAAGACAGACACAACGAGCGATGGTTCGAACTCAAGGAGCGGCCGGAGAGATACCGGCCCCCGGACGAATATCCTCCTTGGGAGCAGATCATCGGCGAACAACATAACCTGTTCCGCCGGCATCCGGAGACCATCTTCATTAATGCGCACCTCGGCTGGCTCGGCAACGACCTGGGGCGACTCGGACGCCTCCTAAACGAACATCCCAATGTCTACACCGAGTTGGGTGCCGTACTTGCCGAGCTCGGCCGCCAGCCCCGCTTCGCCCGTGCGTTCCTGATCGAGCACAAGGACCGCGTGCTATTCGGAAAGGATGCTTGGGTCCCGGAAGAGTATCACGTCTACTTTCGCGCGTTCGAAACCTCAGACGAGTACTTCGACTATTACCGCAAGCGTCATGCGCACTGGAAGATTTACGGACTCGACCTTCCCGACGACGTGTTGCGTTACATCTACTACGGGAACGCGCTGCGCATCATACCTGGTCTGGACAGGTCGCTCTTCCCTGCCGATGGGTCGTCGCCTCCCTAGTGGTACCTAGACGAGATCCCAAATACTCAAGACTCCGCTTCAACTTTGATGTGTCGCAGGACGCGCAGGTGTATCCGATGCAGGATCGCATCGGCCCACACGTTCCAGTAGCGGTTCGGCCACATGCGGTTTCGGTACCACGTCGTGCCGGTCAGGAGCGTGCCATTCTCGGACTGCTCGAGCAGGAACCGACCGCGCTCGGTGCGGAAGTACCCGTCGATGTGCGCGGGCCTGATGTCGCCGTAGAATGTCCACTCCTGCATGGGATCCGGCATCGATTCGACCGAGAACGCCAGCTCGCGGGGTTCCTCCCACACGGTGATCGGCTCGACAAACGCGCCGGTCGTGAACTCACAGCGGCGTACCGCTCCCACGCCGGTTCCGTCGATCGTGGCTCGCAGTGGATATGCGATGCCCACGCGAAAGAGCCACTCCTGGGGCGGCGGGATTTCCGAGAACGCAACGAGGTTGCTCCAGACTTCCTCGGGTGGGGCCTCGATTGTGACCGTGGTGGACACCGCGACCAGCGGCGCCGGGCGGTCGTGCAGCCCTTCGATCACAATGAATCCGGGTACGACCAGCAGTACGGCGAGGCTCGCTGCAGCCGTGCCGCGGGGGCGGTCGGGGCGCCGCTGCATCACGTAACCCATGCCGCTTCCGATGACCGCCAGTGAGAGCGCGATCGGTGCAGCCATGAACAGGCAGATCAGACCTTCCGCCGCCACCAGCGCGAGGATTCCGCCAAGCACAGCCACCGACGACAGTCCCACCGAAAAACACTCGGCAGCCGTTCGTTCTTTGTGATAGCCGTGAATGAGCGCGGCCACCATTCCCAGACCAAAAGGAAGACCGACGAAGAGTCCCCAGCCATAACTCTCGAAGAGGTTTACGGCGATCAATGTACCGATGACGCCTGCCGGCACGGTCAGGCCGACGGCCATCGCCGCGCTGGCCAGCTGACCCTCGGGGATGAAACGATCGAGCCGGCTCCGAGCCGGCTCCGCACGTTCGCCGGTGACCGGTTCATCGACGGACGGCACGACCGACAGCACCGCAAACAGAATGAGGTTCAGCGCAGGGGCAAAGAAGCCGAGCACGAGCCACAGCGGAAAGCCTGCGTCGCGAAGGCGTCGTATTGTGAGCACCGTCCCGATCCACACGAATGGCAGCGCAACCGCCACCAGTGTCAGGCCATATAGGGCGTCGCCACCGGCGATCGCGGAGATGCTGTCGAGGCCCGGTACATCGAGGTAGCTCCACAGGCTCCAGTCGCGCCGAAAGAGACGTCGTGCGAGCAGCCGGTCGAGATTGTACTTGAGCGCGAACAGCAGAATGCCTGCCAGCGCGTAGCGGCCCCGGTCGATACGGCCCGTGGGTACGATGAAATCCTTGACGCTCATGCCGGGGTTTCGGTTGTTTCCACGAAGAAAGGGTTTGGGGGCGTTGATGGCAAGGTGTTCTTCCGCGACGGTGACCCGTGCCCCTTACCGCAACGCAACCGAGTGCGTCCCCCCTCGCCACAACGGCAATACGAGTGCGTCCCCCTCGCCGCAACTTCGATGCGAGTGCGTCGCCTTCACGAGGGGGGACTACAGGGGGAGCGCATCGTTATTCGACGGTGAGGTTGCCTTAAGCGTCGGATGGATCCCGGATCAAGTCCGGGATGACGGTGTGCCTTCCGGATGACGGTGTGCCTTCCGGATGACGGTGAAC